>JAKEGG010000036.1 GCA_022615965.1 Fusobacteriota bacterium
ATTTGTTCACCGACAATAGATTCAACGATTCCTCTTACTTCGCTGTTCCCTAGCTTGGTTTTTGTTTGCCCTTCAAACTGAGGCTCTAAAACCTTGACGCTGATTACTGCAGTTAAGCCTTCTCTGATATCATCGCCAGATAGGTTGTCCTCTTTTTCTTTGATCAGGTTTTTTTTACGTCCATAGTCGTTTATAACTCTGGTTAAGGCGGTCTTATAGCCTACCTCATGGGTTCCACCTTCTGTAGTATGGATGTTGTTAGTGTAGGAAAGAAGGTTTTCTACATAACCATCATGATACTGGAAAGCTATTTCTACCTCTACATCATCTTTATCTCCACTGATATACACAGGTGGCTTAAATAACGGTTCTTTATTCCTGTTCAAGTGTTTAACAAAATCCAGTATTCCACCCTCATGATGGAATTTTTCTTCTACTCCGGTTCTGTCATCTCTTAAGATTATGGTTATGCCTCTGTTCAGGAAGGATAGTTCTCTCATCCTGTGGCTTAATGTCAAAAAGTCATATACTGTATCTTCAAATATTTCTCCATCTGCCTTGAAGGTAATACTAGTTCCTGTTCCCTCTATACCTTCTTTGATGATAGTCAGACCTTCAGTAACCTTACCTCTGGAAAATTTTTCCTGGTAGATGTTGCCATTTCTTTTGACCTGTACTTCCAGGCTTTCTGAAAGAGCGTTTACTACTGACATACCTACCCCATGGAGTCCTCCTGAAACCTTATAGCCTCCATCTCCGAACTTACCTCCTGCATGTAGTACTGTTAAGGCAATTTCTACTGCTGGCTTTTTCATCTTCGGATGAATATCTACCGGTATTCCTCTGCCATTATCTGATACGGTTATCTCGTTGTCTGAACCAATGATTACTTCGATATCTGTACAATATCCTGCTAAAGCTTCATCGATGCTGTTATCTACTATTTCATAAACCAGGTGATGTAATCCTCTTAAGCTGGTGCTTCCGATGTACATGCTTGGTCTTTTTCTTACTGCCTCAAGTCCTTCCAGCACCTGTATCTGGCTGGCATCGTAGTTAGTTCCCTGAACCTTGTTCTGGTCGTCCATCTATCTCATTCTCCTTTTAATAAAGTACCTATTTTGTCTGTTGCTTCATCTTTACTATTATATCATAATTCAGCTGTTTTTACCTTAAAAACTCCCTTCAAATCCTTTGAGAAGGTTATTGTCGTAATTAAAAAAACCTTCATACCAAGTTATTGGTCTGAAGGCTTTTTAGTCTTTCTGTTAATTTTTATTTAGTTTTTTAAAAATCAATATAACCCCTGTTCCCAAAAGCATAATTCCCATTCCAAGAATCATAATAGTATTCTGTCCCGTTTGAGGTAAAATTGCTGAATTTGCATATTGACCTGAGCTTTCAGCTGTTGATCCTTCAGGAAGAGCAAAAGTAAGAGGCCAGGTTTCATCCCCAAGATCTTTTAATAATGTTGCTAATCCAGTGGTTGTATCAATTTGGTATAGTCCAATTTGTTCATCTTCATAATCTGGAATAACCCCATATAGCTGATCAGTTGACTTATCAAATTTCATTTCGCAAAAAGATTCTAAATCTAAACCTGTAGCTCCTATCAAAGTAAGTTCCCCTGTAGTTTTATTAACTAAATACAGATTGTCATTGCCATCAATATTTACTGAGCCGATACCATATAATTCTCCCTTGGAATTAAATGCTATAGTAATTAAATTATCTTCTGAAATTTCTGCTACCTTAGTAGCTTCTCCTGTAGTTAAATCCAAAGTATATAATGCTGTGACTTGTTCATCATGTCCAATGGCATAATCGGTAAGTAGGAATGCTTTTTTTGTAATTGGATCATAGGTCATGCTGTGTAATCTTTCATCAGTTCCAGTACCTGTGATATTGGCAATTCTGGCAATATCACCTGTTACTGTATCTACAACGTAAAGAGCTTTCTGATAGCCTGTTTCCTTTACTTCTGTGTGATTTGTCATGTAAAGTTTATCGCCAATGACTTCAGATGAATACATACCATGTGTAAAATTAACTTCATAACCATCAAATTCGCTATAGCTCTTAATTAAGGTTTTGGATCCATCAGGTATAGATATCTTATAAAGATGGCTTACCATTGTCATAGTTGAAGAATCAAATTCTTCCTCCCAAACATAGCCATATAAATTTGTTTCTTCCAATGTATTTACAAAGATTTCTTCTGTTTTGATTTCTGGCATGATTACTTCTATGGTTTCGGCACTGGTAGTAGCCTTTATCTCTTCTTCAAGTTTATCTTCAATTAGAGACTGTTCCAACTTTTGCCCTGTTTCTTCCATAATTACATTTTCAATTTGTTGTAGGTCAGTTACTTCTGCAGTAGTTCCCTCCGCCCTTAGCATTCCTCCGAAATTAAAAATCAGAGATAGGGATATTATTGTTAGCATAAATAAGTTGATAGCTTTCTTTTTCAATTATTATTCCTCCTGTCTGTTATATTGATAATATTATACTTGATATATGTTGTACTGGTCAATATTATTTAACAAATTTTACTTTTTTTTCAAAAAAAGAAAAGCTATTTCTAGCTTTTCTTAATTAATATATGGATTTTAATCATCTGTATTGATTATTATTCTTCTTCTGGAGCAATCAGCTTTTGAATGAAATTCTTGTAAACCGCATACAAGGCAGTACCAATGATCGAACCAATAAACACTTGAAGCAAGTTGATTGGTAAAGTTGCCAAAGCAGCAGCTACAGTACCAGAAATCGCCAACTCAGCTATAGCATAACCAACAACAACAGTAAATGTGCTCACGACCATACTTGCAATAAAGAAGATAAAATAATTAGGTTTTTTTAGTTTTAACAACAATAAAGCCATAGCAATACCTTGTAAACCATGAACCACCAGACTCCAAGGAGCATACACAGGATAGCCAACAATAATGTCAGCGATCATTGCCCCGATTCCACCTACTACAAAAGCATAGAAAGGACCTAATACACCACTAACTAAAATAAAGCTATCAGCAATATGAGCATAGCCATAAGGAATCGGCACTTTGATAAATAATATTGAAACTATTACCAAAGCCATTAGCACACCAGCTAAAGCCAGCTTTTTAACATCGATTTTTTTCTTTTCCATTAATAAATAACCTTCTTTCCCTTATCAATTATTAATTTTTCTTACCTAGCTTTAAAGCTCTCATTTTTAAAGG
>JAKEGG010000008.1 GCA_022615965.1 Fusobacteriota bacterium
GATCAAGCCTCAGGGTTATTATGGTAAATTTAAAAATAAAGAATATCTGATTGAGTTTAATAGTAAAATAATTGTCAAACTATATCATGAAGGAAAAAAATCAAAATTCAAAAAAAATGATAAAAAACTATATAGCTACTTGGAAGTACCAATAACTGAAGTTAATGACCTTCACTATAAATACTATGAAGGAAGCCATAAAGGCTTTAGAGGCAGATTGAGTGTTATCTCGAAAGAATCAAATCTGATTAAAATTGAAATATCTACTAGCAATAGATTTGATGAAGAATATAAAAGCAAGCTATTAAAAAACAACTTCAAGATATTTAAAGATAAAACAGCAATAAAGGAAATCAATATAAAAGAATTAAAGGATCTATGGGAAATCAGACAGGACGTAGCATTAAAAAAACCTAAACTTAGCAATATTGATAACTATGTTTTCTTGGAAATTATTGATCCAGATAAGGCTATTGAAATCAACAGATTCAGAGGTAACAAAGCAAAGGTCATTGTTTTTAATAAAAAAGATCATTTGCAAAATAAAGAAATTATAGATAAAAACAAAGAATTTGCTGCTTCAAGACCGATTATTTCTTTGAGTATTGATTCAAGTTTAATCTATAACAATGCAAAAAACTTTTTAACTACTACCAAAATGAATAAAGGAGAAACAGAGGTGGTGATAGAAGGAAACTACGGCATCTATAAAGGTTTAGAGTGCTATTTTCTGGAAGTTGGAAGCAATAAGGCTAAACTGATTACAGCAGACCCTGTGGCAGAAAATTTAGGCTTTGAAAAAAAAGCTGATATAGATGTTTATACTAGAACAGTCTTTTTAAAGGAAATAAAAGAAATAGAACATGTCTATAACGAAGGAGAGTATTCTGGACAAAGAGGAAAAGTTGTTAGAGCTTATGTCGATGCTGATTATTTAAAACTTATTATTAACAAAGATGAAATGAAAATCAAGGCAACTGATTTAGATAAAATATGGGAAATAAGAGAAAAACTTATTCTTCTTGAAAGAGGCTATGATGAAGCTGGTAATATAATTTATGATATCAGAAAAAAATCATGGGCAGGAATTCAGGAAATATTAATTAAAGAACGAACTAAAATTGATGGAGAAGATGCAGTACACTAGAAGACAGATGATAAATCATCTGTCTTTTATTTTAATAATTAAGGCAATAAAGGTGAATATTTGATATAATAAGGGTTAGGCTAAGAGGAGATAAAAAGTGATTAAAATAAGCAATTTAAACCATCGATATATGAAAAGCAACGGCAAGGGTGTCATAACCCTCGAAGATATAAATTTAAATATAGAAAAGGGTTCTTTTGTGTCTATTATCGGTCATAATGGTTCTGGCAAATCAACCTTTGCCAAACATCTAAACGGTTTGATAGTGCCTCAATCTGGTAAAATTGAAGTTGATGGCATTCAAATAAAAAATGATGATAATATTTGGAAAATCAGAAATATGGTTGGAATGGTTTTTCAAAATCCTGATAATCAGTTTATAGGTGGTACTATTGAAGAAGATATTGCCTTTGGTCTGGAAAATATCGGGGTTCCAGGAAATGAGATGGAAGATAGGATACAGGATGCTGCTTTAAAAGTGGGTATGGAAGAATATCTGAAAAGACCACCACATAAGCTTTCTGGAGGACAAAAGCAAAGGAGTGCTATTGGTGCAGTATTAGCTATGCAACCTGAATATATAGTTCTTGACGAGCCTACTTCTATGCTTGATCCCAAAGGCAGACAAGAGGTAATTGAAGTTCTAAGAAAAAGAAACAAGGAAGATAAAATCACCATCATTTTGATCACCCACTACATGGATGAGGTAGTATATAGCGATAAGGTAGTAGTAATGGATAAGGGCAGAATCGTGATATCTGGTCAACCAAAAGAGGTATTTAAACAGAAAGAAATGCTACTTAAGATAGGACTGGAGCTGCCAAAAGCAGCCTTGTTACAGGATCATCTTAAAAAAATAGGTGTTGAACTTGGGGATTGCTTATTAACTAAGGAAGAATTGGTACGTAAAATATGGGAATTATATTAGATAAAATAAGCTATAAATATGATATAGAAGATAAAGAGCTAAGCTCATTTGGTATCTTTGACATCAGCCTCCAGGTAGAGTCTGGCAAAGCTATAGGTATCATCGGACATACTGGTTCTGGAAAATCAACCTTGATGCAGCATCTTAATGCACTGCTTTTGCC
Source organism: Fusobacteriota bacterium (assembly GCA_022615965.1). Lineage (GTDB taxonomy): Bacteria > Bacillota > TC1 > TC1 > TC1 > WTXA01. The sequence continues at coordinate 2,239 of JAKEGG010000008.1, forward strand.
GCAAAAAGGACAGATTAAAATCGATGACTATATTATTAATAATAAAAGTAAAAATTTAAAGGATATCAGGAAAAAAGTCGGTATGGTATTCCAGTATCCTGAGGATCAGCTTTTTGAAGAAACGGTTTTTAAGGATATTGCATTTGGTCCTAAAAATATTGGTTTGAAGGAACAGGAGATTGAAGCTGCAGTTAAAAGGGCTATGGCTGATTTGGAACTAGATTATGAAGAATATAAGGATAGATCACCTTACGAGCTTTCAGGGGGTCAAAAGAGGAAAGTTGCCATTGCTACAGTTATTGCTATGGATCCAGATGTTCTGGTATTAGATGAACCAACAGCAGGTCTTGATCCTAAAAGTAAAAAAGATCTACTTGCTCTTCTGTTTAAAATCAAGGAAACAAGAAAATTAACAGTTTTTTTTGTATCTCATAACATGGATGATATCTATCTATTTTCAGAATATATATATGTTATGAGCCAAGGTAAGATTGTCATGGAGGGCAGTGGCCTAGAAGTTTTCTCTAAAACTACTGAATTAAGAGAGCTAGGTCTTGGAGTTCCATTTTCAGTAGAAGTGCTAGAAGATCTTAAAAAACAAGGTCTCTATCGAGGTGAAATAAAAGCGATTGATTTAAAAGAACTAGCAGAGGTTATTTTTAATTTGTTAGGAGATAAGAATGATTAAAGATATAACCATTGGCCAATATATATATAAGGATTCCTTGGTTCATAGGCTGGACCCAAGAACCAAGATAATTGTTTCTATGCTTTTTATGATAGGTATATTTTTTATCAAAGATTACTATGAATACATATATGTTTTAGCACTTACTGCAATAAGCATTTATTTATCCAAGATACCTGTAGCTAAGATTTTAAAGGGTCTAAAACCTATATTACCTTTAATCGTTTTAACAATAATAATGAACGCCTTTTTTACCAGTGGTGAGGTTATTTTTCAGTTTTTATTTTTCAAATTAACTATAGAAGGCTTGGCTTTGGCAGCCTTTATGTCAACCAGAATAATATTTCTGATAATCTTCACCTCACTCTTAACGTTAACAACCTCCCCGATCAACCTGACCCATGGGATCGAAGGCTTGTTAAATCCCTTGAAAAAGCTTAAGGTACCAGCACATGAAATTGCAATGATGATGAGTATAGCATTAAGATTTATACCGACTTTAATAGATGAAACTGATAAAATAATGAAAGCTCAAAAAGCCAGAGGCGCAGATTTTGAATCAGGGAATATAATAAAAAAAACTAAGTCACTGATTCCCGTATTAATACCGTTATTTATAAGTGCCTTTACCAGAGCTGATGAACTGGCTATGGCTATGGAAGCCAGGGGCTATAGAGGTGATGAAGGTAGAACCAGATTCAGAGAACAAAGACTACAGCTTAATGACTATCTGATATTATTGTTCTTCCTGGTCTTAACAATATTTGTAGGTATAAGGAGTGTTGTCTTCTGATGTCCAGACATATTATTGTAAAAATAGGCTATATAGGAACTGCTTATGAAGGCTTTCAAAAACAAAAACATACTAAGAACACAATTCAGTCTGTTGTAGAAGAGGCTTTATCTGGAGTTTTTCAAGAAAATGTAAAGGTAATTGGAGCCAGCAGGACAGATCGTGGTGTTCATGCTTTGGCCCAAATGATACAGTTTAAAGAACTTAAGCCAATAGAGCAAGATAAATATGTATATATTTTAAATAATGCTTTACCAAAGGATATAAGAGCCTATAAGTCATATGCAATAAATGAGAATGAAGATTTTCATATCCAATACAGTAGTGTAAAAAAGCGCTATAAATATCTTATTGATAATAACAGAGTACCTATCTTGACTCAGATACCTTTTGCACTACATTATCCATATAAGCTTAATATTGATAGGATGAAGGCAGGTATCAAGTTAATTAGGGGCAAGCATGATTTTTCAGCATATGCCTCCAGGTATTCTGCAGTTGAAAACTGTATCAGAAATATTTTTTTAGCTGAATTAGAGGAAAAAACTAATGGTATAATCGAAATATGCATAGAAGGAGATGGATTTCTCCATAATATGGTTAGAATAATAGTAGGGACTCTTTTGGATATAGGTAGAAATACCTATGAACCTGAAATATTCAATAAAGCCTTTCTTAGCAAAGATAGAAAGGATTTAGGTAAAACAGCAAAAGCCAAGGGTCTTATCTTGGAAAATGTTTACTACAGAGAGGAATTTTTAAATGATTAGTATATTGATTGGAACTGGATTCGAGGAAGTTGAAGCAATAACTGTTTACGATATTCTAAAGCGAGGCAAGCTAGATGTAGAACTAGTATCTGTAACTGGAGCTTTAGTTGTAAGTAGTGCAAGAAATCTAGAAATACAGTGTGACTCACTCCTGGATGATAATGATCTCACTAAACAGCAATTAATTGTTGTTCCAGGTGGAATGGGAGGAGTCAAGAGGATCATTTCTTCTCCTTCAGCTAAGGATTTTCTAACAAAAGCCATGGATAGAGCTATTTATATAGCTGCTATTTGTGCAGGTCCTTTGGTGCTGGATAAATTTAAGCTCCTTGATGGCTATAAATTTACCTGTTATCCAAGTGTTCAACAAGAGATGGAAAATACTGACACGGAAAAATACTATATCAGCGATAAAAATGTTGTAGTAGATAAAAACCTTGTTACTTCTATTAGCCCAGGAACTGCTCCTGAATTTGCCTTTAAGTTGCTGGAAATTCTTGCAAGAGAAGAAGTTTTAAAACAAATCTATGACAATTGGTGGGGCAATGAAAATTAATTATCAAAGGTTAATGGAAAAAGAGATAGCAGAATTAGAAGGAAAAAAGCCAAAACTACTTCTGCACAGTTGCTGTGGACCTTGTAGTACAGCTGTAATAGCAAGACTGAAACCATATTTTCAGTTGACTGTATTCTTCTATAATCCCAACATTTTTCCACAGAAAGAGTACTTAAGAAGAAAAGAAGAACAAGCTGGATACCTAAATAAACTAGATATACCCTATCTAATAGGTGATTATGAACCAGAAAGCTTTTATAGGCAAATTAAAGGGTTGGAAAATCAACCTGAAGGTGGGTCAAGGTGTCAGGAATGCTTTAAAATGAGGCTGTATAAAACAGCTTTGGTGGCTCTTGCTGAAGGTTTTGAGTATTTTACAACAACCTTATCTGTAAGTCCCCATAAGGACAGTCAGGTGATCAACTTAATTGGCAAAGAAATAGAAAATAAATACCTTGGGAAAATCAAGTATTTGCCAAGTGACTTTAAAAAAGCAGGAGGATATCAGGAATCTGTAATAATTAGCCGGGAGGTCGGCATGTACAGACAGGATTATTGTGGCTGTAGCTTTAGTATAGGGGAAAGGGTTAACAATGTTAAAAACCAATTATAATAATATATTATTTGATCTTGATGGAACAATTACTGATTCAAAGGATGGTATCTTTAAATCCTTGAGATATGCATTTGATAAATTAGGGGAGGAACAGCCTGAGGAAAATTTTCTGATGAGTTTTTTAGGTCCTCCATTATGGGATTCTTTTACTCATAAGCTTGGCTATGACCAGGAAAAAGCAAATCTGGCAGTTGCCTATTTCAGAGAAAGATTTCAACCACTTGGTATATATGAAAACAAGCTTTATCCTGGCATAAAGGAACTTTTGCATATGTTAAGTCAAAGAAATGATGTCAAGATTTATCTGGCAACTGCCAAACCACTTCAAAGCGCTATTAAAGTAATAGAATATTTTAAGATAGATAAATATTTTAATGATATTAGTGGAGCTACCTTTGATGGTGCTATAAAAGGGAAAAGCCAGGTTATTGGCAATTTGTTAAATAGAATCGGCGAAATAGATAAAAATAAAACAATTATGATTGGCGACAGGGATCATGATGTCATGGGGGCCAAGGAAAATGGGATTGTATCTGCTGGTGTACTCTATGGCTATGGCTCAAAAGAGGAACTTTTAGCAGCAGATTATATAGCTAAGGACATAGATGATTTAAAAAATATATTATTACAGGTGATATGATGGTAGATATTATAAATAATAAAAAAATCGAGGAACAGTTAAAGAAACAAGGTTATCTGGATCTGCTGCCTATTCAAAATAAGGTTATTCCAATCATGGATAAAGACAATAGTCTGATTGCTGAAGCTCCAACAGGATCTGGCAAGACTTTAGCCTATCTGATACCTTTATTAAAAAGATTAACAGGTGATAAGGATCTGAAAGCCATGGTAATAGTTCCTACTAAGGAATTAGGTTCACAAGTAGTCAAGGTAGCAAAGGAATTTACTGATAAGGTACTTTTTTTGCCTGATATGGTAGGGTTAGAAAGGCAGTTGACTAGTTTAAAGAAAGTAAGACCTGAGATCATTGTGGGTATACCTAGCAGAATTTTAGAACTGATCGATTATGGTAAGCTGAAGTTAAATAAACTTGAATATATTGTCATTGATGAAGGTGATAAGGTTTTAAAGAGAGATAACTTATTTATGGTGGAAAAGATTTTAAAAGCTGCCTACAAAACTACTCCTTTAGCGGTGTTTTCTGCAACTTACAGACCAGATGACTTTACCTTGTTAAAAGAGTTAAGAGAAAATATCTCCTACCTTTCTTCTAAGGAGATAATTGGTACGACTAACCATTATTATCTAATGACTTCAGAAATGCGAAAAATAGACAACATGTTTAAGATCCTTAGGGGCTTTGATTCTAAAAAAGCAATGGTTTTTCTTAACAGAGCAGTTGGTGTAGAAGGACTAGTTAAAAAAATCAAGGAACAAACCCGTGAGATATTTATTATCCATACAGATATGGATATCCAGAAAAGAAAAAGTGTTTTGGAAAAATTCAGAAAGGCTGAATTTGCAGTACTGATTACTACTGACGTTTTTTCCAGGGGGCTTGATGTTCCGGATACAGACTGTGTTATTCATTATGACCTGCCTAAAACAGGGAACATCTATATTCACAGAAGCGGGAGGACAAGTCGAGGCTTTATGCATGGAACAGTGGTTTCATTGGTAAGGGAAGAAGAAAAAAGCGACTTTTATGATATAAGAAGGATGGCTGGCATTCATACCAGGCAAATAGCCTTTAATAAGGATAATGTTTTACAGGTTATTAAAGTTAATAAAGATAATCATAGAAGCTCTTAGGAATAGGGGCTTCTATTTCTACTTTGTGGTTATCCCTAAGGGAAAGGAAAGAATATCGGAAAGAATGAAGGAAGAGCCTCGGTGTGTTTTCTGTGCCATACAGAAAATCACCTGTTATCGGATGACCAATATGGGCTAAATGTACTCTTATCTGATGAGTTCTACCAGTAAAAAGTTCAACCCTCAATAGACTACGATCATCACCTGTAGAGATAAGGGTGTATTTTGTTTGAGCTTCCTTGCCATCCCGTGCCACGATCCTTCTGATACCTGGACCATCGATTTTTTTGATTGGGTAGTTTAGTAAAAGCTCATTTTCTTTGACATGACCTTCAACTAAGGCAACATATTCTTTTTGGATAGTTTGTTGAAAAATATGATGCTGGGCTAAAGGATGCTTGCCAAATACGACAACTCCAGAGGTAGTTTTATCTAATCTGTTAACTGGATGCAGACTTTGATAACCTTTACAACTAAGGTAATAATGAACACCATTAGCTATGGTATTGGTCAAGTGTGCTGCACAAGGATGGGTTGCTACATTAAAGGGCTTATTTATAGCTATATAGTCATGATCCTCATAGATTATTTCTAAGGGCATTTCTACAGGTTCGATATTTGCAGGTTCATCAAGATATGGATTCAAAACAATTTGTTGACCAGCTTTTAAAGGCAGCCAGTATTTTTGTATATGGCCATCAATAGTTACTTTATCATTATTTCTGAGTTTAATTAGAAAGTGCCTGGAAATACCTTTCTTAGATAAAAATTCCTTTAAGGAAAAACCAGCTTCTGTATCGGTTACCAGATATATAATATTCTGATCAGTCAGATTTGTCATCTTGTTTTCTTACCTCCTTTGACCATTGCTCATATTATAGGACTATAATCTTTGATGCGCAAGAATAATGGTCATATTTGTTAATATTGAGACTAAGATTATGATATAATTTATTTGTTGTAGATTATGGATTTTAAAGGAGTAAAAATGAAAATATATATTATAGAAAAAAAAGATAACAATAAAAGGATAGCTGATTTTTTCAGAGAACAGGAACTGGATTTTCTACCTGTTGCTTACAGTATTAATAAAGAGTTGGTACCACATCACACACAGGTCAAGACAAATGATGTAGTGGAATCATACTCAATGACACATAAGCTGGGCTACAGAGTATACGTTAAGAGTTTGATTTTCCTTTTACACTATACCATAAATGAATTATTGCCCAAGGGACTTTTTGAAGTCTCCCATACAATTTCCAAAGGAATATATTGTTCCTTTAAAAATGGTCTGGCCATTACTGAGTCGCAGGTCTTGATGATCAAAAGCAGAATGAAGGAACTGATCAAGCAAAATATTGTTTTAGAGGTTAATGATATTCCGAGAGAAGAAGCTATAGAAATATTGAAAAAGCTTCATGGAAAAAATGAAAAATGGAAATTTGGTGATAAGTTCCCTGAAGTATTGCCGATTTATACCTTAGGTAATTACAGCGACTACTTTTATGGTCCTTTGGTTGAATCAACGTCATCGCTTGAATCCTTTGATCTTCACTATTTTATGCCAGGCTTTGTCATCAGATTTGCCAGAAGAAACAACTCGGAAAAATTATTTGCTTTTAAGGAGCTGCCAAAATTTTTTGATGTATTAGAGGAGTCCAATAAGTTTACAGACATTCTGGATATTACAGCAATCAATTCTATCAATGAAAAAATAATAAACGGACAGGGCAAAAGACTGATTTTAACAGGTGAAGCCTTACAGGAAAAGAAAATATCTCGCATTTCTGAACACATTACAAGTAATGCATTAAAATATCAGCTGATAATGATATCTGGTCCTTCTTCTTCTGGAAAAACCACATTCTCCAAAAAACTGGAAACAGCCTTATATGCCAATGGGCAAAAACCAATTGTCTTATCCCTTGATGACTTTTATGTCAATAGAAGTAAAACACCTATAGGCAAGGATGGCAAGCCTGATTATGAAAGTATCTACTCTATAGATCTTGATCTGTTTCAAAATGTACTGGCGGCATTGATCTGCGGAGAAGAGGTAGAAATACCTAAGTTTAATTTTGCCCAAGGGGAAAGATACTATAATGGCACATTTATAAAAAAGGATCGTAAAAGTCCGATAATCATTGAAGGAATACATGGATTAAATCCGAAATTAACTAGCAAGGTACCAAGACATTTAAAGTACTTTGTCTATGTTACTTCCTTGACACAGGTAAATCTTGATAGAGTAAATCATGTAAAAACTACTGATGCAAGACTGATCAGAAGAATAATCAGAGATAACAGAGATAGATCATTTGATATAGAAAGAACTTTATCACTCTGGCCTAATGTAAGAAAAGGTGAAGAAACCAACATATTCAAATACCAGGAATATGCAGACATAATGTTTAATTCTAACCTGCCTTATGAACTTAATGTATTGAAGCCTTTTGCTGAACCACTATTGGCAGCTGTTACTAAGGATTCTAAATACTATATGGATGCCAGACATCTGCTTAATGTCTTAAGGTATTTTGAGCCCTTAGAAACTACCTGGATACCTTCTTCATCATTGCTTAGAGAGTTTATAGGTCATAAATATGATTAAGAAATTAAATATTGGCTGTCATCTGACAGTTTCCAAGGGTTATGAATATATGGGAAAGAAAATTTTAGAGTTAGGTGGTAATACCTTCCAATATTTTTCCAGAAATCCCAGGGGTGGAAGTGTTAAGGAGCTTAATCATGCTGATATCGAAAGATTGAAACATATTATGGAGGATAATGATTTCGCACCAATTCTGACTCATGCCCCCTACACTTTAAATATGGCTGCAGCTAAAGATGAAACCTATGATTTTGCTAAAAGAGTTTTCAGGGAAGATCTAGAAAGATTGGAATTGCTACCTGGCAAGCTATATAATTTTCATCCAGGAAGTCCTGGAGATAAAGGTAGAGAATGGGGGCTGGAAAGAATTATCAAGGGACTTAATGAAGTTGTTTTTAAGGAAGCGACCTCGACTATTCTTTTTGAGGTCATGGCTGGCAAAGGCAGTGAGATAGGCAGTAGCTTTGAGGAAATAAAATACCTGCTTGATAATGTTGATGATAAGGAAAAGTATGGAGTTTGTCTGGATACTTGTCATCTATATGAAGGTGGCTATGATATTGTAAATGACTTAGAGGGAGTTTTAATTAAATTGGATCAACTGATCGGGATCGACAGAGTAAAAGCTATCCACTTAAACGATAGTAAAAACCCTTTAGGTGCTAAAAAGGACAGACATGAAAGAATTGGTGAGGGCACAATTGGATTAGCAGGAATCATGAATATTGTTAGTCATCCCCAATTGAGAGATAAACCATTTTTTCTAGAAACTCCAAATGAAGAGGATGGCTATAAAAAGGAAATTGCTTTAATTAAGGAAATATTGAATAATGGGAATTAGCAAAAGAAAAAAGCATATTATTGAAGGCTTGTTGAAGGAATATCCTGAGGCCAAGGCTGAGCTGGACTTTTCTAATCCTTTTGAACTCTTAGTGGCCACTATTCTCTCGGCCCAAACCACAGATGTCCAGGTTAACAAGGTTACTGAAAAACTTTTTAAAATTGCAGGAACACCTGAGAAGCTTGGGGCAATGTCAGAGAATGAGCTGATTGAATATATCAAAAGCATAGGCTTATATAAGAATAAGTCAAAAAATCTCATAAGCATGAGCAAGCAGCTATTAGAAAAACATGATGGTATTGTTCCAGCAACCAGAGAGGAATTGGAGAAATTACCAGGAGTTGGTCGGAAAACTGCCAATGTAGTTTTAAGTAATGCTTTTGACATACCAGCTTTAGCAGTTGATACTCATGTTTTTAGAGTAGCTAACAGACTTGGACTGGTTGCAGGCAAGGATGTTCTTGCTACAGAAATAGAATTACTTAAAGTAGTGCCAAAAGAGCATTGGAGCAAGATGCATCATTGTCTGATTTTTCATGGACGTAGAGTTTGTTCTGCCAGAAGTCCAAAATGTGATAGCTGTACTTTAAGTACATTATGTAGCTACAGGCTAAAACTTTAAAAAATATTGTAAAAATGTTAAAATAAAAAGAAGATTTTTAGATATAGGAGAAACAAATGTTAAAATTTTTAGACAACCTGGTAAATGACAGTAAAAAAACTATTAAAAAAATAAAACCAATAGTACATAAAATCAATGATTTTGAAAAAGATATCAAGAAATTAAGCGATGGAGAGCTGATGGCTAAAACAGCATACTTTAAAAATATGCTGGCAAATGGAGCAACCTTGGATGATATTTTAGCAGAAGCCTTTGCAGTAACCAGAGAAGCATCTGTAAGAACTTTAGGCATGAGACATTTTGATGTACAGCTTATGGGTGGTATTATCCTGCATCAAGGAAGAATAGCTGAAATGAAAACTGGTGAAGGAAAAACATTAGTAGCAACCTTACCGGTATATCTAAATGCATTATCAGGTAAAGGTGTACATGTGATCACTGTCAATGACTATTTAGCAAAAAGAGATAGTGAGTGGATGGGTCAGATATATAAATATTTAGGTTTGGATGTTGGGTTGATCGTTCATGATATCCATCCTATGACTAGAAAAGCAGAATACGCCAAAGACATTGTTTATGGAACAAACAATGAATTTGGTTTTGATTATTTAAGGGATAATATGGCTATTAATTTAGAAAGCATAGCACAAAGAGAACTTAATTATGCCATTGTCGATGAGGTAGATAGTATTTTGATAGATGAAGCCAGAACACCTTTGATTATCTCTGGTGAAGCTGATAAGCCAACAGAAATGTATGAAATGGTTGCTAAGATCATGCCAAGTTTAAAAAAGGAAACAGATTTTACCACAGATGAAAAACAAAGACTGGCAACACTAACAGAAGAAGGTTTGGTAAAGGTGGAAAAAATGCTAGGGGTCAGTGGAATCTACGAGGACAATAATGCTGAGCTTGGACATCATATCAATCAGGCCCTGGTTGCACAGGCGGTAATGAAAAAAGATGTAGACTATATTATCAAGGATGGGGAAATCGTCATTGTAGATTCCTTTACCGGACGTCTGATGTTTGGTAGAAGATATAGTAACGGGTTACATCAGGCTATTGAAGCTAAAGAAAAGGTTAAAATCCAGAAAGAATCCCAAACCTTGGCTACTATCACCTTCCAGAACTATTTCAGAATGTATGGTAAAATTTCAGGTATGACAGGTACAGCAAAAACAGAGGAAGATGAGTTCAGAACCATTTATGGCATGGATGTTGTTGTGATACCAACTAATGAAGATGTAACCAGAAGAGATGAAGATGATAAAATATACAAAACTGAATTAGGGAAATTCAAAGCAATTGCTGATGAGGTTGCATTAAGAAATAAGGAAGGTCAGCCAGTTTTAGTTGGTACGATCAGTATTGAAAAATCAGAGGCTTTAAGCAGTATGCTTAAAAGAAGAGGAGTATCTCATCAGGTCTTAAATGCCAAGTACCATGAAAAGGAAGCAGAAATAATCGCCCTGGCTGGACAAAAAGGTGCTGTTACCATTGCAACCAATATGGCTGGTAGAGGAACTGATATAGTATTAGGCGAAGGAGTAAAAGAATTAGGAGGCTTATGCGTTCTAGGATCTGAAAGACATGAATCAAGAAGGATCGATAATCAGCTAAGAGGAAGATCTGGAAGACAAGGAGATCCAGGCTTAAGTAGATTCTACATTTCCAGTGAAGATGATCTGCTGAGAGTTTATGGCGGGGAAAGAATGCAGAACCTGTTAAAGATGGGAACGGATGATGATCTGCCTGTAGATAATCCAATTATTTCCAAAGGTATAGAAAGAGCTCAAAAAGCAGTGGAGAACAGACATTTTGACGCTAGAAAGCATGTTCTGGAATATGATAATGTTATGAATGACCAAAGAGGAATAATCTATGGACAAAGAAGATCAGTGCTGGAAAAGGATGATATTAAAAATGATGTTATCTCAATGATAGAGGATGTGATCGAAAATGCAGTTTATAGATTTTCAGAGGGAAAAAACAACACTTCTGAATGGGATCTTGATGGACTGCTTATTTTTGCCAGTCAGACCTTCCTGCCTCATGGAATAATTACCAAAGAAGAAATCATTGTTAAAAATGAAGAAGAAGTTAGAAGGCTTTTCAGGGAAAAAGCTATCGCAGCCTACGACTTTAAGGAGAAAGAAGCTGGGGAAGATATCATGCGTTTCTTAGAGAAACAGGTAGTATTAAGGTCTGTAGACAAATATTGGATGGCTCATATAGACAATATGGATGAACTAAGACAAGGTGTAAATCTTAGAGCCTATGGGCAAAAGAACCCATTAACTGAATATAAGTTTGAAAGCTATGATATTTTCCAAAATATGGTCGAGGATATCAAAGAAGAAGTGTGTCGCTTGATCTACAGAGTTAAAATAATCGAGCCACAGGAACAGGTTAAAAATGTCAAGGAAAACCGCTATGAGGATGAAGGTCAGCAAACAGTTATCAATAAGAATAAAGTGGGCAGAAATGACCCGTGTCCATGTGGCAGTGGTAAAAAATATAAACATTGTTGCGGGAGAAACTAAATGATACTAGATAGCTTTGAAGAAAATCTAGAGCAACTAAAAACAAAATATAAAGAAATAAAGGTGTCTCTTTGACTTAACTACTAAAGAGCTGACTTTAGATTCATTATACAGCAAAAGGCTTGAAGAAAGTTTTTGGGATGAGCCGAAAAAAGCTGAAGCTGTTAATAAGGAAATCAACAAATTAGAGGGAGATCTAAAAGAATTAACTGCTATAGAAAATTGCTTTGATAATATTAGTGCATTATTGGAATTGATCCGTGATTTCGCTGATCCTGATCTTGAAGAAGAACTTAAGAAGGAAATCAAGTGTCTGGAAAACAAGGTTGCAGATCTGGAAGTAAAAAGCTTATTTAGAAATGATGTGGATATAAGTAATGCTATTATGACCTTTCATCCAGGGGCAGGAGGAACTGAAGCCCAGGACTGGGTTGAAATGCTTTATAGGATGTATCTGCGTTGGGGAGAGAAGAAGGGCTATAAGATCAATATCCTTGATTACCAACCTGGAGATGAAGCAGGGATAAAAAGCATTTCAATTGAAGTGCTAGGTGAATATGCCTTTGGTTTTTTAAAGTCAGAAAATGGTGTTCATCGCTTGATTAGAATATCCCCATTTGATACAAATAAAAAAAGACATACTACTTTTGCATCTGTTGAGGTTTTACCTGAAGTAGAAGATGATGATGAAATAAACATATTAGATGAAGATCTGAAGATAGACACCTACAGAGCTAGTGGAGCTGGAGGTCAACATGTCAATAAAAAAGATTCTGCAGTCAGGATCACTCATATTCCCTCTGGGCTTGTAGTTCAATGTCAAAGTGAAAGAAGCCAGCTGACCAATAAAAACGCAGCCTTAAAGATTTTGAAAAGCAAGTTGTTAGAGCTAAGTAGGGAAATAGAGGATGATAATATAAAAAATATCAGAAGCGATCAAAAGGAAATTGCCTGGGGCAGCCAGATACGTTCCTATGTTTTCCAGCCATATCAAATGGTTAAAGATCATAGAACAAACATAGAAGCTGGGGATGTCAATAAGGTGCTGGATGGAGAACTTGATCAGTTTATTAAGGCCTATCTTTACAGAGGAGAATAACATGAGAGTATTTGAGAGAAAAAGCATTGCTGAGGCAAAAGCCAAAAAAATAATATTTTATCTAGGCAAAGATTTTAATATTGATGAATCAAATCTGATGAATATTCTTCCTAATATAAGGGTAAGCGTCAAGGTTATTAACAACAGTAAAGAAAATATTCAGGAATTATATGAATTTTATATGTTGGAAAATAATCTGATAGAACTGGACATACCTGTTAAAGAAACAGTCAGCTATATTTTTCTAGGTACTAACAGAGAGGATGTAGCTTCAATAAGCCAAATGATAATGGATGGCAATACTTATTCCTCAGAATACTATGTTTTAACCAGATATATAAATATAGAATACTTTAAAGATTTTTTTCAGCAGGAAAACCTAAACTTTATTATTTTAGATAATCTCCCAGAAGAAATGCCTATTAGTATCAAGGGTATAAAAGATGAAGAAAATCCATTTAAATATTCAGATATTTTTAAAGTGAAAAAACCATATAATAAATATTATGGTGATGTTTTAGGTCGACTTATTGGCTTGCCAGAAAACAACAAGGGCAGGTTATATGAGTTTTTTTCTGGTAAGCTACTGTCTGAAAAAGAAAAGCTGGAAAATATCAAAGGCCGCAGCATTCCTAGTAGAGCCATAGTAAATTCCTGGAACTTTTTTAACAGTAGAAAACTTTTGACAAAGGAAGAAATAGAGAAAAAGGTTTTTGAAGGTGACTATGAAGGATTGGTAGCTTCCATCAATAAGCTGATGTTTGAAGACTATAACCAATTCGTCTATATTTATGATCTGATAAAGTATCTAGATGGCAAAATGCCAGTGGACTTACTAATAAAAATAGTACAGGATACAGTAGAATCATATAATGAAGAACTAGATGATATGTACCTGCCATTGCTATACTATAAGGTTTACAGCCTTTATAGAAGCAAAGGTGATTATCAGGCAGGTAGCAGTTGGCTTAAAAGATTTAATATCAGCAAGGTTTTTAAAGAAAAACTACCAAATAACAGAAGCAACTTTTTATATGATGAAGCTGAAGGTTACCTGTTATCAGGAAATTATCAAAATATTATCGAGATAGAAAATGAAGTCCTGGATGATTACTACCAGTTAAATGATTTTACTGATACTTATCATAATGAAAAAATATCCAGCTTGATTGCTATAGCCTATAATCAGTTAGGGCGCTATGATGAAGGAAGAAAATTCATAGCTGGCAGAGAACTTAAATTTGATGAAGCTACTGTGATCCAGGAATTATTGATGTTAAACCTTGGAGAATTAAATATCCAAAGTTTAAATGAAAAACAAAATAAGTTTGAAGAAAAAGATACATATGATCTGGATATTTTCACAGGCTTTATTCAGGTTATTTATAACATAAAAAATAACTGTCAGATCGATAACATAAAGTTACTAAATCAGCTACTGGATAAGATCGCTGAATTTAAAGAAATCGAAAAGGTCAGTAATAAAAAAGAAAGATGCTATGATTTTGTTCATATAACTGCCCTATTATATAAAGCAAGAGCTTTAAGAGATAATGGTAGCTTCAAGGTAGCTCTTGGGATATATGAAGAAATCTATAATAAGTTTGCTAGATCATTTGATAAATATATCAACAGCATAGTATTTAGAGGGCTTTTAGAAAAAGCTATGATCAATAAAGAGCTGTTGCTTAATTCTGAAGCACTTAATACAGTCAAAGCAGGTGAAGAATATCTAAGGACTGCAGGTCTCTTAGCTATCAAAAACAATAATACCAGATATGATCTAGGCAACAAGATCTTGTTAGGTATAACCAAACTTGAAGTTGAGCTTCAGTTGAATTATTTGCTACCCAACAGAATCACTGAAATAAAAAATATTATCTCTGCCTTTGAAGAGGATTTTCCAAATTATGGTTTAGGTTATACCTTGATCATCAATGAAATATTATTAACAAATGCCCAGAAGGATGATGACTTAGGGAAGTGCCTGGTGATTACTGAAGAGAGTCTGGCCTATGTGAAAAATAACAATAATAGTGAAAATCAAAAAAAATTAGCAACTATTTTGTTACTGATGAAGAATAAGTTAGCTGCATATGAAGGCGAGGAAAGGGATGAAGAAAATTATATCAAATATCTTGAAGATATCATTAGACTTTATGTTGAACACGAAGATAAGGAATTGGATACTCAGGGTGCATTATCCCTTAAAGAATTGGCAGACTATTATTACGGCCTAGGCAATAAGAAGAAAACAGAAGAGATCATTGATAGATATCTGGCTGTATATTTGCATCAGGACAATAAGAAGCTACTGGAAAGTACAGATTATGTTAAATTGGTTAAGGCCCAGCTTTTATTTGAAAAAGGTGCTTTTGAAGAGAGTAGAGAGCTGGCTAAACAAATAGATAGAAAAATCAATCTGGATTTATTGGAACAAAGAGAGCTTCTAATGGCAGAATGTGATTTTAAGTTGATAAATATAGATGAAGCTATCACTGAGTACGAATATTATTTAAGTAGATTTGGTGAAAGACATTTAGAGGATAAAAAAGAGAAGATCTACTGGAATCTGGTCGAGCTCTTTTTAAGAATCAGCAATAAGGATAAGGCTCTTGATTATTTGGACAAGATAATCAAGATTGGCAAAATGGATATAAAGGAACTAGAAGCTCATAGAATCAAAGCTAATTTGCTTGATGAATATAGTAAAGGATTATCCTTTAAGGCCTATATGGAAGGTATTAGCAAGTTCCATTTTAATCCTGAATTGAAAATTCAAAATATCATAATCAATATTTATTCTAGAATTGCCAGCCTGATTACTGAGGATAATGATCTGGAAATTCTAAAGGAAGTAATAGAAAGAGCTATAGAAAATTTTGATTCCATTTCAACTGATACCAAAAATAACCTTTTTACAGCCATAAAGAGTATTGCTCAAACTATGGAGAAAAAGGGAGTTATAGAGGAAGAAAAATACTTTAGACAAACGGAATTGAAGTATTTTGTCGATATGAAAGGACTTGAATTTGAAAGGGAAATAGCTAATAGCTATTACAGACTTTTAAAAATAAGTCTGGAAGAAAGAGATGTGGAAAACAGAGATGCTATATATCAGCAACTGAAGCAATATTTGAAAAATTCACATGAACCTCTATTGTTAGAATACTATAACAAAGGTACCCTGGAATATATAGAAGAAATATTTAAAAGAGGTGAATTCACCACAATAAAGGGTATTCTTGAAGATTTTACACCAAAAAGTGAAGATCAGAAAGGTGAGTACTACAAGGCTAAAGTGCTTAAGCAGCTAGGCAACAATAAGGCAGCCTTAAGCTTGTTTGATGAAATTATCAAGCATGGCACTGGAGAGATATATTTTGATTCTTTGTTAGAGAAAATAGATATTCTAAAAAATGAAAAAAGCCTTTTGAACAGAAATATCAAAAAACTGATCGGGGAAATCAAAGGTACTTATTTAAAGCGTTTGAATATTGTTGGTGAAAAATATATGGTGGTAGCAATATTATATGATTTAGGTGAGCTTTATGAAAAAATCAATAGTTTTGATAAAAGCCAGGAAATCTATAGAGATACTATTAAAGAGTTTGAGGTGGAAACCGATTTTAAAACTATAGAGGAACTAAAAAAGCATTATAATAAGCTTAATGACAAGAAGGAAACTAGTAGGATTTGAAATATCTGCTTATTTTTGTTATAATATTATAA
>JAKEGG010000037.1 GCA_022615965.1 Fusobacteriota bacterium
ATATTCTCTTGATCTTCGATGAAGTACAAACAGGTCTTGGCAGAACTGGCAAGCTTTTCGCTTATCAGGACCTGGAAGTTGAACCTGATATACTGACTAGCGCCAAAGCTTTAGGTGGAGGGCTTCCGCTAGGAGCTTTTATGGCTAAGGAAGAAGTAGCTAAAGCTTTAGTTCCAGGAGATCATGGCTCGACCTTTGGAGGCAATCCAGTATCCTGTGCCGCTGGAGCAGCAGTATTAGAGGAAATATTAAAGCCTGGATTTTTAGAAGAGGTAGTCTTAAAAGGACAATATTTTCAAAATGGTCTTATGGCTTTAAAAGGCAAATTTCCCTTTATCAAAGAAGTAAGAGGTAAAGGATTGATGCTTGGACTGGAACTGACTTTGGATGGTGGAGAAATAGTTAAAGAAGCCTATGAGGCTGGCTATATAATCAATTGTACAGGGGGAAAGGTTTTAAGATTCCTGCCTCCATTAACCATCAAGGAAGAGGAAATAGATAGATTATTGCTGTTTCTTGACCAAGGATTTAGAAAAAGGAGTGGAGAGTTATGAGCTTATTGCATATGGACACAAAATTAAAGGGTCGTGATTTTTTAAGTTTAAAGGACTATACGGCAGAAGAAATAGTATACCTGTTAGACCTGGCAGACTTTATCAAGGCTAAGGTGAAAAATGGAGAGCCTTATGAGGTGTTAAAAGGCAAGACCTTAGGTCTTATTTTTGAAAAAAGCTCCACCAGAACCAGAGTTTCCTTTGAGGTAGGAATGGTCCAGCTAGGAGGCTATCCGCTATTTTTATCCTCAAATGATCTCCAAATGGGCAGAGGTGAACCAATCAGAGATACTGCCAGGGTTTTAAGCAGATATCTTGATGGCATCATGATCAGAACATATAATCATAATGATGTGGAAGAGTTAGCAGCTTATGCTGATATCCCGATAATAAATGGCTTGACTGATGCTTTGCATCCATGTCAGGTTTTGGCAGACTTACAAACTATCCGAGAATATAAAGGTCATAATCTTAAAGGAATGAAACTGGCCTATATTGGAGATGGTAATAATATGGCACATTCCCTGATGATCGGGGGAGCCAAGATGGGTATGGAGGTTTATGTAGCTTCACCAGGAGAATATAACCCTGATAGCCATTGGGTAGATATAGCTAAAGAAATAGCCAAGGAGTCTGGAGGCAAAATCATCTTGACTCAAGATATTGGAGAAGCTAGTAAAAAGGCAGATGTGCTTTATGCAGATGTCTGGGCAAGTATGGGTCAGGAAAAGGAAACTGCAGAGAGAGTCAAAGCTCTTTCTAAGTATCAGATCAATGATGCTTTAATTAAAAAGGCAGCCAAAGATGTTATTGTTATGCATTGTTTACCTGCTCATAGAGGTGAGGAAATAGCTGATGAGGTTATTGAAGGTGAACATTCAGTGGTTTTTGATGAAGCGGAAAACAGATTACACGCACAAAAGGCTGTATTAGCCAGCCTGCTATAAAAAAGGAGGAATTTATTGATGAAAAAAGTTGTATTAGCATATTCAGGAGGTCTTGATACTTCAATTATCATACCTTGGCTCAAGGAAACCTATGGCTACGAGGTTATTGCTGTAGCAGGTGATGTTGGACAAGGAGAAGAATTAGAGCCCTTAAAAGAAAAAGCTATTAAAACAGGTGCTTCTAAAATATATATCGAGGATATCAAGGATGATTTTGTAGATAACTATGTATTTCCAACCTTAAAAGCTGGAGCAGTTTATGAAACCAAGTATCTTTTGGGTACAGCTACTGCTCGTCCAGCGATAGCTAAAAGATTGGTGGAAATTGCCCTGGAAGAGGGTGCTGAGGCCATTTGCCATGGTTGTACTGGTAAAGGTAACGACCAGGTAAGATTTGAACTTACTATCAAGGCTTTGGCTCCGAATATGAAGATCATTGCTCCTTGGAGAATCTGGGATATCAAATCTCGTGAAGAAGCTATCGATTATGCTACGGAACGTGGCATTCCTGTTCCTGTTAAAAAGAAAAGCCCATACAGTATGGATAGAAATCTTTGGCACTTAAGCCATGAGGGTGTAGACCTTGAGGATCCATGGAATGAACCTAAGGATGATCTTTATCATATTGTTACTCCTCCTGAAAAAGCACCAGATAAGGCAGAGTATGTTACTATTGATTTTGAACAGGGTATTCCTGTGGCAGTTGATGGTAAAAAGATGTCAGGTGTTGAGCTGATCACTTATTTAAATAAAATTGGAGCCAAGCATGGAATAGGAATTGATGATCTGGTTGAAAACAGACTGGTTGGTATCAAGTCTCGTGGTGTTTATGAAAATCCAGGTGGTCGTATACTTTATACTGCTCATAATGATCTGGAATATTTATGTCTTGACAGAGATACCTTCCACTATAAGGAGTTGGTAGCTAAGCGTTATGCTGAGCTAGTATATTTTGGACAATGGTTTTCTCCTTTAAGAGAGGCTTTGGCGGCTTTTGTTGATGAGACTCAGAAGACTGTTACTGGTACTGTGCGTTTAAAACTATATAAAGGTAATTGTACTATCGCAGGAACCAAGTCTCCATATTCGATTTATGATACTGATATTGCTTCCTTTACTATGGATGAGGAGCTATATAATCATAAGGATGCAGAAGG
>JAKEGG010000038.1 GCA_022615965.1 Fusobacteriota bacterium
AGATGGCAGAGAAAAAATCGTTGTGATCAAAGATGCCAAAAGAAAAAAAAGGATAAAATAAGGGAAAACCTTAAATATTCCTCTTTTAGATTTTTCTTTGACCTTCTCTTTTTTACTGCTCAGATAACTTAGACCAAAGGTTCTGGTTAACTAGACTATAGTAGCAGTAGCTAAGGTAGAACTATTATGAAGATAATCCCAGGTAGTTGTAGCAGCTGTCACCGAGGAGGTATCATTGATAGCTGTACCGGCAAAAAGTGCAAAGCCCTGTTCAGAAAGATGCAAAGCCTGGCCTAATAGAGGGAAGCTGATTGCTGCCAGAAGATTAAAAAGAAAAATAACCGAAATGCTGCTAGCTATTTCCTCATCGCCAGCCTTGATTACTGGAGCAGTGGCGGCGATAGCCGAACCTCCACAGATTGCTGAGCCAACACCAATAAGAATAGCTGATTATTGTCGATTTTCAAAAGCTTTTTTAAAAAATAGGCTGTAATCAGTGCTATAGAAATAGTGGTCAGGATCAAAGGTAAAGAAGACTTGCCTTCCTTGATGATCTCACTTATATTCAAGGTAAAGCCTAAGAGTATTACTGCATATTGTAGGATTTTTTTGGCAACAAAACTTAATCCAGGAGAAAATATTTCGTTTAAGGGAAGCCATAAAACCAAAAGCATACCAAATATAATAGCAAAAACTGGCCCTCCGACTACAGGAAAGCTACTAAAGACAGAGCAAAGGATAAAGCCAGACCTGGAAGTATTTTTTTCATTTTAACCATCCTTTCTTTGAAAATACTTAATAATTATAGCATTTATCAACAAAAAACACCTTTATTATTGTTCTTTTTACTGAAAAAAATATATAATAAAAGATAGATTAAAAATACTCTTAAGGGTATAAAGGAGAAAAACTTGAAGCTGGAAATAAATAAAAATGAAGTATTAAGATATTTAGGTTATAAAAATCAGGAATACAGCCAGGAGCTGGATTTGATCATCGATGAGATGAGAGAAGAAATCATCAGGATAGCTGATTACAGATATACCTATAAGATAGTTGAATTAAATAAAAATGAAGCAGGTAGCATAAGCTTAAAGGAAGGGATATTGCCATTAACTGGAGAGAATATCCAAAAACATCTGCTAAATTCTAAATATGCTGTCATAATGGCAGCTACCCTGGGAGTAGAGCTGGAAAAAAGGCTCAACTATTATGGCAAGGTGGATCTGACCAGAAACCTTATTTTAGATAGCTGTGGCACTCAGATGATCGAAGAAGTTTGTGATGGCATAGAGGAAGAGGTCAAGGCCAAACTAGGACCTGGCTATTACTATACCTTCAGGTATAGTCCAGGCTATGGAGATTATCCTATCAGTGTCCAAAAGCAGCTGGTCAATTTTTTAGATGGCTATCGTCGGATCGGACTGACTGTGACTCCAAGCAATCTGCTGTTACCAAGAAAGTCGGTAACTGCCATCATGGGAGTACAGACCGAACCATATGCCAGTGAATTTGACCGATGTGGCGCTTGTCTGGCCAGAGAATATTGTAAGTTTAGAAAAGAGGGAACAAGATGTTATTCAAAGAAAGATTAAATAAAGGTGAAATAATTCTTTTTGATGGTGCTATGGGTACTATGCTTCAGGCTAATGGCATGACTGGAGGGGAGCTGCCTGAAAGATATAATCTGGAAAAACCAGAAATCATTGAGAAAATACATCTGGAATATCTGGTTGCAGGTGCTGATGTGATCACTACTAATACCTTTGGTGCTAACAGCCACAAGCTTGAAGAAAGTGGACTTAAGGTCAAGGAGGTAATCGAAGCTGCTGTAAGCTGTGCCAGAAAAGCTATAGAAAAAAATGGCCAAGAGGCTTATGTTGCCTTAGATATAGGTCCGGTAGGTCAGCTGATGGAGCCTATGGGTACCTTGTCCTTTGATGATGTTTATGAACTGGTCAAGGAACAGGTAGTAGCAGGGGAGAAGGCAGGCTGTGATCTGGTGCTGCTGGAAACCATGACTGATATCTATGAGCTTAAGGCAGCGGTACTGGCTATTAAAGAGAATACTAGTCTTCCTGTGCTTACTACTATGACCTTTGAGGCCAATGGCCGTTCATTAACTGGTACAGATCCTGAAACTATGGTAAATATTCTAGAGGGACTAGGGGTAGATGCTTTAGGTATGAATTGTTCCTTGGGACCGATTGAATCAAAGGTGATTTTAGAGGATATTCTAAAGTATGCTACCTTTCCGGTGATGATCCAGCCTAATGCAGGCTTGCCTGTTATCAAGGAGGGTAAAACTGTTTACAGTATAACAGAGGATCAGTTTGTAGAGGCTGCAGCTGAGTTCTTGGAGGCAGGTATTTCCATATTGGGTGGTTGTTGTGGCACTACTCCTTCATATATAGGGAAACTAAAACAACTGGTTCAAGGTAAGAGGGTTGTTAAAAGAGTGGTGGTTTTTAAAACTAAAATCTCATCACCGGTAACCTCCTTGACCATAGGTGAGGATTTTGTCATCATCGGAGAAAGAATAAATCCTACCGGCAAGAAAAAAATGAAAGAGGCTCTTTTAGAGGATAATCTTCAATATATCATAGAGGAAGCTATTACTCAGGAAAAGGCTGGTGCTCATGCGCTGGATGTCAATGTAGGCTTGCCGAAAATAGATGAACCAGCTAAAATAGTTGAAGTTATCAAGCTGATCCAGGAAATCAGCAATCTGCCATTACAAATAGACTCAGCGGATATCGAGGCTTTGGAAAGAGGTTGTCGCTACTATAATGGTAAGGCTTTGATCAATTCTGTAAATGGTAAGGCGGAATCAATGGAGGCTGTTTTTCCAATAGCGAAAAAGTATGGTGCCTGTATCATTGCTTTGACTCTTGATGAGGGTGGTATACCAAATACAGCTGAAGAAAGATATGCTATAGCTAAAAAGATCATGGATACTGCTGCAGGTTATGGGATCCCTAAGGAGAACATTATCATCGATTCTTTGGTGCTAACTGCTTCAGCTCAGCAAAAGGAGGTTATGGAAACAGTTAAAACACTGGCTATGGTGAAGGAAAAGCTTGGTCTTAAAACTAGTTTAGGTGTTTCCAATGTATCTTTTGGTTTACCTAACAGACCACTTATCAATAAGACTTTTTTAACTATGGCTATGACCATGGGACTTGATGTAGCTATTATCAATCCGATGAATAAGGATATGATCGAAGCTATTGATTCCTTTAGAGTGTTGGCTAATTTAGATAGGGATGCAGTTGATTTTGTAGCTAGGTATGGTGGCCAGACAGAAGGTGAGGCTGTAGTTAGTCAAAAGGATAGGAGTGTTGCTGACTACTCCTTGCAGGAAATCATCATTGGTGGACTTAAGGATAAGGCGGCTGAAAAAACGATAGAAATATTAAAGGATAAGACTCCTTTGGAAATCGTTAATGGAGATTTGATGCCTGCTTTGAATATTGTTGGTGATGGTTTTGAAAAGGGTAAGATCTTCTTGCCTCAGTTGATTCAGTCTGCAGAGACTGTTAAGGCTTCCTTTGGTGTTTTGAAGGAAGCGATGACTAAAGAAGGCAGGTCTGAGGTTAAAAAGGGCAAGGTGATTTTAGCTACTGTTAAAGGGGATATACATGATATTGGTAAGAATATCGTTAAGGTTTTGATGGAAAACTATGGCTTTGAGGTTTTTGATCTTGGTAAGGATGTTGATCCTGATAAGATCATTGCTGTGGCTAAGGAAAAGGAAGTTGATATTATTGGTTTGTCTGCCTTGATGACTACTACTGTTAAAAGTATGGAGGAAACTATACTGAAGCTTAGAACTAGTGGTGTGGTGGTGCCAGTAATGGTTGGGGGTGCTGTTTTGACTTTGGAGTATGCTGATATGATCGGTGCTGACTTTTATGGCAAGGATGCCAAGGAGGCAGTGAGTATTGCCCATAAGGTTGTTGGTTTAGAGGATTAGTTATGGACTATATTCTGGTTTTTTGGGCTCTTTTAGCTACCTTGTTTACCTGGGGTCTGACTGCTTTAGGTGCAGCAGTGGTTTTTTTCTTTAAGGATATCAGGGCTATTGTCCTTGATTCTATGTTGGCTTTGGCTTCTGGGGTGATGATTGCTGCTAGTTTTTGGTCCTTGCTGTTGCCAGGTCGTGATATCGCTTTGGAAATCGGGCAGAGTCCTGCTGTGGTTTTAAGTTTAGGGTTTTTAACTGGGGCTGGTTTTTTAATTTTAGTTAACAGGCTGATACCTCATTTGCATTTTAAGGATAGTGTTCATTCTGGTAGAAAGTCTTCTTTGAGCAGGTCGGTGCTGTTGGTTCTGGCTATTACTATTCATAATATACCTGAAGGTCTGGCTATCGGTGTGGCTTTTGGTTCTTTGGCTAAAGGGGAAACCTTGGCTGGGGCTGTGGCCTTGGCTGTGGGTATTGGTATTCAGAATATTCCTGAGGGTAGTGCTGTTTCTGTGCCTTTAAGAAGAGAGGGTCTTTCCAGATGGAAGTCTTTTATGGTTGGTCAGTTTAGTGGGCTTGGTGAGCCGGTGGCTGCTGTGATTGGGGCCATGCTGGCTGTTGGTGTTAATGGTATCTTGCCTTTTGCTTTGGCTTTTGCTGCTGGTTGTATGATTTTTGTGGTAGTTGAGGAGCTTATTCCAGAGGCTGAGAGAGTTGTTGTTGGTAAAAGCAGGGATTTGGTTTCTGGTTTTGCTATTGTTGGTTTTGTTTTGATGACTGTTTTGGATCTGGCTTTTAGTTAGGTGTTTACTTAATATTAGCAGGTTATTAGATGATTTTGTTAATAATGAATTGAAAAACGTAAAAGTAACGGTAAAATAAAATTAACCGATATATAAGCTAGAAACTGGTTTGTAGATACAGTCCATAAGGTTAAAGATAATATAGATCAATATTCTCTAGAGAATAAAGTGGCGATAGCCTTTGATAGGAGAAATGCTATAAAAGTTAAAGCCAGAGATTTAATGGAAGATGAAAAGATATTTTAAGAACAAGGAGTAATTATGAAAGTGAGATTTATCGGTGAAACATCACCTTTGATTTTAACTAACAACAAAGTA
>JAKEGG010000009.1 GCA_022615965.1 Fusobacteriota bacterium
ATCTGTTGCAGATTTTCCGTTTTCGATAACATGTCTTGCTGTGCGTTCTCTCATTTCTTCTGAATATTTACTATTGTTACTTGCCATTTTTCTATCCTCCTATGCATATGATACTATATTTCCATAGTGGACATTTTTCGGCGCATAACAAAACAATATATTTTGTATCTATATAATTAGAGAGAGTTTTACAAGCATCTTCTGCTAGAATAATTCCTTGCACATATTGATCAACTAATAAAAAGGCGAGGTTTCAGAAAGATGATGCTTTGATAAATCATGCCTTACTTTGCTTCCTGATAAACTCATAAGCCATCTGACCAGCCAAAGCACCATCGCCAACAGCAGTAGAAACCTGCTTCAAGGTCTTACTGACAATATCACCACAAGCAAAAAGACCAGGTAAGCTAGTTTCCATCTTTTCATCAACCTGAACACTACCACTATCATCAACAGAAACAAAATTTTTAACGATTCCACTATTCATGATCTGCCCAACAGCCACAAAGACACCATCAATAAAAAGACTGGTTTCTTCCAGGCTATTAGTATCCTTGATAATCAACTGATTCACTTTAGTATCACCAGAAATAGAAACAGGAACCTTCTCTAACATAACATGAAGATTAGCATAATCCTTTAACTCATCAACTAAAATCTGACTACCTCTGAACTCATTTCTTCTATGTATCAAGTAAACCTCCTTAGCGATACTGGTCAAATAAATAGCATCCTCAAGAGCTGTATTCCCACCACCGATAACTGCCACAGTCTTATCCTTAAAAAAGAAACCATCACAAATAGCACAATAAGAAACACCTCTGCCAGCATATTCAACCTCTCCAGGAACATTTAAGTTTCTAGGATTACCACCAGTAGCTAAAATCAGCGCTTTTGCCTCAATGGACTTTGAACCAGCCTCGATAATAAAGGTAGAACCCTCTTTTTTAAAGGACTTAGCTTCTGCATTAACCAAGCTGAACTCATCAAACTTTGATACCTGATCATACATGCTCAAAGCCAGATCGCTACCTAAAACACCATCAGAAAAACCAGGATAATTATCTATCCTTTCAGTTTTTAAAAGCTGACCACCAGGCATGCCCTGCTCTATTAAATTCACAGAAAGACCTCCACGTAATCCATATAGGGCTGCAGTCATACCAGCAGGTCCACCTCCGATTATACATAAATCAACCATTATTTCATCTCCATTTCATACTTATTTATAATCCTATTTTAACAGATCATTGATTTTTTCTTTAGTGATAATATCACTACCCTTAAAGCCATCAGCAGTTAGTCCTTCAACCAGTATTTTACCCTGAACATACAAGGCTGCCTCCAGCCTTAATTTCTGTAATTCGCAGGAAAGTTCATCTGGGCTATTTAAGCCATTTCCATATTTTATATTATTGCTATGACAACCACCACTACAATAAAATCTGGCCCAACACTTTTTACATTTATCTTTAGTATAGATATTGGTATTTAAAAATACCTCAGCTAAATCCTCATTAAAGGTATCCTCCATAATATTGCCCATCAAATAATTATTATCCTCTATTAGTTGATGGCAGGGATATATATCTCCTGTAGGAGTAATGGCCAGATATTCAAAGCCAGCACCACAAGCTGTTATTCTCTTATAGATACAAGGTCCACCCTTAAGTTGAATATTAAAATGAAAAAAGTCCAAGGGCTCACCTTCTTTAAGCCATTTTAAATAAAGCTTACTTAACTTCTGATAGCTTTCCTTGATCACTGGAAGATCATCCATAGTGATTTTTTCTCCAATAACCGGCTCCATAGATAGATGATTAAAGCCAAGCTCCTTTAAGTATGCTACATCCTTATAGAAATCCAGGTTTCTGGAAGTATAAGTGCCTCTGGCTACATAATCCTGAGTGTGTTCCTTAAATTCAAGATAGTTGCTTAAAACTACATCAAAGCTGCCTTTGTGATTTTTAAAGTAGCGGTTATAGTCATGGATTTCTTTACGTCCGTCTATACTTAATACTGTACCTATATTATGTTCTACCAAAAACTTGCTGATGTTTTCATCCAGAAGAACTCCATTGGTGGTCATTGACCATTTTATGGCCTTATTCTTTCTTTTACTTACAGCTTCACCATAAGCTACAAGCTCCTTTATCAAAGGAAAATTCAATAGTGGTTCACCACCAAAGAAGTCAACCTCTACAATGCTTCTACCCAAACTATTATCAAATAGAAAATCGATTGCTTTTTTACCTACCTCGGTTGTCATTAAAGCTTCTGCACCCTTGTAATTTCCACCAGAAGCAAAGCAGTAAGGACAAGCCAGATTACAGATATGTGCCACATTAAGACATATTGATTTAATATTGTGATTGATGTTCTTAGGAAGTATACCGTTATCAACTGACATCAGGCTGCCTTCCTTGATCAGTTCTTCTATTTCTTGCCAAGCTTCAAGTTCCTCTTCAGTTTCCAGGTCTTGTTGCTGTAGATATTTGTTTAAAGCTTTAGTGCTAATATCATCAAAAAGATGAATAGAACCACTGTTGACATCCAGAACCAGATTTTGGTCTTCAGCAAGAACTACTATCTTGATATTTTCGTGTATCATAAATTCCTCCAAAAAAAAGAGTCCTTGATAAAGGACCCCCTAAAGTTAAATAACTATTCTTTTATGCATAACTGGTTGGCCACTGTGCAAGAAGTTTTACAAGCTGACTGACAAGCTGACTGACAGCTACCACAGCCACCGGTTTCTTTTGTATCTTGTAGCAAAGGCTTTGCTAGGGTAATAATATGTTTTTGTTTCATGATTCAAATCCTCCTAACCTATTACTCATTATAGCATAAATGCTTGGTAAAAAACCATTTATTATTTCTATTTTTTTTAATTTAAGCTATAATATAAAGGTGGTAAAAGGAGGAAAGTCATTTGTGTGGATATGTTGGCTTTGTAAATAAGAATTTAGTAAATAAAGAGCCTATCATCAAAAAAATGATGGATAGGATCATTCATAGAGGTCCAGATAGCGAAGGCTTTTATACTGATGAAAATGTGGCCTTAGGCTTTAGGAGATTAAGTATTATAGGCTTAGAAGATGGCATGCAGCCTATCTATAATGAAGATAAAAGCTTAGTGCTTCTTTTTAATGGAGAGATCTATAACTATAAGGAATTAAAGGAAGATCTGATCGCTAAAGGTCATAGCTTCTATACTCATTCTGATTCAGAAGTGTTGATTCACCTTTATGAAGAAGAAGGGGAAGAGATGCTTCCTAAGTTAAGAGGGATGTTTTCTTTTACAATATACAGTAAAGATAAGGGATCTTTGTTTATGGCCAGAGACTATTTTGGTATCAAACCTCTATATTATGGGACTTTTGGTGAGAGCTTTATCTTTGGTTCAGAAATCAAAAGCTTTTTAGATTATCCAGAGTTTAAAAAGGAGCTTAATCTTGATGCATTGGAAAGCTATTTAAGCTTCCAGTATTCAAGCTTACAGGAGACTTTTTTTAAAAATATCTTTAAGTTGACACCAGGTCATTATCTTAAGTATAAAGATGGAGCAATACAGATAGCCAGGTATTTTACTGCTACTTTTGAGGAGGATAAAGAGTCTTCTTTAGATGAGATCGTTGATGATATAGAAGAGGTTTTTAAGGATTCGGTAAAGGCTCATAAAATCAGCGATGTTGAGGTAGGTTCTTTTCTTTCCAGTGGTATTGATTCAAGTTATGCTGCTTCAGTATTTCAGGGTGATAAGACTTTTACTGTAGGTTTTGCTTACGATAAGTATAATGAGATAGAGTATGCCAGAGAGTTGTCTAAGATCATAGGTATCAAAAATGAAAGTAAGGTTATCAGCGATGAAGAATATTGGGGTTCTTTAGGTGAGGTTCAGTACCATATGGATGAGCCTTTGGCTGATCCTTCAGCTGTAGCTTTGTATTTTGTTAGTCAGGTGGCTAGCAAACAGGTCAAGGTGGTTCTTTCTGGTGAAGGTGCCGATGAGCTTTTTGGCGGATATACCATCTATAAGGAGCCTATTAGTTTGGCTGCTTATAGCAGATTGCCTTTTAAGTTCAGAGAGTGTGTAGGTAATTTAGCTGGTAGTCTTCCTGATGTCAAAGGGAAGTCATTTTTACAAAGAGCAGGGAGAAGACTTGAGGAGAGGTATATTGGCAATGCTAATATTTTTTCCAATCAAGAGCGAAAAAATTTATTGAAGGTTAAAACAAATGCTCCGGATACGATGGAGGTTACCAGACCTTTCTTTGACTTAGGGAAGTCTTATGATGAGTCTACTAAAATGCAGCTGGTGGATATCAATACTTGGCTGATCGGGGATATACTCTTAAAGGCTGATAAGATGAGTATGGCTCATTCCTTGGAGCTTAGAGTGCCCTTTTTGGATAAAGAGGTTTTTAAGGTTGCCAGAACAGTACCTTTAAAATTTAAGGTCAATAACAGGAATACCAAATATGCATTAAGGCTGGCTGCCAGAAGAGATATTCCAAGAGAGTCCGCTGATAGACCTAAGCTTGGTTTTCCAGTGCCTATCAGGGTTTGGTTAAGGGAGAAAAAGTACTATGATCTGATTAAAGGTTATTTTGCTAAGCCTATTGCTACTGAATTATTTAATAATGATGCTTTGCTGGAATTGTTAGATGATCACTTTTATGGTAAAAAGGATAATAGCAGAAAGATCTGGACAGTATATATTTTTCTTTTGTGGTATGAAGTTTTTTTTGAAAAGGAGCTAGGTGTTTAGGATGGTTAGAATCAATACTGAAGTTTTGGAGCTTTTCTTGTATTTTTGGGAGGCTGTTAATGATAAAGAGAAGGTGGGAGAAGCCTTTTTAGCTGATATTGCTACCAGGAAAGAGATGTCTGTGCTTTTTAGCGAAGAGTTTGATGGTGAGTCTGTCAGAAGGGTTTTGAGCAGTATTGCCAACAGAGAGATTTTGTCTGATAAAACTAAGGCTGAAGGGCGTTTTTGGAATAATAACATGTGGATGTTAGAGGATCTTTCTTTGACCAGGGAGATGTTGGCTCCTGTTAAGCAGTTGAATGGTGAGCAGTTTGCTGGTGATTTAAGTGGCGATTTGTTGATTTATTTTATTCCTGGTCATTTGGATACTTATTATAAAACTCAAGGTGAGTTGTATATCAATTTTTTCAAGCTGATGTTTGATCATGGTACCAGTGAGGTTATGATCGATGGTCTTCCTTTGGTAGATTTTATCAAGAGTGTAATATAGTATTTATATAAAAGTGGAGCAGGCTTATAGCATATAAGAGATAAAAATAGATTGGAGCAAGCTCCAATCTATTATTTTAGGTCTATGAAACTATTTCTGTAAAAAAGCCTTCTATATTTCATAATCCACAGCTTTAACAGGTTCACAAACAGTTTTAAGATATAAAACAAACTCCTCATGAGCCGGATGCACCTTATACTTCAATAAATCATCAATACTATCAAAAGAAGAAACCAAAGCCACATCATAACTATTACCAGCTCTCAAAATATCAGCCCCAACCTCATAGCTTCTGATAAAATCGATCTTCCCAGGAAGTGTTCTAAGCTTGCTGATCAACAAATCTAGATCACTATCCCTTTTTCCCTCTAAAAACTTAAAAAAAACAATATGCTTAACCACATGATCCTCCAAAAAGTATTATTACTCTAAAATTATACAATGAAAAATGAACATTAAGCAACTAAAACATAAAATCAACAGCTTTTATTGGCTGAACTATAGTTCTCATATAAGCAACAAACTCATCATGAGCAGGATGCTCCTTATACTTTAACAAATCTGCCATGCTCTCATAAGTAGAAATCAACACAACATCAAAACTATAAGGGCTCCTTAAGGCATCGATACCAACTTCATAACTCCTGACTAAACCAATTTTCAAAGGAAGCTCCCTCAATTCCTTGACAAAATTATCAAGTTCATCCTTTTTATCCTCTTGCAATTTGAAAACCACAACATGCTTGACCATATAATCACCTCCAATGTTATTCATTATATTCATAGAAGCAAGAAAGTTATGTGATGAAGTCCCATAAAGAACAAATCTCTACCAAACAGTTATAACTATATAATTTTAATGATATAATGGATGATAGAGAAAAAAAGGATGGCACAAAATGAATAAAAAAATAATCATCATAGATGGCAATAGCCTTATACACAGAGCCTACCACGGTATGAGACCCCTAACTACCAAAGAAGGAGAATACACCCATGGGGTTTATGGTTTTTTACGAATGCTGGAGCTATTAATAAAAGAAGAACAACCTGATGGCTTAGGAGTAGCCTTCGATGTAGGAAAAACCTTCAGACATGAAATGTATGAAGACTATAAAGCAGGAAGAAAATCAACACCAGATGATTTAAGAAGTCAGTTTCCACTATTAAAAGAAGCCTTAAACAACCTGGGAATTCCAGTCCTTGAGGCAGAAGGCTACGAGGCCGATGATATTCTAGGAACTGTTAGCAGACTAGGTGGAGAAAACAAGGACCAGATAATTTTGGTTACTGGAGACAAGGATGCCTTCCAGCTAATTGACCAGTACACCACCTTATATTTAACCAGAAAAGGACTTTCCCAGATAGAAAAGCTAGATGAAAAGTCTTTGCTGGAAAGCTATGGATTTACACCAAAACAAGCTGTAGATATCAAAGGCTTACAAGGAGATCCTTCAGATAATATCAAAGGAGTATTAGGCATTGGTAGCAAAACAGCCTTGAACCTGGTCACTAAATATGGTGATTTAGAAGGAATATATGAAAATATTGAGGAACTTAAAGGTAAAGTTAAAGAAAATCTCATCAAATATCAGGAAAGCGCCTTTTTTAGCCGAGAGTTAGGAAAAATCCATGATCAGGTACCAATAGACTATAACCATCTGGAATATTCCATTGATAAATATGGAAACAAAGATAAACTCCAGGAACTTTTTAAAAGACTGGAAATAAAAAATGTATTTAAAGAGCACCTAACAGAAGAACAAGGAATGAAAGACACTGATCCCTCCTTTATAGAGCCAGTTTTAGCTAAAGATCAGGAGGATTTTATCAAGTACTTAAAACAAGCAGAAAAAAGTAAAATCTGGATATATTTAGAAGCAGAAGCCCAGGATATCAAGAATATAGAAATATATGATACGCACAAAGCAATAAGCTATACCCCAGCATTGATTAATCCTGCCTTTTCTAAGGAAATATTAACTGCATTGTTGGAATATGAGGGTAATATTACTTTTTTTGACAGCAAAGTATTTTGCCACCTATTATTAAACAATGGCTTTAACCTGGAAAAAAATAATTATGATGATTTAACCTTGATGTCCTATGTGATTTATCCAGAAAGAAAATATGACCTAAAAAACTTCCTGACAGATATCCTAGGAAGTAATGGTGAAGAAAAATATTATAGCCAGTACTTTTGTCTGGCTGAAAAAATTCTATTAGCTAAAGCCAATGAAGAAGATGTGCTTAAAGTCTATGAACAGATAGAAAAACCTCTGGTGCCAGTGTTGGCTAAGATGGAACATCGTGGCATTGGTTTGGACAGAGATTACCTTAAGGAGATGGAAATAGAAGTCAAAGAGAAAATAGAACAGCTAAAGCTGAAGATCTATATGTTGGCAGGAGAAGATTTTAATATCAATTCTCCGGCACAGCTAGGTACAGTCCTATTTGATAAGCTAAAACTACCGGCCTGGAAGAAAACGAAAACAGGCTACTCAACCAACCAGGAAGTATTGGACCGACTATATGATCAACATGAAATAGTGCCTCTTATCCTAGAATACAGAAAATTGACTAAGCTTTACAGTACATACATAATTGCTTTATTAGAGGAAACAAAAGACAATAGAATAATTCATACCAACTATAATCAAACAGTAGCAGTAACAGGAAGATTATCCAGCGAAAACCCTAATCTACAAAATATTCCCATCAGGATGACTGAAGGCAGATTGATCAGGAAAGCCTTTGTCCCTGTGGAATCTGGCAATTTCCTTCTTTGCGGAGACTATTCCCAGATAGAACTAAGGATCCTGGCTCACATCAGTGAGGATGAAGGCTTGATCGACGCCTTCAGAAGTGGAGTTGATATTCATAGAAAAACAGCTAGTGAGGTATTCGGTGTTGCTCTAGAAGAGGTTGACTCTAATATGAGAAGAACTGCCAAGGCAGTCAACTTTGGTATAATCTATGGTATTAGTGATTTTGGATTAAGTCGAGATTTGAATATCCCAATGGCTAAATCCAAAGAATATATTGAAAAATATTTTAACCGATACCCAAAAATCAGAGCCTGGATAGACAAAACCTTGCTAGAAGCCAAGGAAACTCTAAAAGTCTATACCTTAACTGGTCGTTATAGAAATCTACCTGATCTAAAAAGCAGTCAGTACCTGGTAAGGTCAAGTGCAGAAAGAATGGCTATGAATGCTCCTATTCAAGGTACAGCAGCTGATCTGATCAAAA
Source organism: Fusobacteriota bacterium (assembly GCA_022615965.1). Taxonomy (GTDB): domain Bacteria; phylum Bacillota; class TC1; order TC1; family TC1; genus WTXA01. The sequence continues at coordinate 8,514 of JAKEGG010000009.1, forward strand.
TTGCCATGATCAACGTGGATAGAAGATTAAGTGAAGAACAGGTCAAAAGCCAAATGATATTACAGGTTCATGATGAGTTGATTTTAGAAGTTTGTAAGGATGAATTGGATAAAATAGAACTGATTTTAATGGAAGAAATGACTAAGGCCATGGAGCTAAAAGTACCATTGGTGGTAGACTTTAAATTAGGATCCAACTGGTTTGATGTGGAGGAAGTATAAATGCCAGAACTACCAGAGGTAGAAAATGTAGTAAGAGGCCTGAAAAAAAATATTCTCAATAAGAAAATTTGCGGTGTCGAAGTACTGACAGAGAGCATAATCAATGGTGACCAGAACTTTACCCAAAAGGTACAGGGTCAAATTATAGAGGATATTCAAAGAAGAGGGAAATATATTATCATTAAGCTAAATCAAGGTAATCTGCTTATTCATCTAAGAATGACCGGAAAGCTTTTATACAATGGTGATAAGGATAAACATACTCACCTGATCCTATATTTATCACAAGATACCTGGCTAAGCTATAAGGATGTCAGAAAATTTGGCCGTATCCTTTATTTATCAGATAGTCAATTACAAAATTATCTGGCAACAAAGGTAGGTCTGGAGCCCCTGGAAATGAGTTTTGAAGAGTTTTCCCAGAGAATTATGAAGAAAAAAGGTCCTATAAAGAAGAATTTACTGGACCAAGGAGTAATAGCTGGAATAGGCAATATCTATGCTGATGAAATTCTCTTTGCCAGTGGGGTAAAGCCTCAGTATCCTACGGAGAAGCTGGATCCTGCTGACTTAAAAGCTATCTATGAAAATATAAAATCAATATTAGCAATAGCCATTGAAGCTGGTGGTTCAACCATCAGAGATTATGTAGACAGTACAGGAAAGGCTGGTGACTTTCAGAATTTCCATAAGGTCTATGGACGTTTTGGACAAGCCTGTGTCAGATGCAATTCCAGTCTTGATAAAACTAAAATTGCTGGGAGAACTACTGTTTTTTGCCCAGACTGTCAGAAGGGATAACAATGTTGATTGGCATAACTGGTGGAATAGGTACAGGTAAATCTTATATAGTTAAAATACTCAATAGTAAAGGCTATAAGGTTATAGAGTCAGACCTTATAACCAGAAAACTTCTGGAAAGAGGACAGTTGAACTACCCTCTGGTAGTTGCTGCCTTTGGAGAAGAAATCCTGGATGAAAACAAGGAAATTATTCGTAGTACCTTAAAAAAGCTAATATTGGCAAGTGAAGAAAAAAGACTTCTACTCAACCAGCTGACCCATCCTAATATTATGGCAGCTATTAAAAAAGAAGCAGATGAATATCTGGCTTTGGAAGATAATAAAGGCATCGTATTTGTAGAGTTACCTTTACTATATGAAGAAAATATGGAAAGCTATTTTGATGAAGTATGGTTGATAGATTGCTCCAAAGAAGAACAGCTGAAAAGAGTTATTGAAAGAGATAAGATCTCCAGACTTGAAGCCCAACAAATAATGGACAGACAGCTTCCTAGAGCAGAAAAGCTAAAAAGAGCCACTGTGGTCATTCCCAATTCCATAGCCGAAGAAAATAGCCTGGTGAAAAGAGTCGAAGTGATTTTAGCAAAGTTAAAGAATAAAATTGAAAGAGATGTTTCTGATGGATAATAAGTTAAGTGATTTAAAAAATTTAAAAGCCAATTTAAAGGGTAACAGATTTCATACTAAAAAAAGCCTGGGTCAGAATTTTTTGGTTAACGAAGTAATAGCCATCAATATAGTTGAAGGTGCAGATCTCAATCCAGAGGATGTTGTCTTGGAAATAGGTCCTGGAGTAGGCTCATTGACCAGATATATTGCTCCAAAAGTAGCAAAACTAATTGTTGTTGAGTTAGATAGCAAGGCAATTCCAATACTAAATAAAAATACTAAAGAATTTACTAATATAGAAATAATCAATAAGGATATTTTAAAGGTTGATTTAAATGAGTATTTTAAAAATAACCCAAGAGGGATCAAGGTTGTAGCTAATTTGCCCTACTATATAACCTCCCCGATCTTGATGTATTTATTAAAGAACGAGGTTGATATAGAATCGATCACAGTAATGGTACAAAAAGAAGTAGGGGAGCGATTATTAGCTGAGGCAGGGAATAAAAGCTATGGTATTTTGACTTTGGCAGTTGGCTACTATGCAACTGTAGAAAAAATAGTAGATGTGCCAAAGGAAAACTTCCATCCTGTACCAAAGGTTGATTCCATGGTGGTAAAGCTGACTATCAAGGCCAGAGATAAAAGGCTAGAAAAAAATGAAGAAGTTGCCTTCTTTCAGTTGATTAAAGCAGCCTTTAATACCAGAAGAAAAAATCTGGTTAATTCCTTAGCTCCATTGTTTTTTGGAGATAAGAATCAGGTTAAAAGCTTTTTGGCGAAAGTTGATATAGATGGCAACAGAAGAGGTGAGACCTTAAGCATAGAAGAATATTTTAGATTAAGCAAAGTAAGGAGCAGTGAAAATGGATTCAATAGCATTTGAAATTTTTGGTATCAGTGTTAAGTGGTATGGCGTATTTGTATCCTTAGGCCTGATTTCAATGATAGTATTTACAGGATTTGGTCTTAAACGATATAAGATATACAATGAGGAACATTTTTTAGGTATTTTATTAAGTGCTATAGTTGCAGGTATTATTGGGGCCAGACTATATTATGTGCTTTTTAACCTAGGAGACTATCAAAGTCTTTGGGAAGTAATCAATATTAGAAATGGTGGATTGGCCTTTCATGGTGGTATCATAGCCGGCGCTATCGCTATTGGCCTTTATGGCAGATGGAAAAAACTGGATACTATCAGATATCTGGATATTATTGGAGTTGGAACACTGCTAGGTCAGGCCATTGGTCGATGGGGCAATTTCTTCAACCAGGAAGCTTATGGTAGTGTTGTCAGCAAGGAGTTTATCAGTCATTTCCCGAAGTTTATCCAGGAAGGAATGTATATTGATGGAGCCTATTATCATCCAACCTTCCTCTATGAATCTATAAGTGATTTACTTTGGTTTTTGGTCTTAGCCTTTTTATTATTTAAATTTACTAATATCAGGAAAGGGATCTTTCTAGCCTTGGCAGTTATTGGTAATTCAGCAACTAGAATAGTGGTAGAATACTTCAGGACGGATAGTCTGATGTTAGGCAACATCAAGGTAGCTATGCTGGTTGGAGTTTTAGGTATTATTGCCTCAGCTATATATCTCCTTTATATATATACAAAAAAGGATACAGGAGCAGAAGTGAGGATTCAGGAGATCCACCCAGGAAAGAAGAAAAAGAAAAAAAAGAAGAAAAAATAGAGTTAGTATAGGTATTAAAAAGGACTGAATAGATTCAGTCCTTTTAAGTTTAAAAATAATAGCTGGAGAACTTTATACTTAAGTCTTAAAAATGATATAATAAACAAGTATGAAGGAGAGAAAATGAACAGACTTATAGATGGATTAAACAAAAAACAAAAGGAAGCAATACTATATCAAAAGGGAGCTATGCTGATAATTGCCGGAGCTGGCTCTGGTAAAACCAAGGTATTAACTAATAAGATAGCCTATCTTCTGGAAAATGGAGTAAGTCCTTATGACATACTGGCAATAACCTTTACCAACAAAGCAGCAGAAGAAATGAAGGAGAGAATAAAAAACAATACCTCGAACTTCACTACCAGAGCCTTATGGATCAGTACCTTCCATAGTATGTGTAACAGAATACTAAGAAAAGATATTGAAGCCTTAGGCTATAGCACTAAATATAATATTTATGATTCCAGCGATCAGGAGGCCCTGGTCAAAAAGGTGCTGAAAGATTTAAATATAGATGATAAAAAATTTACAGCGAAATCAGTACTTTATGGTATCAGTATCCTAAAAAACAACCTGATCGGACCAAAGGAAGCTTTTAAAAAGGCATCAGACTATTTTGAAGAAACTGTAGCAAAAATATATGAAGCTTATCAAAAGAAACTAAAGGAAACAGACAGCCTGGATTTTGATGATCTGCTCTACCTGACAGTCAAGCTCTTTAAAGAACATGAAGAAATTTTAGATTACTACCAGGATAGATTTAAATATATTTTTGTGGATGAGTATCAGGATACCAACTACGTTCAATATCTATTAACCACCATGTTAGCTGAAAAATACCAAAATATCTGTGTGGTTGGAGACCCGGACCAGTCGATTTATGGCTGGAGAGGAGCAGATATGAGCAATATACTTAATTTTGAAAAGGACTATCCAGGTGCCAAGGTCATCTTTCTTGAGCAAAATTACAGATCCACTGATCAGATATTAAAGGCAGCTAATGCTGTCATTAAAAATAATAGCTCCAGAAAGCCAAAAAATCTTTGGACCGATAATAAAAAAGGAGAGCTGATCACCTGCTATGAAGCTGAAACAGAAGGGGAGGAAGCAGCATATCTGGCCAGAGAAATCGAAAGATTAACCAGACAAGGGTACAGCTATGGAGACATAGCCATCCTTTATAGAACTAACAGCCAATCCAGGATCATAGAAAAAAGCCTGGTAAGATATGGTATCAACTATAAGCTGTATGGTGGCTTAAGCTTCTTTAAAAGAAAAGAAATCAAGGATATTCTGGCCTATTTACAGTTTTTAAACAACCCTAAAGATCAGATAGCTTTTGAACGAATAATCAATACCCCAAAAAGAGGTATTGGAGGAACCACAGTTAATAAAGTACTCTTTAATGCTGAGGATAAAGGTCTGGGTTTAGAAGAAAGCCTTCTTCAGGGACAAGAGTATTTAAATACAGGAACCTACAAAAAAATTGAAGGCTTTCTAAAACTCCTGGATAATTTAAAAAAATTAACTGATACTGGTTCAGTTACAGAATTAACTGAAGCTGTAATCAAGGAAACAGGCTACCTGAAGGAGCTGGAGGTTGAAAGAACAGAAGAGGCCAGAGATAGAATAGCCAATGTGAAAGAGCTGTTATCTGAAACCAAAGAATTCGACCAACAAGATGAGGAAAAGACTTTAGAATCCTTTTTAGGAAATATTGCCTTGTATAGTGAAACTGATGATCTGTCAAATGATTCCAAGGTTACCTTGATAACCTTACATATGGCCAAGGGGCTAGAATATAAGGTAGTATTTATCTCAGGTATGGAGGAAGGCATTTTTCCACATTATCGTTCCTTAAGCAACCCTGAGGAAATGGAAGAAGAAAGACGACTTTGTTATGTAGGTATTACCAGAGGTAAAGAAAAAGTCTATTTGACCAGAGCCTATATCAGAAATCAGTATGGGATAACCAGAGGCAATGAAGAATCAAGATTTATCGGTGAAATACCTCATGAATTAAAAAATTATCCCAACAAAGAATATCAACTGGTTAAAAGCACTTATATTAGAGATACTGTGCCTTCAGCTATTGAGAAACAAGGAGATATCGGATTCATGTTAGGGGATAAGGTACAACATAATAAATTTGGTGAAGGAGTAGTAGTACAGGTTGAGGGCAAAGGTCAGGATACAGCAGTATCGATAGCCTTTCCTAATGCAGGAATTAAAAAATTCATGGCTATTTATGCTCCTATCAAAAAAATATCCAGATAAGTCAGGTGAAATAATGGGCAATGCAGAAGAAAGTAAAAATAGAATAAAAGAACTGGTCAAGTTGATTGAAGAAAATAATCAGGCATATTATGAAGATGATAGTCCTAAAATCACTGATTCTGAATATGATGAGCTGGTAAAAGAGCTAACTAGATTAGAAGCCTCATATCCTGAGCTAGTAGATTATGATAGTCCTTTAATAAAAGTAGGCGGCAAAGCGTCAAACAAATTTACCACCTATAACCATAGATATCCTTTGTTAAGTTTAAACAATGCCTTTTCCTATGATGAACTTAGAGAATTTGACCTAAGAGTCAAAAAAGCTTTATCACTAGCTACAAATAAGGAAATCAGGTATATAGGAGAATTAAAAATAGATGGACTTTCTATAGCCTTGATCTATCAAAAAGGACAATTAGTAACTGGTGCTACCAGAGGGGATGGTCTTAAGGGGGAAAATGTTACCAGAAATATCTGGGAAATAAAAGATATCCCTAAAAAGCTGATGGATGATATCGACCTTGAAGTCAGAGGAGAAGTTTATATGGATAATCAAACCTTTGATGAGCTTAATGAAAAAAGACTTGAAGAAGGACTACCATTATTCAGAAACCCAAGAAACGGAGCTGCAGGTTCCTTAAGACAATTAGATGAGCTGATAACAAGAGATAGAAATTTAAAATCCTTTATATATGAAATAACCTATATCCAAGGTAAAACGATCAATAACCAACAGGAAGCTTTAGAGTATCTAGCTAAATCAGGCTTTCACACAAATGAAAAAACAGCAGAAGGTTCAATAGAAGATATAATTG
>JAKEGG010000039.1 GCA_022615965.1 Fusobacteriota bacterium
TAGTTGATAGGATTCTTGGTGGAGTTGGAGCTGTTTTTGGTATTCTAGGAATTTTTTGAGGCATTGTCAGTAGGCAATGCCTTTTTATATTGCCAGAAGATAAGAAATATTATATAATCTAAAGATAGGACAAATATACCCTCTGGAGGAAAAGATGAAAAAAGAAACTAACACAGAAAATCAAATCAAAGAAGAAATAAAGAAAAAGAAAAAAACTAAAACCAAAGAAATAGAAAAAAACAATGAACCAAACTTCGAAGAAACTATCCTGACCAAGGAAGGCTATGAAAAGCTAAAAGAAGAACTAGAATACCTAAAAAATGACAGCAGAGATGAAATAGCAGAAAGAATCAAAGTAGCTATCAGCTTTGGTGATTTAAGTGAAAACTCAGAATATGAAGATGCTAAAAGAGAGCAGTCTTATCTTGAAGGCAAAATAGCTGAGCTAGAAAAAAAGCTCCTTCATGTTAAGATAATCGAAGGTGAATTAGATAAGAAAAAAGTCAAGCTAGGCTCAACTGTTAAACTGATAAATATAGATAACAACCAGGAGTATGTCTTTACTATTGTAGGTTCAATGGAATTTGATCCAGACAACCTGAAGATCTCTAATGTTTCACCAATTGGCAAAGCCATATTAGATAAAAAAGTAGGCACTACTGTTAAAGTTAAACTACCAGCAGGTCCAATACAATATAAAATCGCCGAAATAATACAATAAACAGGAGCAACCATGGAAACAGAACTAAAAGAACTACTACAAATAAGAAGAGATAAGGTTCAAGGCTTAAAGGAAAAGGGCATAGAACCCTATGCTGGGAGGTTTGAAAGAACAGCCTATACCTTTAATATAAAGGAAAGCTTCGAAGAATACGAAGGGAAAAATGTCGTGATCGCCGGTAGGATCATGGCTAAAAGAGAGCATGGAAAAACTGCATTCATCAATGTAGCTGACTTTAAAGGTAACATTCAGGTCTATATCAGACAGGATAAGCTAAAAGAAGGAGAATTTGAAAATTTTACAACCCTTTTTGACATTGGAGATATAATTGGAGTAGAAGGTGAAGTCTTTAAAACCCAAAAAGGTGAGATTTCCATTAAAAGCACAAATATCATCATGTTATCCAAAGGCTTGCTGCCACTACCAGAAAAGTATCATGGCTTAAAGGATGTAGAATTAAGATACAGACAAAGATATGTAGACCTGATCATGAACCCAGAGGTCAAAGAAACCTTTATTGCCAGAAGCCTGATTATCAAAGAGATCAGAAACTATCTGGATCAGGAAGGTTTTCTGGAGGTAGAAACACCAGTATTACATCCACTAGCTGGAGGAGCTGCAGCCAGACCATTTATCACACATCATAATACTTTAGATATGACCCTCTATATGAGAATAGCCTTAGAGCTACATTTAAAAAGACTATTGGTAGGTGGTATTGAAAGAGTCTATGAAATTGGCAGAGTTTTCAGAAATGAAGGTATGTCCATAAGACATAATCCTGAATTTACTCTCCTGGAATTATACCAGGCTTATGGAGATTTATCCGATATGATGCAGCTTTCAGAAAACATGATCGGACAGGTAGCCAATAAGGTTTTAGGAAGCACTAAAGTGGCTTATCAGGGAGAAGAAATAGACTTTAAACCACCATGGAACAGGATATCCATGACTGAAGGGGTCAAGAAATATACAGGTATCGATTTTACGACCTTAAAGGATGATGAGGAAGCAAGGGCTGTTTGTAAGAATAAGGTGGAAATCACTGGCAAGATTACTAAAGGTGAGCTATTAAATGAAATGTTTGAAGCCTATGTGGAAGAGCATCTGATTCAGCCAACCTTTGTTTATGATTATCCAATCGAAATATCACCTTTGGCTAAGAAAAAAAGCGATGATCCGATGATGACTGAAAGATTTGAAGCCTTTGTCTTTGGTCGTGAGCTGATCAATGCTTTTAGCGAGTTGAATGATCCGATAGATCAGAAGGAAAGATTCATTGGCCAGGTGGAAAGGAAGGATTCAGGTGATGATGAAGCTCATCCTTATGACGAAGACTTTATTACTGCCTTGGAATATGGTATGCCTCCTGCTGGAGGACTTGGAATAGGTGTAGACAGATTGATCATGTTCCTGACAGACTCACCTTCAATCAGGGATGTTATAATTTATCCAACCATGAGAGATAAAAACAACTAGAGATAACTATAGAAAAGATAGGAGCAATACCATCTTTTCTATTTTTTATTAACCAGATTTGTAGTAAAATGATAATATCCAATCAGAAAACAGGAGAAGATAATATATGAGTTACTTGGCTCTATATAGAAAATGGAGACCTAAAACCTTTGGAGACCTGGTAGGACAGGACCACGTAGTCAGAACCCTGAAAAATGCATTAGAGAAAAACAAGGTAAGCCATGCTTATCTTTTTTCAGGTGTAAGGGGTACAGGAAAAACCAGTACAGCCAAAATCCTGTCTAAGGCTTTAAATTGCCTGAATATGGTTGGAGGAGAGCCTTGTAACCAGTGTGCCAACTGTCTGAAAATCAATGAAGGCAGCTTTATGGATATTATAGAAATCGATGCAGCCTCAAACAGAGGAATCGATGAAATAAGGGATCTAAGGGAAAAAATCAAGTTTATGCCAGTAGAAGGCTTGGTAAAAGTCTACATTATAGATGAAGTACATATGCTGACTGGAGAAGCCTTTAATGCTCTACTAAAAACACTGGAAGAACCACCTGGGCATATTGTCTTTATATTGGCTACTACTGAGCCACATAAAATACCTTTAACTATTTTATCAAGATGTCAGAAATTTGATTTCCATAAAATACCTAATGATCTTTTGATAGAAAGACTGAAGCTGATCGTAGCAGATAGCCAAGGGGAAATAGAAAATGAAGCAATAGTCCTTATCGCCAAGCTTTCCGGTGGAGGTCTAAGAGATGCGATCAGTCTCCTGGACCAGTGTCTGACTTCCTATGATCATAAAATAACCACAGAGGATGTTAGCCAGATAGCTGGTATCGTAGATGATCAGATGATCATAGCCCTTTTTAAGTCTATAGCTAATAAAAATATTAATCAGGTGATGTCCGTTTATGAAGAAATAAAGGAAAAAGGCAAAAGTACAGGCCAGCTTTTACATGATCTGATAGAAGGCTTTAAAAACCTGATGATCATCAAGTCTGTTAAAGATGCTTCAAAGTTTATTGTAGCTAGTGCTGAAACTATTGAAGAATTAAAGAATATTGCAGATATGTTTATAGAGGATGAAGTCTTAGCCTATATTTATAGCCTGGCTGAACTAGAAAGTAGAATAAAGTACAGCATACATCCGGATCTCCTCTTAGAGGTCGAGCTGATCAGGCTGGTTGGAGGAACTAAAAAGGCTGGACCTAAGTTACCGAAAATAACAAAAGAAGATGAAGCTATTGCAGAGGAAAAGACACCAGTTTTAAAAGAAGAAGATCTAGTAGATGAGCCGACTATCGAAGAGGCTATTGTCAAGAAAAAGCTGGAGCGATCCAAGGAAGAACTTTCTTTAACCAAAATTTGGGACAGGTTCATGAAGGTCATCAATGAGAAAAATAAGAATCTGAATGCCTACTATAAGGAAGTAAGCCATAAGGAGCTAGAGGGCAACAAGCTTAAAGTCTATTTCGAGGATAAATATGAGTTTCATAAATTAAGAGCTGAAAGTCCAGAAAATCTAAAAGTAGCTGAAGGCGTTTTAAGAGAAATCGCAGGAAAAAAAATCCAGCTTGAGATTTTTATCAACAAAATTGAGGTCAAAAAGGAAAAAACCGCTGAAGATAAGTTAACTGAGATTTTCGGCGATAGTATAACATATATTGATGAATAGGAGATAAAAAATGAAAATCAATGGTATTGTTTTAGCTGCTGGCAAGGGTACCAGAATGAAATCCAAGTATTCCAAGGTTTTACATTCAATTATAGATAAGCCGATTCTAGCTTACGTAACAGACCGCCTTAGAACAGTTACCAAAACAAGTCCAATTGTGGTAATAGGTCATGGCGGTTCAGATATCAAAGAATATTTTGGAGATTCGCTGGTTTACAGGGTACAAAGAGAACAGTTAGGAACAGGTGATGCTGTCAAATCTGGTGTAGATGCTTTAAGTGATGAAGATGGTGTTTTTGTATTATGTGGGGATACCCCGCTGCTAGATGAAGCTACCTTAAGAGGGATGTTAGAATTGTTTATAGCTGGTGGCTATGGGGGAGTTGTATTAACCGCTGTCCTGGAGGATAGTACTGGCTATGGAAGGATCATCAAAGATGGTAATGGAGATCTTTTAAGAATAGTGGAGGAAAAGGATGCCAGCATAGAGGAAAAACTGGTCAAGGAAATAAATTCTGGAGCCTATATCTTCAACAGGGAACTTCTGGTTTCTGCTTTGGCTCTCCTTAAAAATAATAATGCTCAGGGTGAATATTATTTAACTGATATTTTAGAGATCATGAGAAACAAAGGTGAAAAGGTCGGGACTTTTCAGGTTGAGGATAGCGATGAAATACTTGGTATCAACAATAGAGTTCAACTAGAAGAAGCTACCAGGATCCTTAGGAAAAGAGTCAATGAAAGGGCTATGCTTGCTGGGGCAACAGTAGAGGATTCAGCTTCTGTCTATCTAGGTGAGGATGTAATTATTGGTAAGGATGTAGTGATTGGTCCTAATGTCAGGATTTCTGGGAAAAGTATAATAGAAGATGATGTTATAATAGGGCCTAATTGTATAATTGAAGATAGCTTTATTGGTCAAGGCACCAATGTAGTAGCTTCAGTAATATTAGATAGCCAGGTTGGGGCTGATTGTAATATTGGTCCATTTGCCTACTTAAGGCCTTTAAATTCTTTAGGAGATAAGGTCAAGGTTGGAGATTTTGTGGAGCTCAAGAAGAGTATTGTAGGTAGTGGTAGTAAAATACCTCATCACAGTTATATAGGAGATAGTGTTGTTGGCGAAGGAGTCAATATAGGTGCTGGTACTATTACCTGTAATTATGATGGAGTCAACAAGCATCAGACTATAATCGAGGATGGAGCATTTATAGGTAGCAATACTAATTTGGTAGCTCCAGTCAGGGTTGGTCGTGAAGCCTATATTGGTGCAGGCTCTACGATTACCAGTGATGTTCCTGAGGGTGCTTTAGGTTTGGAAAGAAATAAGTTGAAGATCATAGAAAATTGGAAGGATAAAAAATAGGAGGTTTATGATGGAAAGAGATGGCAAGATAAAGATTTTTACTGGTAATGCTAATCCTAAGCTAGCAAAGGAAATAGCGGATATTTTAGGAGCAACCTTAGGTGATGCAGTAGTTGGTCAATTTAGTGATGGAGAAACAAATTTACAGATTAATGAAAGTGTCAGAGGTAGTGATGTCTACATTATTCAGCCTACCTCTCAGCCAGTTAATGAGTATCTTATGGAGCTTTTGATTCTAATTGATGCAGTTAGAAGAGCTTCTGCCAGAAGAATCACTGCAGTGATACCCTATTATGGTTATGCTCGTCAGGAAAGAAAATCTAAGGCCAGAGATCCAATCACTGCCAAGCTAGTAGCTAACTTAATTGTGGCTGCAGGTGCCAGAAGGGTTTTATCTATGGATCTTCATGCTAATGCTATCCAAGGCTTCTTTGATATTCCTTTTGATCACATTCCAGTAGCACCTATTTTAGCAAAGTACTACAAGGGCCTAAAAAATGAGAATTTCTGTGTAGTTTCTCCTGATCTTGGTGGTGTAACCAGAGCCAGAGATCTGGCTAATAGAATTGGTGCAGAATTTGCTATTATTGAGAAAAGAAGACCAAGAGCCAATGTTTCAGAGGTGCTAAATGTTTTAGGTGATGTAAAGGATAAGGATTGTATCCTGGTTGATGATATTATTGACACAGCAGGCACTATTACTAAAGGAGCTGCTTTACTTAAAAAGTTTGGTGCCAAGACTGTTATTGCTTGTTGTACTCATCCAGTTCTTTCAGGTCCAGCTATTGAAAGAATAGAGAATTCTGATATTGATGAGTTGATTATTACTAATACCATAGACCTGCCACCGGAAAAAATCATTGATAAGATAAAAATTCTTTCTGTAGCTCCACTGCTGGCTAAGGCGATCACCAATATTCATGAGGATGAAAGTGTCAGCAGGTTGATAAAATAATAATATTATTTTGTTTAGTTTTATTAGAGATATGATATATTCATATCTCTATTTTTTTGACCATTCATTACATTTAATGGTCATTTCATAACATTTGTATTGTATTTATCTCTTATAGTATATATTATATAAATAGCTATAACATAAAGTTATAAGGAGAAATGAATGATCGAAATAAATAACCTGTCTTTTTCATATGATAATCAGAAACAAGCTTTGGAAAATATCAATATAAAAACTGCAGACAGAACCATTACAGCAATACTTGGACACAAAGGAGCAGGAAAAACAACTCTCTTTAAATGTATTATGGGACTGTTGAAGCCAAGTCATGGTTTGATAAAAGTAAATAATATGTTCAATGATATGCTGCCTTATGATGAATATATCTCCTATCTCCCAGATAAAGGAGGCTTTTATTCTCTTTTGACTCCTTGGCAAAATTTAATATTCAGAGGCAGTCGGCATAATAAGAATAAGAAGGAAGTAAAGGAGTTAGCTTCAGACTATCTCCATAAGTTAGAACTAAACAATATGAAAAATAAAATATCTGGTATGCTTTCCAAGGGAATGCAAAGAAGACTGGCCCTTGCTTGTACTCTGATAAATCAGCCTAAAATACTCATTCTTGATGAACCAACCAATGGAATAGATCAAGTTAGTTCAGAAATTATAATAAGTATATTAAAAGAGTTGAAGCATAAGTGTAATTCAATACTCATCAATACACATGATTTAGTATTAGTTGGTGCAGTCTGTGATAATATTATTGTTTTAAATAAAGGCAAGCTGATCGAAGAAAAAAAAGTAGAAGATATCGGAATGAATTTAAGAAAATATTATCTGGACGTTGTTGACAGCTACAAGTAAGAATAGGAAATTATTAATATTTATGATCTATGTACTTACTTTAATAATCATTTGGTGTTTTCTGATAAGCTTTTAGCATATGCTTTGGCAAAAGAATAAATTTTGCCACTTCCTCTTTTTTTGTGTTTCTATAGCCAGAGGTTCCTTAAGCCTCTGGCTATAGACCTGTCTTAAATTATTTGGTTGCCTGGGATACTGAAATAAGACACTGCAAAACTTATACTTAAGTTGAAAGTTAAATGATTTAAACTTTCATAAAAAAGGAGGATATAGATGAAAATACAAAATATAGCCGAAAAAATAGTCTATTCAGAAGAAAAATTAACTAAGAGAATACTTTTTAACGAAGAAGAAAAAGTACTGAACTTCATATTAAATTTTAAACCAGGTCAAGGAGTACCTCCCCACCAACATGATGAAAGCGCTTTGATAGTCCAGGTGCTCTTTGGTCAAGGTGAACTGACCATAGATGAAAAGTCCCAGAATGTGGTACAAGGAGATGTGATCTATTGTCAGGGTCAGGAGTATTTTAGCATAAAAAACATTGGAGATAAGGATATGTCTCTCTTTGTAGTAATAGCGCCAAATCACAATCCTGATTTTGCTAAGGAAGTCTGATAAAAACTTAAAATAACAGAAGAATAAATCCTGCATTAAATAAAATGCAGGATTTATTTCTACTCCTTTAAAACAACTATTAAATATTATATAATTTAAAGTAGAATTCACCAATAGATAGAAAGTAAACATATAGAATAATACAGGTCCCCATCCTTTTAGATGAGGACTATTGATGTATGAAAAAGAAATAAGGAGCAATAAGAATGAAACTAATAGTCGGATTAGGAAACATAGGCAAAGAATACGAAAAAACAAGACACAACATAGGTTTTATGTTTTTAGATGAAATAGGTAAAAAATGGAATATCGATTTTAAGGAAGAAAAAAGATTTAAGGGCAGTCTGGGAATCAGCTTTGTTGATAAAGAAAAAACTCTTTTTCTCAAACCTTCAACCTATATGAATCTAAGCGGTGAATCAGTACTAGCCACAGCCAACTATTATGATATCAATGAAGAAGATATCCTGGTGATCTATGACGATATGGATCTGCCAGTAGGAGAATTCAGATATAAACAAAAAGGTTCCTCAGGTGGACAAAAAGGAATGGGAGATATTATTGATAAGCTAGGAACCAACAAAATACCAAGATTAAAAATAGGTATAGGCAAAGGACGAGGCAGCCTGGTAGGGAAAGATTATGTCCTTAGTACCTTCAACAAGGAAGAAATGAATCTTATCATGGAAGAAATAAGTGAAAATATCCCTGGTGTTGCTATCTTCATAAAAGAAGGCATCTTAGAAACTATGAATAAATTGAATGGTAAAAAAAATGAACAATAAATTATTAGAAAAACTATATGCCAGAAAAATCTATCAGGAAATAGGCGAAGGTCTGGAACAAGGCCATAGAAAACTAGGGATAACAGGAATAGATTTAAGCGATGAAGTATTTTTCTACCAAGGATTATATAAAAAAATAAAAAAACCACTATTGATAATAAAGGAACAACAAGAAGGACAAAAGCTCTATAGCCAGCTAAAACCTTATTTAGGCGATAAAACCGCCTATTTGCCCAAAAGAAATATCTTGCCTTACAAAACCCTTATTGCCAGCAAAGAAGTAAAATACCAGCGTCTGGAAATATTGAAAAAGCTTCTGGAAGGTAAAATAGAAGTGCTAATAACTGATGAAGAAAGCTTTTTGGAAAAGTATCAAGAGAAAAATATTTTTTTAAAAGAAACGATTACTTTAAAAGCTAATCAGGAATATGAACAAAATCAGTTACTGGAAAAACTAATCAAGCTTGGTTATCAAAAAGTTGATATATTAGAAAACAGAGGACAGTTTACCTTAAGAGGAGATGTGCTAGATTTGTTTTTAGCTACCGAAAAGGAACCAGTTAGATTGGATTTCTTTGGTGATGAGCTAGAAACTATCAAATATTTTGAAATTGAAGAATACAAGCTTTTAGACGAAGTCAAGGAAATAGCCGTTTATCCTAATTCTGATATCATACCCCCTCCAGATATAAAAGTAGTAGCGAACAAACTTGCTGAAGCAAATAATCTAGGGGAAAACCTGCTAACAGAAATTGAGCTCATGAAGGAAGGTATCTACCAGGAAGAAAACGAAAGGTTTTTTGCCTTTTTTCAAGATAGTTTAGTTGATTTACGTAATTGGTTCAAGATCAAGCCTCAGGTGATATTCAACAATTACAAGGATATTAAAATAAGAAGTGACATTTATTTTAATACCTTGATCAAGGATCATCAACAGGGAGAACAGGAAGGTTTGATTCATCCCTGTCAAAAGGATGACTACTTTTCACCAAGGCAATTTGAAAACATAGAACAGGAGGAGGCTCTTCTTTACACCTCCCTATTTAGCAGCTTTGAAGAAAACTACGATCAGAACTACCTTTATGAAAAAGAGCTGATAAACCCCTATTATGGAGATGTTGATGCCTTGAAAAAGGAAATAGACTTATTTATCGATACAGGATTTCAAGTTTTCATCTTCCTTAACAATAAGGATAAAATAAAAGGTTTAAAGGAAAAGTTAGCAGGTTCTAATGTCACCTTTATTGAAGGTTTTCTAGAAGAAAGCTTTAGAGCCAAGGATATAAAAACCGTTCTGATTGGAGAAAAGGATATCTTTGGCTTCTATAAAAAGGGAGAAGCCAAAAAGAAAAAGAAAAAATTAGGCAGCTTTGTTGATATCAAGGCTGGAGATTATGTGGTGCATGAGGAATACGGCATAGCCTATTACAAGGGTATAGAGCAAAAGGTCATCCTAGGTGTGCCCAAAGACTATCTGATCCTGGAATTTAGTGGTACAGGAAAACTTTTTGTACCTGTAGAAAAGATGGACTCCATAGAAAAATATATCGGAGGTGAAGGTCGAAAGCCAAAACTATCCAATCTGAGCAATAATGAGTGGAGAAAAACCAAAGAAAAGGTAAGAATATCAGTTAGCGAAATAGCTAAGGATCTACTTAAGCTATACAGTGCTAGAAAACTGGCGAAAGGCTTTGCCTATTCCAAGGATGGTTCCTGGCATGCTGATTTTGCTGATAGGTTTCCCTATTTGGAAACAGAGGACCAGGAAAAGGCCATAATCGATGTTAGGAAAGATATGGAAAAGCCTGGGGCTATGGACAGAGTAGTAATTGGAGATGTTGGTTATGGCAAAACAGAGGTTGCCTTAAGGGCTTCTTTTAAAGCAGTCATGGATAGCAAGCAAACAGCTGTTTTATCACCAACAACAGTTCTATCTCAACAACATTATCGAACCTTTATAGAAAGATATAAGGGTTTACCATTTAAAATTGGTCTATTGAACAGGTTTGTCTCTAAAAAAGAACAGCACAAGACTTTAGAGGAATTAAAATCTGGTAAAATTGATATTCTGATTGGTACACATAGAATATTATCCAAAGATGTGGAATTTAAAGATCTGGGACTTTTGGTTATTGATGAAGAACAAAAATTTGGAGTAGTCCACAAAGAAAAAATAAAAAATCTCAAAAACAACATTGATTGTCTGGTGCTTTCGGCAACTCCAATACCAAGAACCTTGCATATGGCTTTAGCCGGAGCCAGAGATCTAAGTATAATTGAAACACCACCTAAGGATAGAAAGCCTGTTGAAACCTATGTGCTGGAACATGATGACAGAATTATCAGAAGAAGCATCCTCAAGGAAAAGGAAAGAGGAGGTCAGGTTTTTTATGTATATAACAGAGTACAATCCATGATTCAAAAAAAGAAAGAATTAGAAAGGCTGATTCCTGAAGTCAGGGTGGATTTTGCCCATGGACAGATGGATGAGAAAAGCCTGGAAAAAGTTATGTTAGGCTTTCTTGAAGGTGAAATAGATGTCTTGCTTTGCACTACCATTATTGAAAATGGCTTAAATATCAAAAATGCCAATACCTTGATAGTTGAAGATGCTGATAATTTAGGATTGTCTCAAATCTATCAGTTAAAAGGTAGAGTAGGACGAAGTGAAAGAAATGCCTATGCTTATTTTATGTTTGATAAAAAGAAGATTTTAAGTGAAACTGCTAATAAAAAATTAAAGGCAATCAGAGAGCTAACTGAGCTAGGGTCAGGCTTTAAAATTGCCATGCTGGACCTGGAAATAAGGGGAGCTGGCAATCTTTTGGGAAAGGAACAACATGGACATATGTTAAGTGTAGGTTTTGACCTATATTGTAAGATCCTGGAAGAAGAGGTGAAAAAACTTGAATCAGATTCAGATGAGGCTGTAGCAGAAACAGTAGCCTTAGACTTAAATGTAGATGGTTATATTCCATCTGCCTATATAGATAGCGAGGTCTTAAAAATTGAAATATATAAAAAGCTGGCAGATGTAGAGAATAAAGAAGATCTATTAAAACTGATAGAAGAAGTAACCTTGAGGTTTGGACCAGTTCCAGAGGTCTTAGAAAATTTATTTCTACTGGCAAATATCAGAGTTTTAGCCAAAGCCTGCAATCTAAAGGGAATCAAAAAGGAAGGTGGAGCCTTTATTATAGCTTTACGTGATGGATATTATTCTCTGGAGGTTTTACAAAAGCTGAGAAACAGATTTAAAGGCAAGGTATCCTTTGGTGATGGTTCGATCATTTTAAGAGTTGAGAGCAAGCTTTATCTTCTGGAACATTTTTTAAAGGAGCTTTCTTCATTTATTGTTAATTAGTTAATTTTCACCGGGTTTTCACCTTATTTATATAATTTTAAGCTATTTTTGTGATATTATTTATTTGATACTAATTCAAGGAGGATAAATTATTTGAAAAAAATTAAATTTTTTGCTTTACTATTTGTTGCTTTTATTGCAGCCTTGGTATTTACAGGTTGTGATGGTAAAGGCAAGGTGATAGCAGTAGTTAATGGTGATAATATTTATGAGTCTACATATGATGATATGGTAGAAGGACTATATGCGGCTCAGGGTACGGAAGCTACAGAGGAACAGAAAAAGCAGGTTTATGATAGCCTGATCACATCAAAGCTGATTGAACAAGAGTGCCAGAATTTAAATATTGCTGTCAGTGATAAGGATGTTGATGAATATATTACCAATATTGCCAAGGCCAATGGCCTTTCAAATGCTGATTTCTTTAAACAACTAAAGGATGCCTATGGCTATTCAAGTGATTTTGTCGAATTTTTAATTAAAAGTACCCTTGAAGAGCAAGCCTTATACAATCATGTAACAGCTAACGTAGCAGCTTTAGATGAAGCAGGCTACCAAGCAATTTATAATGCTGATCCAGGTAAATATAAGATGGTTCAGGTCAGCCACATATTGACCAAGGTTGATGCAACAACTGATGATGCTGCTGCCTATGCCAAGTCTTTGGATCTGATTTCCCAGCTAAACAGAGGAGCAGACTTTGCTGAATTGGCTAAGGCCAATAGTGCAGATGGATCTGCCAGTGATGGCGGCAAGCTGAATGACTATATAACTGCTGATAATTCTACCTATGTTAGTGAGTTCGTTGCAGGAGCTATGAGTTTAGGTAAAACAGGTGATTATTCTACTACTCCGGTAAAAACAGAATATGGTTATCATATTATTAAGGCAGATTCAGTGTTAGCTAGCTATGATGAAGTCAAGGCAGTGCTAAAGGAAACAGTTGATAATGAAAACAAGGAAAAAGCCTATAATGACTATCTGGCTGCTTTAAAGAGCAAGGCTGATATTGAAGATAAGCTTGATTTTGGCAATTAAATAAAGAAAAAACTTGCAAAATTAAAATCTTTTGTGTAAAATGTGTTGTATGAAAAGAAAATATTTCTAAGGAGGAATATAGAATGAATAAGAGTGAGTTAGTTAGTAGTGTTGCCGAGAAGGCTGAATTATCAAAGAAAGATGCTGAAAAAGCTGTTGCAGCTGTTATTGCATCAGTAACAGAAGCTTTAAAAGCAGGAGATAAGGTTCAATTAGTAGGATTTGGAACTTTCGAAGTAAGAGAGAGAGCTGCCAGAACAGGACACAATCCAAAAACAAATACGAAAATTAAAATTCCAGCTACAAAAGTCCCAGCATTTAAAGCAGGTAAAGCACTAAAAGATACAGTTAAGAAGTAGTAATTGATCAAAGACCGGAATTAGCCGGTCTTTTTTTATGGAGGTTTTATGAGAATCGATAAATATTTAAAGGTTTCCAGACTGGTAAAAAGACGCAGCGTGGGCAAGGAGCTTTGTGATTGTGGCAAAATAGTAGTTAATGGCAAGGTGATAAAGGGAAGCTATGAGGTCAAGACAGGCGATATTATTGAAGTTATTTTTGGCTCTCGTTTGACCAAGGTTAAAGTTCTTGAGGCTAGAGAGGTCGTTAAAAAAGAGGATGTTGGTGAGCTGTATGAGCTTTTAGAATCTAGAAGAACAGAGGTGGAGAGCAATGAAGGTTGATTTTCATATTCATGTTACTCCTGATGAATTGATCAAGGATTACAAATCTATATACGATAAAGAACCTTATTGGGCTATGCTATGTGAAAGTCCAATAAATAAATTTGCTAATGGAGAACAGGTAATAGCCGACTTAGATAAATGTGGCTTCGATTTAGGTGTGGTTTCTGGATTTTCCTTTAAGGACTTAGGTCTTTGCCGTTATGTAAACGATTATACCTTGGAAATAGTTAAAAAATATCCTGACAGATTAGTGGGGATGATGGCTATTTCCCCTAAAGAGAAAGGCTTCGAAACTGAATTTACCAGATCCTTGGCAGGAGGCCTAAAAGGTGTGGGAGAGATGTTTCTATCTGGACAAGGGATAGATCCATTCAAGAAAAGTGATCTGACATCCTTGATGGGTATGGCTAAAGAGGCTGATGTTCCTGTGATCATCCATAGCAATGACCCGGTTGGACATGATTATGTAGGCAAGGTCCCAGTTACTCCAAAAGAGATAAATCAGGTGGTTCTAGATTTTCCAGACAATAAGTTGGTTTTTGCTCATTTTGGCGGAGGATTGCCCTTCTATGAATTAATGAAGGAAATGAAGCTAGCTTTAAAAAATACCTATTATGATACTGCTGCAGGTATTTATCTATATGATTCAGGTATCTTCCGAGTTTTAAGAGAACTGGGAGTTTTAGATAAGGTACTATTTGGCAGTGATTTTCCTTTGCTTTCTTCTTGCCGGTTTGAAAAGTATCTAGGAGATAGTGGTTTAACAAAGGAAGAATTATCTCTGGTTCTTGGCGATAATGCAGTTAGATTGTTGAAAATATAGTGGTTTTTGTTATAATAGGATTAATGGTTAATTTACGGGGGGTTTTTTTTGGTTAAGATTAGAAAGTTGCCTGTTAAGTCTGGTTCAGTTAGACGAGGTAGTTTTTCTGTAGTTAATTTACTGATTTTTTTAGTACTCTTGCTGATTATTGGATTTTTTATCTTCAATATTGGTAAAAGTATTTTTAATAGCATGTATTTGTTTGGAGACAACAGAAGACTGGAGAATAGAATCGGAGAATTATACTATGAAAAGCTGGTTCTGGTAGAGGAACAAAACAGTGGTTTAAGTGATAACGTAGTAGAAAAGGAAGCAAAATCTAAACTAGGCTTATTAAGACCTGGTGAGGAATTACTTATTTTAGAAGATGTTAGCGAGTAGGAGGAAAAATGGGTTTAGTTAAAGATCAGGTTGTTGAAGGTGTGATTTCAGGTATTACAAACTTTGGAGCTTTTGTAAAAATTGGTGATGTTACAGGCTTGGTGCATATATCAGAAGTATCAGTAGATTTTATCAAGAATATCAATGATATATATAAGCTTGGAGATGTTGTCAAGGTCAAGGTAATTAGAATAGAAGATGGAGGTAAGGTAGTGCTATCTATCAAAAAAGCTATTTTAGATGAAAGAAATAGTGGCTCAGAAAGGTACGAAAGACGCGAAAGAGCTGATAGATTCGAAAGAAATGACAGACAAACTGGCTATATGCCAAAAAAGAAGCCTGAACCTGTAAAATCAGATAACTTTGAAGATAAGCTAGCCAGGTTTTTAAAGGATAGCGAAGAAATACAACTTGATGCCCGTCGTAGTCAGGATTTAGCCAGAAAGAAGAAGAAGAAGAATTAGTTCTTGACAAACTACTCTTATTTTTTATAGAATATAAAGGTATCCTTTGGCGATGTAGCTCAGGTGGTTAGAGCACACGGCTCATACCCGTGGTGTCGCTGGTTCGACTCCAGCCATCGCTACCAGATATTTAGCACCTTTTTAAGGTGCTTTTTTATTAAAAAAAATACTATCAACATCTATCTTAAAAATGATACAATAATGGCAGAATATTTATTTAAAATTTAAATGATCAGTCCAGGTTCAAGAGGAGCAAAGAATGAGAATAGCAATTTGTGACGACGACCAACAACAATGTCAGGAAGTAAAGAAATATTGTCAAAAATATTTATTGGAAAAAAATGAATACCAGATATTCCATAAAGGAGAAGATCTGTTAAAAAGCCTTGAAGAAGGGAATATCTTTGATCTTCTTTTTCAGGATATCAATATGCCTGGTATAGATGGTATAGAAACTACCAGAAGAATAAGAGAAAATAACAATAAATTATATATAATTTTCATGACCTCCTTGATGGAGTACGCCATGGAAGGTTACCAGCTTAGTGTCAATGATTTTATTTTAAAACCTATGACTGCTGAAAGCTTTGAACGTGCATTTGAAAGAGCCAAGGAAGCTTTAAGTGGAAATATTCCTATCTTAAATATTAAAACAAAAAATATGGGTAAATCCTTGCCTTTTGATAATATATTATATATAGAAGCCTTTGGTCGTAAGCTGGAAATAGTTACCAGGGATGGAAGCTATGAAATATATGGCAGTCTAGGAGATGAGGAGGAACAGTTGATTAAATTTGACTTTATGAGAGTTCATCGTTCATATTTAGTCAACCTGAATGCCATAGACCGGGTATTTAATAAAGGCTTGATCATGTGTAATCAAGATGAAATACCAGTTAGTAAAAAGCGTCATCAAGAAGTATATGATGCTTATACAGAATTGCAGTTCAAAAAATATAAATAGAATAGGAGAAGCTGATGAATACAGAAATACTAGGAAGAATAGCAACCTTCAGCAATGATATAGCTGGTATATTATTATGTTTTATATTCTATACAGGCTGGATGAAAAGAAAAAGCATCAACAATCTGACATCTATTATCAGTTTGCTGTTGATTGGGATAATTCTGATCATTGCAAATCAGATAATACAAATTTCTTTGGTTTTCCTTATAATATCAATCCTGATATATACTTCTATAGCCTTTGTCTATTATCAAGGCAAACTTTGGATCCGCCTGGTCTCTGGCTTTTTCTTTGTTTCCCTAGGGATAGTATCAGAGCTTTTTGCAGCAATATTAATTTCTGTATCATATCAATTATCAATTGAACAGTTTTCGCTTAACCAAGGACTATATTTAGCTGGCTCCTTGATTTCCAGACTGATTTTATTGATAATGGTACAAGGCTTCCTGATGTTAACCAATAAAAAGGCCCAGTGGTTAAGTATCAAATACTGGATAGTTATTGCTTTGATGCCAGTTTTTAGTATGTTTATCACCATCGGGCTTTTCTTTCAGGTCAATGAAATCGGCATAGGTACACCTTTGATGCTATTTTCAGCAATAGCTGTCCTGTACATCAACCTGATTTCCTTCTGGCTTTTTTCAAAAATCAACTCTGAGCATGAAAAGATCCTATTTATGGAAACTGCCAATCAGCAGCTTCAGCTTCAGCAATACTATTATGGTGAGCTTCAGGAAAACTACAAGGCTAACAGAGGACTGTGGCATGATATGAGAAATAATCTATTGACCATCAGAGGTGGTCTTGAAGCTGGTAATTGTCAGGAAGTAAAAAAACATGTGGAAAATCTATTAGTTGAAGTGGAACATCCTGCAGCTCTTCATTATTCAGGTAATCCAATAGTTGACTCACTGCTATTTGATAAGGTTCGTAAGGCAGAGAAGAATAAGATCAAGCTTAAAATGGAAATCAGAGTTCAAGAAAACCTGGAGGTTCCTACTGGGGATATCAGCACTATTTTAGGCAATGCCATGGACAATGCTTTGGAAGGTTGTCTGCGCCATACTGATAGCACTATTGAAAAGGTCATAGATTTACAATTGATCGAAGAAAAAAATCATTTGTTGGTATATATTAAAAATACAGCTGATGAAGGGGAAATAAACCTACATAAAGAAAAATATGTTAGTAGCAAGAGAAAAGGAACCGACACTGGTTTTGGTATATATAACATGGAGAAGGCTGTACTTAAAAAAGGTGGCAATATAAAAATCGGTTTCCAAAATGGCTGGTTTGAAGTGAAAATACTCCTTCCTTTGAACCGTTCATTACATTAAACGGTCATTTCATTACATTTGTATTGAATTAAAATAATAAGATGATATTCTTAAATCAAGCAATGGAGGTTACTATGATTCACGGGCTTGTAAATAAGGTATCATTTTTTTTATTGAAAAATAGTGTGATCGAAGAAGAAAATGTGCCGGCCATAAAATATGGTTTAGAATACTTGTTGATGAGTCTTATTGTCATA
>JAKEGG010000040.1 GCA_022615965.1 Fusobacteriota bacterium
GTGGTGTGATGTCATGGTATTCTATGCCTGATGGTTTGATGGCGATTAGTTGTTCTTTTCTGTTGTAGATGCTGATGTTTCCTCCTGTGCCTGTTGTTAGTTGTGCGTCTATCATTTTTTTTCCGTATTCTACTATTTGTTGTCTTTCTTCGTATAGTTGCATGTTGGTCTCCTTTGGTTTGTTTTTGTTGTTGGTCTATGGTTATTTTATCATATTTTGGGGTGGTTTCTTTTGAGTCTGTAAAATGTTTTGTGTAAACTACTGAACTCTTAGGTATAATAAAAATAAGGGAAGGTGGAATAACAATGAAATTCTTTACAGACGATCAGATAAAACAACTGATCAAACAAGAAAAAACAAAAAAAGCAATGATAATAGTATTACTAACTATCCTTATATTCCTTATAAATAATAAACCAACAAAAGCTCAAATACCATTCCCAAATGGAAATACCATTCAAGGAATAGAAGGAACATACTATGGCTACGATCATGATGAAGAAGTACACCAAATAGAACACTTACATGAAAGTACTGAAGAAACAAATAATAACCAAGAAAAAATAGTAACCATAATAGGCATAAGCATACTGCTACCTGTATTTTTCATTGCCACAAAAAAACAAAGAACTAAATAAATCAGTTCTTTGTTTTTT
The DNA here is from genome assembly GCA_022615965.1 of Fusobacteriota bacterium. Lineage (GTDB taxonomy): Bacteria > Bacillota > TC1 > TC1 > TC1 > WTXA01. The sequence continues at coordinate 658 of JAKEGG010000040.1, forward strand.
ATATTATATATAAAATCAATTACATAAACAGCTGGTCTCTAACCAAAAATCTCCTTATTCAAACAATTGGAAGGAACCTTGTTATTGATCAAAATATCCACGATACTACCAGCAGCCAAGAGAGACATATCCTCCCTGCTCTCATAAGTAGCACTACCAATATGAGAAGAAGCCACAACATTATCCAAATCAAGAAGACCAGGATAGATCTCTGGTTCCTTCTCAAAAACATCAAGACCAGCACCATAAATCCTCTTATTCTTCAAAGCCTCATAAAGAGCAGCCTCATCAATAATAGCCCCACGAGCAGTATTAATAAGCACAGAAGAAGACTTCATCAAAGAAAGCTCCCTCTCACCAAGAAGATGATGAGTATGCATACTATACGGACAATGCACAGCCAAAAAATCCACCTTAGGCAAAAGATCAAAAAGATCCTCATACTTAGCCCCAGTACTACGCTCAAACTCAAGCTTCCTATGAGGACTATTATAGTAAAGCTCCATATTAAAACCCCTGGCCATCCTGCCAAAAGCCTGACCTATCCTTCCAGCCCCAATAATACCAAGCTTTTTACCAGAAACAGACTGACCAAGAAAACCAAGAGGATCCCAACCTAAAAACCTGCCATCACGAGTATACCTGTCAGAAGCCACAATATGCCGACCAGCAGCAAACAAAAGACCCCAGGCCAACTCAGCAGTAGCCAAAGTCAAAGCATCAGGAGTATTAGTAATAGCCACATCATAATAGGAAGCCATATCCACATCCACATTATTATAACCAACAGCATAATTAGCAAAAACCTTCACCCGAGGAGCAGCCTTAAAAACCTCCTCATCGATCCTGTTAGTCAACATAGAAAGCACACCATCAAAACCCTTGATAGCCTCAAGAAACTCCTCCCTGGAAAGATCCCTTTCTTCAGGCTGCACAACCACCTCAAAATGCTCCCTTAAAAGCTCAATACCAGCCTCCATGATGGGCCTGGTCACAAAAACCCTCTTTTTCATCCTAAACACCAACTTTCTTTAAAGCAGACTCCAACCTACCCAAAGCCTCATTTAAATTATCCCTGCTAGTCGCAAAAGAAAAACGCACGTAACCATCAAGATCGACCCCAAAAGTATCACCAGGCAAAGAAGAAATAAAAGCCTTCTCCATAAAAAGATCCACCAACTCAGCACTAGACTTCCCAAAAGCCCTGAAATTAGGAAAAGCATAAAAAGCCCCATCAGGCAAAGAACAAGAAACCTTAGGAATACTATTAAGACCACTCACCAACAAATCACGACGAGCCTTGAACTCCTCCTTCATGACCTCAACCTCAGCCTGAGACCCCCTATAAGCCTCAATACCACCAAACTGAATAAAAGTATTGGTACAAGAATTACTAGCCACGATCAAAGGATTAAAAACCTTAACGATACTCTCATGCATCACCCCATAACCAAGCCTCCAGCCAGTCATAGCATAAGCCTTAGAAAAACCATCAAGAACAATAGTCTTATCCTGCATCCCAGGCAAGCTGGCAATAGAAACCAACCTATCCTCACCAAAATATAGACGATCATAAATCTCATCCGACAAAACGATCAGATCCTTATCCCTTAAAAACTCAGCCATCCTCCTAAGCTCACCTTCCTCAATAATAGAACCAGTAGGATTATTAGGACTATTAAGCACAACCAACTTTGTCTTCTCATTGACCAAAGGAACCAGATCCTCCAAGGTCAACCTGAAACTATTCTCCTCCTTAGCCTGCAAGGCCACAGCCTTACCACCCATAAACTTAGTCAAAACCCTATAAATAGGAAAACCAGGATCAGTAATAACTACCTCGTCACCAGGCTTAACAAAAGCCTGAAAAGTATAATAAAGGATCGGCTTAGCCCCAGGAGTCACCACCACATTCTTAGCCTCAGCAGGAACACCCTTAAACTCCCTGACATACTTAGCGATCTCAGACCTAAAAGCAGGGATACCAAGAGGAGGAGCATAATGAGTCTCACCCCTTAACATAGCCAAAGAGGCAGCCTGACAAATATTAACAGGAGTAGTAAAATCAGGCTCACCAAGCTCCAAATGAATGATCTTATGACCCTCATCCTCAAACCTCTTAGCCTTTTGCCTCATTTCAAAACCAGAAACAATATTCATTTCCAGCACATTATCAGCCATTAAATTCTTAAACATCAAAAGCTCCTTGTCCACATATATTTTAAAACAAAATTACATTTAACAAACAAATAATTTATCTAAAAAAATAAAATACCTTTATCATTAAAATTATAGCAAAAAAAATATATGCTTGCACTACTAAAGACAGGAATATACAGATAATTTCTTGTAGAAAACCAGGATTAATGATAATCTTAAAATATTAAGGCAGGTGTATAATATGAAGTATGGAATAATAGGCGGAACAGGTATATATGATCTAAACAACAACCTGACAGAAAAAACCATCAAAACCCCCTACGGGCCAGTAGAAATCCAAACAATAAAAATAGAGGAAGACGAAATCATCTTCCTGCCAAGACACGGCAAAGGACACCAGGTCCTTCCCCACCAGGTCAACTACCAAGGCAACATCTGGGCCCTTAAGGAATATGGCATACAAACCATCCTGGCCACAGCAGCAGTAGGCTCACTAAGAGAAAACCTGAAAATAGGAGATGCTGTAGTCCTCAAAGACTTTATTGACTTCACCCAAAACCGCAAAAACACCTTTTTTGATGGAGAAAAAGGAGAAATAGCCCATGTTTCCATGGCCGACCCTTACTGCCAGGACCTAAGAAACCTGCTAAAAAAACAAGGACTAAGCCAAGAAGCCATCTATGTCTGCACCCAGGGACCACGTTTTGAAACAGCAGCAGAAATCAACTTCTACGCCCAAATAGGCGCTGATGTAGTAGGCATGACCAACGTACCAGAGGTAGTACTGGCCAAAGAACTAGGCCTATGCTATGCCTGTATAGGCATCATAACCAACATGGCCACAGGACTAACCACCACAGAAGCCACAGGTGAAGAAATAATAGAAGCAGTCAACCAAAAAAAAACAGACCTGACCCAAATATTCATCAAGATCTTCAAGGAACATCAAAAAACAGAAAAAACCTGTAGCTGTCAAACAGCCTTGATCAAAGTATAGGAGAAAAAATGCAAGAAAAAACCAAAGCCATCCATGGCTTGACCAATAAAGAAAAACAACACAAATTCCAAAAAGGCATAGCCAGCCCGATAAGCATCAGCTCAAGCTTCTACTTCAACACCATTAAAGAAGCCCAGGGAGCCTTTGCCGGAGAGCACCAGGGCTATGTTTACTCCAGAGGCCGCAACCCTAGCCAAGAGGAATTTGAAGAAAAAATGACCCTCCTGGAAGAAGGCAGCTTTGCTGTAGCCTTCGCTTCAGGGATGGGAGCCATAGCTACAACCCTTCTGGCCCTTTTAAAACCAGAAGACACCCTCCTGGCCCATAGCATGCTCTATGGCAGCAGCCATAATCTGATCAAAAACCTACTGCCAGAATACGGTATAAAAACCATAATGACTGATTTAAATACCATCGATGAAGAAAAAATAGGGCAGCTGAAGGCTGAGAGCAGGAGACTGGTCATCTACTTTGAAACACCAGTCAACCCAACCCTGGAAACTATTAGTATAGAAGATATAAGAAGCAAGACAGGATCAGAAACCATAATCATAGTAGACAACACCTTTGCTACCCCGATACTTCAAAAACCCCTGTTACTTGGAGCCGATCTGGTCCTCCATAGCTGTACTAAATACATTGGAGGACACGGCGATGCAGTAGGAGGCATAGTGATAGGTAAAGACCTAGCCTGGGAAAACACCCTGCGCTATGGCTACATGTGTGAATTTGGAGCCACCATGGCCCCCTTTAATGCCTGGCTCTTTAACCGAGGACTTAAAACCTTAAGCCTAAGAGTCCTGGAACACCAAAAAAACGCCAAGGAAATAGCAGCCTATCTAAAAACTGAAAAACTGGTAGAAAAAGTATATTACCCAGGCTTTGGAGGCATGGTAGCCTTTACCCTTAAAGGTGATGCCGTTGCTTTCGTTGAAGCCCTGAAGCTATTCACCCTGGCAGTCAGCCTGGGAGATGTAGAATCCCTGGTAGAGCTACCCTTTCAAATGACCCACCGAGACTATGAACCTCAAGAACTAGAAGGCAATATAAGCAACCTGGTCAGAATATCAGCAGGCTTAGAAGATAAAGATGACCTGATAGCTGACTTAAAGGAGGCTTTTAAAACATGCCAAGAAGCCTGAAAAACGATCTGGCCCATTTAAGAAAAAAAGAACGACTATCCTTACATATGCCAGGACATAAAGGACTACGCCTAAGAGAAGATACCACAGAGCTAGCCCTAACTGACAACCTGCTACAGCCACAAGGAAGCATACTAGAACTAGAAAAGGCTATTGCCAGAATATATGGAGCAAAATGGAGCTATGTTGGCACCAATGGCTCAACCTCCTTTCTCCTAGGAAGTCTTTTTTATGCCGGAAAAGGACAAAAGATAGTCCTGCCAAGAGCCAGCCATCAAAGCATCTATAAGGGACTGATCTTAGGAAACCATCAGCCCATCTATCTGGAAAACTCCATAGATGAACTAGACATAGCCAGACCCTTAAAGACAGAGGACTATTTTAAAGCCCTGAACAAGGGTGCCAAGGCCTATATCTTTACTGCTCCAAGCTATGAAGGCTACCTGGAAGGCTACAAGATTCTTAAGCCTTTCCTTAAGGACAGCCTGACTATAGTAGATGCCGCCCATGGCTCCCACCTCTATTACCTGAAGCTAGAAGATAACAGCTGGGCCGACCTTAAGGTCATATCCTTCCATAAAACTCTGGGAGCCTTGAACCCAGGAGCTGCTATACTATCCAACCTGGAGGAGGATAAAAGAGAAGAATTAAACTTTTTCCAAACCTCAAGTCCATCATTTCCAGTACTTCTTTCCATTGAGGATTCATTAAGAGAAATGATGAAAATGAAAATAGCTGAAAAGCTGAGACTGATGACCTGGCTCAAGGAAGAAATAGGCAAAATAGGTGACTTACGAGTAGTCGCCAATGATGATCCCTTTAAACTACTTATCAGCTCTGTTTCAGGAGAACTGGATTTTAAAAAGCTAGGAGAATTTTTAAGAGAAGAGGCTGGAGTATTTATGGAAATAGAGTCCCAAGGCTATTTACTTGGGATATTATCATTTTATGATAGCCATGAAGGCTACAAGACACTGATAAAGGCTTTGAAAAAAAGCACCAGAATAGATTTCAAAATCAAGACTCATAAGTCACTACAAGGAAAAAGTCACTTGCCTCAAATATCCTTGCTGCCAGGAGAAGCATTTTTGCAAGAAAAAAAGCTGGTGCCTATTAAAGAAGCACTAGGTAAGATAAGTGGAGTAATGTACAGCAAATACCCGCCAGGAGCGCCTCTATTAGTTCCAGGGGAAATAATAGATGAAAAGATAATTGAAGAACTCCTGACTGAAACAGGAGATCACACAGGCTGTAGTGAAATAAAGGATGGAAGTATTTTCATTATCAAGTAATCATATGATATAATAAAGGGTAGTATTTAATTAAGGAGTTTTTATGTTTATCACTTTTGAAGGAATAGATGGATCAGGTAAAACAACCCAAGGCCAGCTGTTAAAAGAAAAGCTGGAAAGCTTAGGCTATCAGGTGCTTTTAACCAGAGAACCAGGAGGCACCAAGGTGGCTGAAGCTATCAGAGGCATCCTGTTACATCTGGATGAAAAAATCGAAGCTATGACAGAAGTTTTCCTTTATTGTGGAGCCAGAAATGAACACCTGGAAAAAATAATACTACCAGCCCTAAAAAAAGGCTATATTGTCATCAGTGACCGATATTATCACTCTACCCTGGCCTATCAAGGCTTTGGTCGTGAGTTGGGATTAGCAGAAATGAAGGCAATAAACAGTCATTTCATCAATACTTGTCCACCAGACTTGACCTTCTTTTTAGATATTGGTCTTGAGATCTTTGAAAAAAGACTAGAAGGCCAGGAGCTTGATCGCATGGAAAAGGAAGGACTGGAATTTATGACCAAGGTGAGACACGGTTATCTGGAAATGGCTGCAGAAGAAAAGACCAGGATCCAGGTCATCGAGGGCTCAGCTAAAATCGAGGATATTGCTGAAAAAATATACCTCAAGGTCAAAGAGGTATTAGATGCTAGAAGTTAAAAGGCTTTCAGAAATACTAGGCCACCAAGAGGTGATCAGCTATCTTTTAAATGATCTGAAAACAGGAAGACTGGCTCATGGCTATTTGTTTATAGGCAAAGGGGGCATAGGGAAGAAAACCCTGGCTTTATCCTTCGCTAAAAGCATACTGTGCCAAAAGGGGCAAGAAGGCTTTTGTGGCAGCTGCAGCTCCTGTAGAAGATTTGATATGGAAACCTATTCAGAATTCCTAGGCTTTTTTGATACAGGGGAAAAGGTTAAAATAGAGACAGTCAGAGACATAATCGAAGAGGAAACTCTCAAAAGATATGAAGGCAGCTACCGGGTAATATTGATAGAAAATGTAGAAAGAATGACTACGGAAGCAGCTAATGCCTTGTTAAAGGTTTTAGAGGAACCAAACAGTGGCACCATTTTCCTTTTTACTGCCACCAACAAGGATGATATTCTCCCGACCATACTTTCAAGGGTAGAAAAATATTATCTCTCACCTCTTAAGGAAGAGGATCTAGCCAAGGTGCTAGAGAATTTAGGCTATGGACAGGTTCCATATTTAAAGCTAGGAACCATAGATGAGGCCAGAGTCCTTTTAGATAACCAGGATGATGAGCTTCTTAGCTATCAGGACTTCAGAGATCTCTTTTTAGAAAAAGATCTGGAGAAGCTTTTTAAGCTAGCAGATAAGCTGAGCAAGAAAAAGTACTTAAAAGAGCTCTTAAGCTATTATCAGATCGAAGCAGCTTTACGTTTTAAAGATTTAAAAAAAGGATTAGACTACAGAATTTTCCAGAGCCTGGACCAGGCTTATGGTAAATTTAAAATAAATGTAAATGAAAGGCATATTTTAGAGTATTGCTTTTTAAATATAGGAGGAATATTTAGTGAGTAAGAAATATAGAGTAACCGGAGTTCGTTTTACTGGTACCAGTAAAACCTACTACTTTGATCCTCAGGGCTTTAAGGTCGAAAGAGGAGATAATATCATAGTAGAAACTGCCAGAGGACTGGAATACGGAACAGCAGTAACAGATATCAGAGAGGTTGGAGAAAAAGAAGTAGTGCTTCCCCTTAAACCAATAATCCGACTGGTAACAGCCAAGGATAAGGAACAACTGGAAGCTAACAGAAGAGAACAACAAAACGCCATCAGGATCTGTCAGGAAAAAATCATCAAGCATAACCTGCCGATGAAGCTTTTAAGCGCTGAATATACCTTTGATCGTGGCAAGGTGATCTTCTACTTCACCTCTGGAGGCAGAGTAGATTTCAGAGAGCTGGTAAAGGAACTAGCAAGTATTTTCAGGACCAGGATAGAATTAAGACAGGTTGGAGTCCGAGATGAAGCCAGACACCTTTGTGGCTATGGTTCTTGTGGGCGCAAGCTGTGTTGTTGCTCTCACCTAGGAGATTTTGAAACAGTTTCCATCAAAATGGCCAAAAATCAAGGTATTTCCTTAAATCCAACTAAGATCTCAGGTGTTTGTGGCCGTCTGATGTGCTGTCTGAAATATGAAGATGAGGCCTACACTGATCTAAGGGCCAGATTTCCTAAAGAGGGTTCCTTTGTGACCACACCTAATGGTCGTGGTAAAGTAACTCAAAACAGCTTCCTGTCTAATCAGGTTACAGTTATTTTAAGCGATGGAGGCTATGGCAAGTTCAAGCTCGATGAAATCAAGTATCAGCCTGCTGGCTATGAGGAAATCGTTGTTAGTGATGATGAGGAGATCTTAAATGAAAATATCAGCTCAAATTGACAGCATTGCTGAAAGAATAAAGGATCTTACCAAGGATATAGAGGAACTAAAAAAACACCTTGAGATTCTGGAAAAAAGAAATGAACAGCTAAGCAATTATTTGCAAAAAGAGGATAAATCAAAAAGCGTAGGTAATCTGATCAAGCTTTATGAACAAGGCTTCCACATCTGCCATAGTTCCTTTGGCCAGATAAGAGAGGAAGATTGTATCTTCTGTCTGAATGTTATTGATAGGACCGAGGAAAATGACTAGAGTCAAGGAAGAACTTCTTTGTCGCTATCCCTTTTATCAGCCTGTAGAGGGTTATCGCTACAGCATAGACGCTCTTTTATTAAGTGGCTTTGTTAAGGAGCCTAAAGCAGGAGCCAGCTTTCTGGAAATCGGCACAGGCTCAGGTATTATCACCTTGCTTCTTAGCAAGAGGTTTAATAAGGTCAGCTTTCATGCAGTAGAAATACAAGAAGAGCTATATTTGATAGCCAGAGATAACTTCCTCCTTCATGATCTTAAGGTAGACCTGGAATTAGGAGATTATAGGGAGCTAGAGGGACAGGATCTATATGAATATATAGTGGCTAATCCTCCCTTTTTTAAGGATGGCAACATTTCCCAGAACACCATGGAGGCTATTGCCAGACATGAGGTTAAATCAACCTTGGATCAGCTGATCGAAAAAAGCAAAAAGCTTTTAAAAACAAGCGGCTTTCTCTATTTGATCTATCCAGCCAAAAGACTAGGAGAGCTTTTTGGCCAGATGGAGGCTAAAGGCATCAGACCTTATGCCTTAAAGGTCGTTTATGCTAAGGAAGGCAGAGAAGGAGAGCTGGTGCTGGTAGCGGGTAAAAAAAACTACAGAGGAGCCCTGAGGGTCCTGGCTCCATTGGTGATATACGATCAGGAAAACAGCTATCTTAAGGAAGTAGTTAAGCTATATAAGGAGGGGGTACTTCATTGGTAGAGCAAGAAAGCAAAGGAGGCCTTTTTTTAGTTGCTACACCTATAGGAAATCTGGAAGATATTACCTATAGAGCAGTTAAAACTCTGGAGGAAGCAGATTTGATCGCCTGTGAAGACACCAGGGTGGCTTTAAAGCTGTTAAATCATCTTGGTTTGAAAAAAAAACTGGTCAGCTATGAAAAATTCAGCGAGGAAGAGAAAAAAAGCTATCTTCTGGATCTGGTGGCTACAGGTAAAAAAATAGCCTTGATCAGTGATGCTGGTATGCCTGGCATCAGCGATCCAGGGGAAATATTAGTTAAGGAGGCCTGGGCAAGAGGGATCGTTCCAGTGGTTATACCTGGACCTAGTGCCTTTGTCTCAGCTTTGGTTAGTTCAGGACTTTCTGCTGAAAGATTTTTCTTTCAAGGGTTTTTACCAAAGGGTAAAACCAAGGAAAGGCTGGATATTTTAAAGGAATTAGAGGAAATAAGGGCTACCTTGATCTTCTATATCAGTCCCCATGCCTTGGTCAAGGATCTGGAAGTGATCCAAGAGGTGCTTGGAAACAGAAATGGAGTACTAGCAAGAGAGCTGACTAAATATTATGAGGAAATAATAAGAGGCAGTCTTAAAGATTTGTTACAGGTAGCTGAAGCCAGAAATTTAAAAGGAGAAATGGTGCTTTTGGTTGAAGGTTTCAGTGTTAAAAAAGAAGAGCTGCCAATTGAAGACCAGTATCAGCTATATCTTGATTTACTGGAAAATAGAGGCTATAAGGCTAAAGAAGCTATCAAAGAGGCTGCAGTAAGATCAGGGGGCAGACGTAATAAGCTCTATGAATATATATTAAGAAAAAAGGAGGAAGAAAATGGCAAATAAAAGCTTTTATGTAAGCACACCAATATATTACCCAAGCGCTAAGCTCCATATAGGTCATACCTTGACTACCACTATGGCAGACACTATAGCCAGGTATAAAAAAATGAAGGGTTATGAAGTCTTTTTTTTAACTGGCTCAGATGAACACGGTCAGAAAATTGAAAGAGTAGCTGCTGAAGAAGGGGTCAAGCCTATTGAATATACCGATAAAATAGTTGCTACCTTTAAAAATCTTTGGTCTAAAATGCATATTGATTATGATGACTTTATCAGAACAACTGAGAAAAGACATTATGCAACAGTGCAGGCTCTTTTTCAGAAGATCTATGATCAGGGAGATATCTATAAGTCGGTTTATGAAGGCTTTTACTGTACTTCCTGTGAGACTTTTTTTACTAAGTTTCAGTTAGATGAAGGTCATTGTCCTGACTGTGGCAAAGAGGTGGATATTGTTAAAGAGGAAAGCTATTTCTTTAAAATGAGCAAATATGCTGACAGACTACTGGAATATATCGAGGAGCATCCCCATTTTATACAGCCTGAAAGCAGAAGAAATGAAATGATCAGCTTTATCAAAATGGGCTTAGAGGATCTTTCTATTTCCAGAACCACCTTTGATTGGGGTATTCCTATTACCATAGACGAGGGTCATATCATCTATGTTTGGTTCGATGCTTTAACCAACTATATTACTGCCCTCGACTATCTGAACGATGGCCCTCTTTATGAAAAGTTCTGGGTCAATAATGAAGAAATAGTCCATCTGGTAGGTAAGGATATTATAAGATTCCATACTATTATCTGGCCGATCATCCTGATGGCTGCAGGTATCAAGCTGCCTACGACAGTCTTTGGCCATGGCTGGCTCTTGTCTGGTGGCGGGAAAATGAGCAAGTCTGTAGGCAATGTGGTTGATCCACTGGTACTTATTGAAAAGTATGGTGCTGATTCCCTGAGGTATTTTCTACTAAGAGAAATGCCTGGCGGCAATGACTACTACTATTCTGAAGATGCCCTGGCTCATAGAATAAATGTTGATTTAGCCAATGACTATGGGAATCTTTTAAGCAGAACTGTTTCGATGATCGAGAAATATTTTGCTGGCAGCCTGGAGGTTCAGGAGTCTGGCTTTGATGAAGATATTGTTGCTTTAAGCCAGGAGGTGGTAGCTAGCTATCAGCTCCATATGGATAAATTAGAATTTGGTTCTGCCTTACAAGAGGTTTTTAAGCTTGTAGGTCGTGGCAATAAGTTTATTGAAGAGGTAGCACCTTGGAATCTAGTAAAGGCAGGGGAGACAGAGAGGCTTAAAGTGGTTATGTATGAGCTGGTTGAGATCATTCGTCTGGCTACTATCATGCTGTCACCAGTGTTGGTGGAAACTAAAGCTAAGGTCGAAGCTCAGCTAGGTATTGGTGAGGAGCTGTTTACCTTTGAGCAGCTGAACTTTGGAGCTTTAAAGGGGGAAATCAAGGTAGCTAAAGGAGCTCCTTTGTTCCCAAGAATAGAGTTTAAAGAGGTCATGGAGCAAGAGCCTGAGGCTGAGAAGAAAGCTCCAGAAAAGGCTGAGACTAAAAGTGCTGAGTCTGGTGTTAATTTGATTGCTATAGATGATTTTCTTAAGTGTCAGTTTAAGGTTGGCAGGATTTTAAAGTCTGAAAAGGTTGAAGGTGCTGATAAGCTATTAAAACTACAGGTCAAGGTTGGTGCTGATGAGATCAGGACCATCGTGGCTGGTATTGCCCAGTACTATAGCCTGGAGGAATTAATCAATAAAAAGGTTGTAGTGGTATACAACCTTAAGCCTGCTAAGCTAAGAGGCATAGAGTCTCAGGGAATGTTGCTGGCAGCCAAGGGTGAGTCTTCATTAAAGCTTTTGACTGTTGATGGAGAGATTGAAGAGGGAGCGGTAGTTAGTTAATGATTGATTCTCACGCTCATCTTAATGATCCAAAACTTTTAGCTTCTGTAGATGAAGTTTTAGCCAGAGCTAAGGCTGTTGGTGTTAGTGAAATTATTGTTCCAGGCTACGATCTCCCCTCTAGCCTTAAGGCTGTGGAGCTGGCAGGGAAGTATGAGGAGCTCTATGCTGTGGTGGGAATCCATCCTCATGAGGCTGCTGACTACAATAGTGAGGTTGAAGCTCAATTAAAAAGTCTTTTACAACAGGATAAGGTGGTAGGTTTAGGGGAGATTGGACTGGACTACTATTATGACAATAGTCCCAGAGAAGTTCAGCAGGAGGTTTTTAAAAAACAGCTTAAGTTGGCTTTAGAGTATGATTTGCCAGTAGTTATCCATTCACGAGAGGCATTTTTAGATACCTTTAATATTTTAAAGGAACAGGGAAAGGGTTTAAGAGGAGTTTTTCATTGTTTTTCAGGTTCTTTAGAGTCAGCTAAGAGGATAATAAGGGAACTTGGCTTCTATATATCTTTAGGAGGTCCAGTAACCTTTCAAAAGGCACGTGAGCCTTTAGAGGTTGGGGCATGGGTGTCTCTTGATCATCTTTTGATCGAGACTGATTGTCCTTATCTGGCTCCACATCCACATAGAGGTAAGGTGAATGAGCCCTCCTTTTTACCTCTGATCCTGGCTAAATTAGAGGAGCTTAGAGGTGAGAAAATAGAAGAGATAACAGTTAATAATACAAGAAAGCTTTTTGGCATTTAGGAGGATACTATGGGGTACTGGTTGATATTAAAAGGTATAATATTAGGGATAGTAGAAGGAGTTACTGAGTTTTTACCAGTTTCTTCTACAGGACACCTTATTGTCTTTGGTCATATTTTGAATTTTACTGGTGATTTTGCCAAAAGCTTTGAAGTTATGATCCAGCTAGGAGCGATTCTAGCTATCGTTGTTCTTTATAGAGGAAGGATCATTGGAGCTTTAAAAAATTTTCAGGCAGGTGCCTGGGGCAGAAAGTTGTTTGTGAATGTAGTGGTAGCAGTTATTCCCTCCTTGTTGCTGGCTGTTTTGTTTTCAAAGGTTATCAAGTCATTTTTTGACAGTGTCCTGATCGTTGGTTTGGCCTTGATCGTTGGGGCTATCATTCTTTATTTAGCTGAGAATTTTATGTTAAGGAGAAAGAATAGTGGATCTAAGGATCTTATTAAGGATCAGCTTGAGGAGATTGAGCTGAAAGACTCTATGGTAGTTGGTCTTTTTCAGTGTCTGGCATTGATTCCTGGCATGAGTAGAAGTGGTTCCACTATCAGTGGTGGTTTATTCAGGTCTATGTCGGCCAGACTAGCTGCTGAGTTTTCCTTTTTTCTGGCTATCCCAGTGATGCTTGGGGCTTTTGTTTTTGAAGCCAAGGATCTGGTGATCAGTAGCAGTATAGAGTTGATCACCTTGGTAGTTGGCTTTGTGGTAGCCTTTGTGGTAGCATATTTGGTAGTTAAGTTATTTGTTGATTTCTTAGGGAAGCATAGCTTAAAGGGCTTTGTTTATTACAGGTTGATTGTTGGATTGGTGATCATCGCTTTAGCGCTGACTGGTATTTTATAGGAGGTTTTTGATGGATAAGTTTAAAACTGCTGCAGGAGTGGCTTTTGTTACTGTTTTATGGTGTATTATGGATTTTGTTATTTCTCTTGTTGCAAATAACTGGGGTGATCCTAAAAGGGTGGCTATGGTAGTTCTTTTATTGGTCGTTTCTGTTCTGGGCATTATTTTTATTGCTTTAAAAAAACCTGTGGTTTCTGTAGTGTTGTTCGCAGTTGGTATGGTGGCTGCAGTTTTACAGGGTATTTTTATGAATCTTGGATTTATATTTATTTTCCTTAATGTTGGAGTATTGGCTTTGATTATTGCTATTGTCCTATTGATTCTTGGTATCAGGGAGAATAAAGGGAAGGATGGCGAGTAGCTTGTCTAAGAGAATGTTGGCTTTGGTTCATCTTTTGGCTGTAGTTATTATTGGTGGGCTGTTTGCTATCTGGGATTATCTGGATATTGGTTGTGTTTTAAGGGCAGCTACTGGTATTCCCTGTCCGACTTGTGGTGCTACCAGAGCTGTATTTTATCTTTTGACTTTTGACTTGGGAGGTTATTTCTATTATCATCCTATGGCTGTGCCTATTGTTATTGCTCTTCTTCTTGGAGTTCATATTGGACGCTTTAAGGAAAGTCACAGAAGATGGATATTAGGGTATGTAGTATTAGTGGTTGTGTTGACCTTGGTGCTTTATGTTTTTCGCTTGGTTAATGGCTTGATACCTTAGTTGTTGAGTAGAAGATTTTCTCTTCTGCTCTTTTTTATGGGAGATTATTATGAAGGATGGCAAATTTACTAAAGTTGTGGAAAGATTAGTTGATCCAGTAAAGGTAGGCACCTTGCACTTTCTACAATCATTTAATGACTTATTGCCTAAGGGTATATAGAAAAAAATGGTAGCAACATCAGGAAAGGTCACATCATATATGGGCTTTGTAGTAGAGCCCTATAGTAGTTTTTTATGCTTTGAAATCAAGGATCTGGATAGGGCCAAGGCTTATCTTCCAGAAGGCTTCCAGCTGGTTAAGACCAGGATCTTTGAAGATAGTAAGCCAGGCTATTTGTAGATTTTGTTAATAATGATGGTCGTGAGTTGAAGTTTAGTTTTGAAGTGGCTGGCGGGGAATTTATAGGATGATGACCAGGCAAATGGATGAGGCTTGGCAAAGTGTGGATTTTAATGAGCTTAAGGTTTTTTCTACCAGGTATTTCAGAAATTTATTTCTTCTTGGTGGTTTTTTATCTGTGCTTTCTAATATTCTCTTGATCACTTTATTGATTTTAAAATAGTATTATTATTAAAAGACCCTGTAACAGGGTCTTTTTTCTTTTACCAGATAGAAAAAACATATTGTAGCACAAGACATAAAACAATATTCCCGATCCATAAAACAAAAGCAAAAAATACAGGTTTAAAACCAGAATCAATAAGATTAGACAAATTAGAATTAAGCCCCATAGCCCCCATAGCCATAACTACAAAAAACCTGCTTAAAAGCTTCAAATCAGAAGTTAAATCTGAAGGCCAGGCAAAATAGGTGGCAATAACAGAAGCTAAAAGAAAAAAGATGATAAAATAAGGAAACTTCCTAAACAAACCAGTATCCTTAGTCTCGGAGACACCCTCGCTTTTTTCTTTACTTACTTTATAAAAATGAAGAATAAATACTATAGGAATGATCATTAAAGTACGTATCAGCTTAACAACAGCAGCAACACCAACAGTATTGCTGTCATGGATGGCATCCCAAGAAACTGCAGCCGCAGAAACAGAGGAGATATCATTGATTGCAGTACCAGCAAAAATAGCAAAGCCCAAGCTGGACATATTGAGAAAAGAAGCTAGCTGAGGAAAAAGAATTGCCCCAATGATATTAAAGAGGAAAATAATGGAAATGGCATGAATTGTCTCATCATTACTAGCCTTGACAACAGGTCTGGTTACCCCGATAGCATTAGGACCACTAATAGCACTACCAATGCTAAGAAGCAAAGGAGTATTCCCGGAAAGTCCTATCAATCTACTCAAAAAAAAGGCCAGAATAAACGAAGCAGTAACAGTGATCAAACTAATTTGTAAGGACAGATTACCATAAAGAATGATCTCTTTTATATTGATAGAAAAACCTAAAAGAACAATTCCAAGCTGAAATATTTTTGTCCCGA
>JAKEGG010000041.1 GCA_022615965.1 Fusobacteriota bacterium
TGCTAGAATTAAACTGCAACATACTTTGCTACGCATGCTCCATTCAACCCACGGCTAAAGCCGGGCAAGCTCGGTATGGCTTTCTGGCGCAATTTCTGTAATCAATAATTTTTTTCCTTCAATGTTTGGGGTGGTGGTAATAATCATATTGTCCTCCATATCTTTATTTAATTATATATTCCTACTAACAGCTTGAACCTATTTTTTTTAGTCATACCCAGATCAGCCATCAGCTTTACTTTTCCTTTCCCTCTAAAGGCCACTATATCTCCAATAGTGTTTCTTTCCAAGCCTAGATTCATCAAAGCTCCAAGGATGTCTCTGTGGCCTATTTCATCTTGCTTTCTATGTTTGATCATATATGCCTTTATGTATTTACTTTCTCCCAAAATTCCTGACCAGCCTTGATCATTATTATTCGTTTTCTTTCACTATTAGAATAACCACCTAAAGTCAGTACACTTAACTAATCGTGCTTTTTAAGATCAATAAATTCCATTGCTTGTTGAAACTCCTTGGGTGTAAGGAATTTAGTTGCCGAAAAGCCTTTGATACATCCTTGTTCTATTCTATCTTTAATTATTTCTTTGATATCCATTCTCAAGCTATGCTTTTAACTCTTCCTTTCTTTTGTTTTCAACTATCCGGCCTATATTTTGGTTTATTGTTTTGCAAAATAGCCTTCTCCTTATGGTCTGCTCTTAAGGTAGCTGATTACCTGATCGAGGTTTTCTTTTCTCACGCAGTTTTTACCACTGTTCATCATTTCCAGCATTTCCAGGTCTTCTTCATTTTTATTTTCTTTGGCCTCCAGCTGGGGCTTTAAGGCTTTTTCTAAGGTGTTCATCATCAGTTTGTAAATACCTTTGAGCTTGGTTCTGTCATAGCCTCCTTGAAGGTAGAAGAATTGTTCCCCTAGCTGGTATTTTTTCTTTATTTCTTCTTCTTGTTTTGTTCTGGCTCTACTCATTCCTACTGCGCATACTGTTACTATTTGATATTTTCTTTGAGCCTTCCCATATCCCTTTAGTCCTCCTGCCATCAGCCAGCTTAAGTAGGCTATTTGATCTCCTTTAGACAGGATGTTTTTTACTTCTTTCAGCTCGTATACTGGCAGTTTAAGCTCTGTTCCTAGGATCTGGGCATATTCTTTTGTTAGCCCAGTATTTGAAGTGTAGACTATTGCTTTGATCATCATCTTTCCTCCTATGTGATAGCTTTCATTATTTTAATTGTATCATTTAGCTTTGATTTATGAACATGGTAAATAAAAAAGCACTTGTCAAACAAGTGCTTTTTGTTATGGTTGCGGAGGCGGGACTTGAACCCGCGACCTTCGGGTTATGAGCCCGACGAGCTACCACTGCTCCACCCCGCGATGCTATATAATAATAACACAAGAAGAAACAGAAGTCAAACCAACTAAGAACTACTATTTATAAGAAGAATCAACACCCCAATACTCCTCTAAAGTCAAACCACTACTATAAACTGCAGAAGCATTACCCACGCCAATATACCTGATATGCCAAGGCTCATACATATAGCCTGTAATACTCTCCTTCCCTTGAGGATACCTGATAATAAAACCAAACTTATAGGAGTTATTAGCCAGCCAGACAGCCTCAGGAGTACCAGCAAAAGAAGAATCAGCAGCATTTATATCAAAAGCCAACCCACTTTGATGCTCTGAATGACCAGGTCTGGCCGAAAAAGTATCAGCCGCAGCTTGACCATAAGAAGCCACATAACCATTATACAAAGAAGCCTGAGTATTGTATGATCTAAAGCCAGAAACAATGAACAAACTGATACCTTCATTGGCAGCAGCAGACTGCATAGCATAAAAAGAATTCATAGCCTCACTACTAGCTCCAGGATTATAGCTTGCAGGCAAAGCATAACTCTTATTCACTACCAGCATACCATTGATATAGGTCAAACCTCCAGAGTTAACTATAGCCGGGGCTTTAGCTTTTACTTCAACTGCCACCTCTCCCACTATACTATTATTGCTATTAGAAGTAACCTTGATCTGACAATTGCCTGGATCGATGCCCTTGATTTTACCACTTGCATCAACTAAGGCTACATTGCCATCTGTGGAAACAAATGAAAGACTCTTATCAGTTGCCTCTAAGGGCTCAACTACAATATTCAGCTGAGCTTCACCTTCTACCTCAAGGCTTACTGAGGCTGTTTCTATCTTTAGCCCTGTTACTTCTATCTTGCTATCTGTTCCAACAATACTAAAGCCACTTTTAGCATTGTCTTCCTTGGACTTCAAGAAGCAAAGACCTATCAATAAAACAGCTATCAAAACCACAGTGATGATTGTTATCAAAACTTTTTTATCCTTAAAATCAAACTTTCCTATCTTCTTACTATCCTTCTTATTATTAACTCTAGCCAATTTATCCTCCAAAACAAAACGATCTAAAACAATTATAACAAAAAAACAACACTGCCCCAACAACTAAAGCCTTTTTAAGCATTTCAACTACCTCATAAAGTAAAAAATTCACTAATTTAATATATTTAAATAATAAACTAGTGAATCAACATAACAAATAGTCAATTTCAGGATAAAACCCCTATAAAATAAGGAATTTACCAGATTCCTTAAATTCCTTAGGAGTAAGACCCACTTTTTTTAAAAAGACCA
>JAKEGG010000042.1 GCA_022615965.1 Fusobacteriota bacterium
CCTAATACTGCAATTGAAGGTCTTCTGTTATTGACAGCATTATTTAAAACTACACTATCTATGCCTTTAGCTAGTCCTGAAGCTATAATGAACCCTTTATCCATTAAATATCTGGCAATTTTAAAAGCCAGATCTTTTTCTTCAAATACCGGACTTTTAGAACCTGAAATAGCTACAATGGCTTTATTTAATAGCTTTTTATCCCCTCTTAGAAAGATATACGGTGGCGGGCTGTCAATTCTTTTTAATTCAAAAGGATAATTTTCATCATTGATGCTTAAAACCTCATCGGTTGCCAATAATTTTTCAAAGCTTCTTAAAACCAGCTCATACCTGGCTAGAAAATCTTCATTAGCAACTCCCAGATAGCCAGCTACCAAATCCATCTTATAGAATAATGGCTTTTTAAAATCTACCTTATCCTTTAAATATTCTATTGGTGCTTCAGCTTTTTTATAGGCATAGCCACAATAGCTTTGAATGGTAAAATAGTTTACCGCTTCCTGTACGTTATCATTATTATTCTTTAAGAGCTGGGTATTTCTTGGAGGAAGAATTTCTTTTCCTATGGTTTCATTGGCATATTTACGCTCCTCTAGATCTCTTTTTAAAAAAAGAGTACCTGAAGGATTCATTTTAACAGGGAGCAGATCACCTTTATGAACCAATTTATTCAATCTTTGAACACTTATGCCTAAAAACTCAGCTGCCTCCTTGGCAAACATGATTTCATCTGCTATTATGCTCTTTAATTTTTCATCCATCTTAGCCTCCAAAAAATTAATTATCCTAAATATAATTCTATATCAAAGGTTTAAAAACTTCAACAACTAAAGCTACTGGTTTTGGCTTTTAATTGCCCTTTCCATTTGCCTGGTCGCTTCTTTTTTAGCTAAGGTTTCTCTTTTATCGTAGAGCTTTTTACCTTTAGCCAGTGAAATCTCTAATTTAACCTTAGCTTTATCATTGATATATAGTGTCAATGGAATCAGAGAAAGACCTTCTTCCTTGACTTTCCCGAACAATTTCATAATTTCCTTTTTATGAAGAAGGAGCTTTCTTCTTCTCATAGGCTCGTGATTATAGATATTACCTTCCGGTGCAGGACTGATATGGGCACCTTCCAGGTAAGCCTCACCCTCTTTGATAACTATAAAGCTATCTTTTAAATTAACTTTTCTCTTCCTGATCGACTTCATTTCAGTACCAGTGAGAACAATTCCTGCCTCATACTTTTCTAAAATAAAATAGTCATGATAAGCTTTTTTATTTTCTGCTATTTTGATCAATTTCATTTCCTTCTTTTAATATAAAATCTAGATGACCTGTTAAAACATCTGCCTTAACCAGTGTTACCTCGAGATAATCACCTATTTTAAACCTGACCTTACCCGAACCATCTCTAACAACCATTTCCTGTTCAAAGTAGGTATAATAACCAGGTAAGGTAGCATATGGCAAAAAGCCCTCTGCCAGGTTATCCAACTCAATAAACAAACCACTGTTGATCATACCAGAGATCTTGCCTTTAAAGCTTTCTCCAAGATAGTCTTTCATATAAAGAACCACCATGATTTTATCAACATCTCTTTCAGCATTTTCAGCTGCTATTTCACGATCACTTGATTGAACAGCAGATCTATAGGCCTGATAATTGAGCCTAGCCTTTTCCAATTCATCAGGTAGCTGATTTTTCAGATATCTCTTTAATATTCTATGAACCTCTAAATCAGGATACCTTCTGATAGGAGAAGTAAAATGGCAATAGTAGATCACTGATAAGCCATAATGTCCCAAAGCCCTGATATCATATCTGGCATGGCTCATTGATCTTAAAAGTAAACTCATCAATAGCTCTTTCATAGGATGATTTTCCAGCTTGTCAATTATATTCTGATATTCCCTAGGGTGAACCTTGCCGCTAGGATCCTGTTTTAAATTAAAGCCATAGGGAGCTCCTATTCTATTAAAGTTGGTTATTCCCTCATATGGAGGCTCTTCGTGTACTCTGTAGATGCAGGTTGCTCCTAACCAATAAAGATGTTCAGCTACAGTCTCATTTGCCAGAAGCATAAACTCTTCAATAATTGATTCCGCTTTATTTCTAACTCTTTTATCAAGCTTGACCGGATGTCCCTTTTCATCAACAAATATCTTTATTTCTGGAAAATCAAAGAATACAGCTCCTCGCTTAGCTCTTTTATTAGTCATGATATCAGATAAGTCAGCCATAAGATCGATCCATTCAAATATCGGCTTATATAGATCAAGCTCAGCAACCTGGCTCTCATCTTCATGTCTTTTCAATATCTTGGCAACATTGGTATAGGTCATTCTATGGTTACTTTTGATTACTGAAGGAAATATTTCATAAGATATGACTTTACCTTTAGTATCAATATCCATCATAGCTGTCATAGCCATTCTAGGAACCCCTTCATTCAAACTACAAATATTATTTGATAGGGCCACTGGTAACATTGGTAGCACTCTATCTGGAAAGTAGACACTGGTTGCTCTATTATAGGCTTCTTTATCGATAACACTATTTTCCGGGACATAATAGCTGACATCAGCAATATGTACTCCTAGCCTATATATATCATCAATCTTCTCCAAAGTGATAGCATCATCAAAATCCCTGGCATCCTCCCCATCAATAGTAACTGTAAAGAGCTCTCTTAAATCATGTCTATCCTCTATTTCTTCCTTGCTTACTTCATCAGGCACACTTTCAGCAGCAGCTAGTACCTCTTTGGGAAAATCCTTGATCAACCCATATTTAGCAATTATAGCTTCGATAGCCAAATCTTTTTCTTCTATTTGGCTGACCAGACTGATGATTTCTACTTCTCCAGGCCTTCTTCCTTCAGGAAAGCTTGTTACTCTTACAAATACCTTATCACCTTTTTTCAAGCCTTTATAGGTAAAGTTATAGTCACCGAATAATTTATTATCAAGAGGTCTGATGATCAGCTTGCCCCTGTTATATTCTGTTTGTCCAATAAAACTTTTGGTACCTCTTTCGATAACTTTCTCTACCTTGCCTTCTTTATTTTTACCAGACTTGCTAGCAACTGGACTTATCAGTACCAGATCTTTATCCTGAGCATCCTTTAAAGATTTATGTGGAATAAAGTATTCTTCTTCACTTTCATTATCCTTAACAAAGCCAAAGCCTTTTTCATTTGTATATAAGCGTCCTGTTTTTAAACCTTTTTCCCTTATGGAAATATATTTATGTTTTTTTGATAAATATATCAGTCCATCCTTTACAAGCTCTGCTAAGTATTCTTGTAACAAAAGTTCATCAGCTTTTTCTATTTTCCATGCTTTAAGCATTTCTTCATAGGTTAGCGGCAGGTAATCCTTCTGATTAATATTGAAATAAAGTTGCTCCTTATCCATCCTTTGCTCCTTTTAGAAAAAGCTATTGCCTGAGCAATAGCTTTTAAGTTAACTAATTATAGCTAATATCAAAGTTAATAGTAAAAATAATACAGTTAAAATGATCGTAGCTTTTTTTAATAAAGCTTCCACACCTTTGCTTTTGCCATAAAGATTATCTCCTAAGCTAGGAGCTTCACCTTGAAAGCCTTCAGTTTTACTTGGCTGGAGCAGAACTACAGCTATCAGCAAAACAGCAATCACTCCAATAAAAACTCCTAAAACGGTTTTTAATATTTCCATTATTTCAACTCCTATTTGTTCTTAAGATTGTAGAATGTTTTCATACCTCTGTATTCAGCTAAGTCCCCTAATTCATCTTCGATTCTTAACAGTTGATTGTATTTAGCAACTCTGTCACTTCTTGAAGGTGCTCCGGTTTTAATCTGACCAGCATTAGTTGCCACAGCAATATCAGCGATAGTTGTATCTTCAGTTTCTCCTGATCTGTGGGAAATAACTGCTGTGTAACCAGCTTTTTGAGCCATTTCTATAGCGTTTAAAGTCTCAGTTAAAGTACCTATCTGATTTACCTTGATCAAAATTGCATTAGCAGTGTCGCTTTCGATACCTCTGGACAATCTTACAGTATTAGTAACAAATAAGTCATCCCCTACGATCTGGAGTCTGTCTCCTAATAATTCAGTTTTTTCCTTAAAGCCTTCCCAATCCTCTTCGGCTAGTCCGTCTTCTATAGAAATAATAGGGTATTTATCTATCAACTCTTTATAATAGGCTATCATTTCCTTAGTTGTCAGCTCTCTGTTTTCACCTTTTAGCTCATACTTTTTAGTTTCTGTATTGTATATTTCTGTTGAAGCCGGATCCATAGCGATTTTAAAGTCATCGCTTAGCTTATAACCTGCTGCTTCAATAGCTTTACATATATATTTTAAAGCATCTTCATTTGATTTTAAATCAGGAGCAAAACCACCTTCATCTCCTACAGCAGTATTTAAACCTTCCTTCATCAAAACTGTCTTTAAAGTATGGAAAACTTCTGCACACATTCTTAATGCTTCACTAAAGGTAGGTGCGCCTACTGGCATGATCATAAATTCCTGGAAATCAACAGTATTATCTGCGTGCTTTCCACCATTTAGAATATTCATCATTGGAACAGGAAGCTGCTTGCTGTTTACTCCTCCAATATATCTGTATAAAGGCATTCCTAAAGATTCAGCAGTTGCTCTTGCTACTGCCAAGGAAACTCCTAAAAGTGCATTAGCTCCTAATCTTGCTTTATTATCTGTACCATCTAGTTCACATAAAATTGCATCGATACCAATTTGATCTTCACTATCAAGGCCAATCAATTCAGGAGCTATTTCTGTATTAATATTATCAACTGCTTTTAAAACCCCTTTGCCTAGATATCTGGTTTTATCACCATCTCTTAATTCTACTGCTTCAAAAGCACCTGTTGAAGCACCGCTTGGCACACAAGCTCTGCCCATAAAACCTTCTTCCAGATAAACTTCAACTTCAACAGTTGGGTTTCCTCTTGAATCTAAAATCTCTCTTGCATAAACATCTGTAATTATACCCATTAATTTTTTTCCTCCTTAAATTCTAATCTATGATTATTGATTTACCTGTCATTTCTGCAGGTACTTCAAGATCTAATAACTTTAATATAGTTGGACTAATGTCCCTTAAGGCCAAGTCTTTATCTTCCCTTAACCTATATTTATTATGACTTACTACAATAAATGGAACTGGAAAAGTAGTATGCGCTGTATGAGGTCCGTCTGTACCGTGATTATACATATATTCACAATTACCATGGTCTGCAGTAATAAACAATGCACCGTCTACCTCAAGGATCTTGTCCCTTATTTTGCCCAGACATTTATCAACTGCCTCTACAGCTTTGATAGCCGCCTCTAGCTTTCCTGAATGTCCTACCATATCCCCATTGGCAAAATTAATCATCAGTACTTCATGTTTTTTATTATCCAACACTTCTAATATTTTATCACAAACTTCAAAAATACTCATCTCTGGTTTAAGATCATAGGTAGCCACATCTGGCGATGGTACCAGGATCCTATCCTCAAGATCATTCGGAACCTCTACCCCTCCATTGAAGAAAAAGGTTACATGAGCATATTTTTCAGTTTCAGCTATTCTGACTTGATGAATGCCTTTGCTACTTAAATATTCTCCTATAGTATTGGTCAGCTTTTC
>JAKEGG010000043.1 GCA_022615965.1 Fusobacteriota bacterium
CCTTGACCATAGGTGAAGGTATGAAAAATATGGTGAAAAATAATATTAACAACAGCACCACTTTCTTTTTCATCGAGCAAGCCTCCATTCTTTAAATATACCAATAATTATAGCATAATATTTTAAATATAAAAAATTAAAACTCCTTTAAGGAGTTTTAAAGTTTAAAAAATATTCATAGATTTTTTTATCACCTGTTAGCTCAGGATGAAAGCTAGTAACCAGAATATTATCTTTTCTGGCTACTCCACCATCTTTTCTTATATCTGAAGCCACTCTTTCCGAGGCCATTACTGCAACTGCTCCTGCTTCTTCAGCTATAATTGCCTCTTCTACATTGGTTACATCCATTATTACTCCACCCTTTAACATCTGGGACAGATTGCAGATGAAGAAAAATAGACCATTATATATAAAACTAGTAGATGATATTAAAAAAAATATCAACCAAGGATTTTTAAAAAGGTGACAAGCTGTCATCAATAAGAAATACAGCAATTTCACTGGGTCTATCCAAGACCACTGTAGAGGTGAGCTATCAGATTTTAGTAGCTGAAGGGTTTCTTGAAAGCAAAGAAAAAAAGGGATACTTTGTAACTGGTCTTCAGTCTAAGATTCAAAATAGTTTATCAACCACCAATGAAAAAGCAGATAACACAAAAGGATACCTCTATGATTTTTCCACCTATTATCTAGATGAAAAATATTTTGATAAAAAAACCTGGAAAAGACATTTGAATTATGTTTTAAAGGATGAAAAAAAACCTTAACCGCTATGGTGATAATCAAGGAGAGCTAGAGCTTCGAGAAGGAATAGCCAAGTATATAATGGAATACAGGGGAGTAAATGCCAAGGCTCATGAAATAATCATTGGAACTGGTATCCAAAGTTTTTTACAAATCATATTGCCTGATATAAAGAAGAAATATAACTATGCTAATTTTAAACAAGGTAGCTTCCCAGGAGGAGAGTATATTTTCAGGCAATATAACTATGATATAGAGTATTATGCCAAAGAAAAAAGCCATTGGTATAAAAACTGTATTCAATATATCAGGTCAGATGATAACTATTTTATAAACAACAGTGAGAAATCAGAATTTTTAAAGGAAGCAAGGAAAATAATATTTTGATCATCGAAGATGACTATAACGGAGAATTCAGAGGAGGAAAAAACCTATTCCACCTTTAAAAAGCCTTGACAGCTATGACAATATAATATATTTTGGAGCTTTTTCCAGCCTGCTGGCTCCATCGATAAGAATAAGCTACATCATTCTTCCTTATCATTTAACAAAAACTATATTGAAGAAGCTACCCTTTTATAATCAGACTTCCTCAACAATTGAACAACTAGCTTTAGGGAAATTTATCAATAATGGTTTTTTAGGAAAAACAGTAAGAAAAATGAGAAAAGGCTATCAGAAAAAAAGAGAGTTTTTAGAAAAAGCTCTCGATAAATATTTTAAAAACAAGTATAAGGTAGTTGAAACTAGTAGCAATGTGGAAGTCAAGGTCGCCTTTGATTTTCAGGTAAGTAAGGGGCTGTTAAAATCAAGTGAAAAAAATGGTGTCAAATTAAAAAGTACAGAATCTGAAAATCAGTTCATATTTATTTTTGCTGGTCTTGAAGACCAAAGCATCCATGAAGGAATCAAAACCTTGGCCAGATCCTGGAATATTATTTAAATTCCTCTGTATTCTTAAAGTTAGCATATAAATAGTCATAGTCATCTAGGTATATATGTCCTGATGAATAGTTATCATTACCAATAGTCAGTCTTATTCTATCAGTTCCATAATACATAGCGAAAGTATTTGTTAAAGCTTTTAGTACCAGGCTTTCATAACCTGCTCCAAGGTTCATCTCTTTAATAAAATCCTGACTTAAATCAACTCTGACTATTCTGTTTTTATCAATAAATAAATAATTTATTTTTGTATTGTCTGTAAAAACTCTCATCAAACCCTGGTTTTTTAAAGGATCTGTTAAATAAGACTTATAGGCTTCCTCTATTTTCTTTCTGGTAATATCATTTGTATAATACTTGATATTAGCCCTTATATAGTAGATCTGATCATCGTTTACGTTAGGATAGTAAAGGTTTATATCTATAGTATTCCCTGTATTTTCCTCTAATGCTTTTAAACTTGCAGTTATTTCGTCTACTCCTGGTATCACGAATATTGTTTTTACAAGACCGATCCCTTTTACATAATAGCTTAAGGTCTTGTTGCCATCAAACTCTTCCTTGGTGACCTCGATACCTTTAAACTTTCCATAATCAGTATTGATTTCTGCATCTGTTTTTGTTATTGAAACCTGAAGACCATTTGAACCGGTCCAGGTATTTCCTACAACCAAAGGTTCCTTCAATAGGATTTCATTATTATTATAGGTAATCAAAGCTGGGTTCCTAAGATAATCTTCCCTGAAATACATTTCACCTTCACTATACAGCCTTGTTACCTTACCATCCTTTACAGAAATGATTTCAGCCACATGAGTACCTGAATTTATTTTTTTGTACTGTACCTTGTCATCCAGGGTATAGTCTACATAAGAGGTAAAGCCTGCAAACTCATTTCCATAACCTTCATAAGTATATTTTGTATTTGGTTTTATCGGATAATAGTCGGTAATGGTTTCTGGTATAGGAGGCTTATTATTATTGTCTCCGTTTTCTGTTGTGCTTTGATTAAAGCAGCCTGTTACTATAACGCCTATAAGGATACTTAGGACTACAAAGATGATTTTCAGATATTGTCTTCTCGTTTCAAACACCTCTTTTCTTTAATTATACCTGTTATTTTAAATAAATAAAATCCTGCTATTCCTCCAGCTACATTAAAGATGATATCGTCTATATCACTTATTCCAGTATTTAGGAACCATTGGGCCACCTCGATGGACAAGGAAACCAGAAAGCATATCAATAGTATTTTCCTTAAGTCAGTCAGTTTTATATAAATACAAGGTAGCAAGAAGCCTAATGGCATAAACCATAGTATATTCCCTAGGACATGATACAAAAAGATCCAGAGATTTCTTTTTAATTCCATAAAAGTGTAGTATAGGGGAACAAGCTGCCATTTACCAAGAAAGAGATAGCTGATATTGAAATCAAGTATAGCTTCATATCCTCTTATTACAGTTATCTGAATCAGTGAAGCCAGATAAAAAACCAGAAAGATCGATAGCAGTTCTGGTTTTTCTTTCTTAAATCCCTTATAAAAAATATACCTTATTATTATATATATCAAGGTAACAACAATTGCAAAAAGCAAAGCTCTTGTTAGAAACTGATAAATCCTCGGGATACTCAAAACTTTCCTCCTAAATAAAAAAGAGGAAAAGAAAGTTCCTTTCTTTTCCTCTCATCTATAGATCCTAG
>JAKEGG010000044.1 GCA_022615965.1 Fusobacteriota bacterium
AAATCAGAGATTTTTTCCAGGCTGAAATATCCTGATGAGGTATCCATCTATGAGATCAAAGGAGCATTTTTCTTTGGGGCTGCCAGCAAGTTTATTAAAACTATTTCCAGAAGGGAGATCAATGAAAGAATTTTGATCATAGATATGGAAAAGGTTCCAGTTATGGATGGTACTGCCTTCGAGACCTTTGATCACCTCCTTGAGGCTTCAATAAAGAAAAGGATCAAGATAATTCTGCTTAATGTTCAGGAACAACCCTACAGCCTTTTGGAAAAATATGGCTTTATCCCAAAATTTGGTGCTGAAAACTTTTGTTCTGACATCGAAGCCGTAATAACCAGAGCAAATCAAGTCCTTGCTGACAAAAACAGTAATGATAAACAATAGTAATCGATTTTAAAGCAAGGACACCTTTGAGCTTTCTTCAAAGGTGTCCTTTTAATATATAGATTTTTATTTTTTAAAATATATTTTGATTCTATCCAGAACAAATATCAACAAGGCACCGATAAAAAAGAAGATAAAATCAAAATTGCCAAGATTCATAGCTTCATGAGGCACTGGCAAAGTAGTTGGACCCATAAATACTGCATATAAGGAGCCAAGCATCAAGCCTAGCACTGTATAAATTGCCTGAGCTCTATGTTTCTTCAAGACCCACCTGATCAATCGGACACTTGTCGCAAAACCAGTCATTATTCCCAAAGCAAATATCATTACAATTGGTAGGTACTCTAGATTAAAGAGCATCACTTCCTTGATTGCACTGATTATGGCTGTATATAAACCAAAAATCAATAAAATAGTCGATCCAGAAATTCCTGGTAGCACCATAGCTGAAATTGCAATCATTCCAGCTAAAAAGACATAAACAGCCAAACCTAAACTCATATTATCTAAGCCTAAAGAAACTCCCCCTCCAGAAGCATAAGGGTTCAAAACAGTTAAGGCTACCACGATCAATATACCTGTCAAGGTACATATAAGATGCCGATACTTGCCAGTTATTACTTCTTTTTCTTCATGTATTATCACAGGTATCGATAATAATATAAAACCAACAAAAAGTGAACTAACGCTATATATGTGCTTTTCAAATAAAGAAGTCAGAAAGAATATAGATATAACTGCTCCGATGATCCAGCCTAGCCCTATTTTTCCTAAAAACCTTAAGGCAACAGACTTTTCCTTCAGGCTGTTTTTAGACATCAAGCTGTTGATCGAATTTATGAAATCATCATAAAAACCAAGGATAAATGCTATAGTACCTCCTGAAACTCCTGGCACACTGTCTGCTAAGGCCATTAAAAAACCTCTATAAAATTTAAAATTATCACTGATACCCTTCTTTATATATATTCTATATAAAATTTTTATTCTTATTTGTTATTATCATAATTATTCTACAGTAACACTCTTTGCTAGATTTCTGGGATGGTCTACATCATTGCCCTTTAAGACAGCTGTATAATAAGCTAATAGCTGTAAAGGTACTACTGTAAGTATAGGTGCCAGCTCATCTATAATATCTGGTAAGGTAAATAAGTAATCAACATCCTTGATATCTCTGACATTCTTAAAGGCAATACAGTAGGTAATAGCCTCTCTGGTCTTAACTTCACTAATATTGCTGATAGTCTTGTCCACCAGTTTTTTGCTGGTAGCAATAGCCATTACAGGCACAGCTTTTGTAATCAACGCCAGAGTACCATGTTTCAACTCTCCTGCCGGATAGGCTTCTGCATGGATATAGGATATTTCTTTAAGCTTTAAAGCACCTTCCAGACAGCTGACACTATCTAAACCTCTGCCAATAAAAAACATACTGGCTGCATCCTTGATGTTTTTAGCAAAGCCTTCTAAAACCTCAGAGCGGTTTAAAATTTCCTCTATCTTTTCTGGTACAGCTTCAAGCTCTGACAACCAGCTAGCAACTAATTCTTTATTTAAGATTTCTTTTCGATAACCAAAATCAAGAATAAAAAGATATAAGGCTATCAATTGTGTAATATAGGCTTTGGTAGACGCTACAGAAATCTCAGGACCAGCCTGAGTATAAATCACATAATCAGACTCTCTAGGAATAGAGGAATCCAGAACATTGGTTATAGTAAGTATTTTTGAACCTTTGCTTTTAGCCTCTCTTAACCCAGCTAAAGTATCTGCTGTTTCTCCAGACTGGCTTATGACTATAGTCAAAGTATTTTCATCCACCAAAGGATTCATATATCTGAATTCTGAAGCAAAGTTTACCAGCACTGGAATTCTTAATCTGGACTGGATGATATAGGCAGCTACCTGTCCTGCATAATTAGCAGTACCACAAGCTACAATAGCTATTTTATCTATTTTATCAACCTCAATATCCAGGTCGAGGTTTACTGTTCCTTCTTTTATTCTACCTGCTAAAGTTTTTCTGACAGCACCTGGCTGTTCGAATATTTCCTTTAACATAAAGTGAGGATATCCTTGCTTTTCAGCAGTCTCCAGGCTCCAATTTACTTTCACCAGCTTTTTATCCACCAATTTTCCTTGGCTGTCATATACTACCACACCTTTAGCAGATACTACTCCTATTTCATCATCTTCAAGAACAAATATTTTTTTAGTATGCTCCAATATGGCTGGTATATCAGAAGCAATAAAGTTTTCCTCTTCACCAAGCCCAATGATCAAAGGACTTTCTTTTCTAACTACCAGAATTTCTTCGGGATAATCGCTACTGATCACACATAAGGCATAAGATCCTTGTAAAACCTCAATTACCTTTCTAACAGCTTCTAATAAATTGCCCTGATTATATTTTTCCAAAAGCACTGGAACAACTTCAGAATCAGTTTCTGAAGCAAAGGAATAGCCCTCTTGAACCAGCATATTCTTTAGCTCTTCATGATTTTCAATGATCCCATTATGGACTACAGAAAATTTAGCATTATTGCTAACATGTGGGTGGCTGTTGATATCAGATGGTTTGCCATGTGTAGCCCATCTGGTATGGCCAATGCCTATCTTGCCATTGTCTTTATGGTTGAGAATACTTTCCAGATTAGCTATTTTACCCTGGGTTTTCTTGATTATGACTTGATTTTTATCGTTTATCAAAGAAATACCAGCAGAATCATATCCTCTGTATTCTAGTTTTTTTAGTCCATTTATTATAATGCTTTGAGCGTCTTGTTTACCAATATACCCAATTATTCCACACATATATTTCTCCTAATTTTCAACGATCAATAAATCGTTGGATATTTTTACAACTATTTTATTTTATATTTTTAAGATATAAAAATCAAGTTATCCTTAGCGCAGCTTCCTGGCCAGCTTGCTAACCAGTTCTTCGATTTCTTCGATATCTTCACCTTCAGCCATAATTCTGATCAAAGGTTCAGTTCCTGATGGTCTGACCAATATTCTTCCACGATCACCTAGTAATGCTTCAGCTTCTTTCACCCCATCTATAAACACCTTGTTTTCCATACCTTTATCTTTATCTTTAACTTTGACGTTAACCAAAACCTGAGGATAGGTTTTCATCATATCAGCTAGTTGAGACATTTTTTTCCCACTTTCCTTTAAAACCTTTAAGAGAAATAAGGCAGTCAAAGGACCATCGCCAGTTGTGTTGAATTCTTTAAAAATCACATGACCAGACTGTTCTCCACCAATTATCCCTCCGCTTTTTTGCAGCTCCTCTAAAACATATCTGTCTCCTACATTGGTTGCAATAAATTCGATACCTTCTTCCTGGCAGAATTTTCTTAAGCCAAGGTTGCTCATTACAGTTCCTACCAGCTTGTTGTCTGTGAGCTTGCCTTTATCTTTAAGGTATTTGCTACAGATGGCCATGATTTTATCACCATCAACTAAACGTCCTAATTCATCAACTGCTAGCATTCGGTCTGCATCACCATCATGGGCAATGCCAATATCTGCTTTATACTGTATAACATGATCTCTTAAATTTTCCATATGAGTTGAGCCACAGTCATCATTGATATTTGTGCCGTTAGGTTCATCAGACAAGGAAATCACCTCAGCTCCAAGGTCTTTTAACAGCTTAGGCATAACTCCAGAGGCTGCACCATTTGCTGAATCTACCACGATCTTCATACCATTTAAATTATCTGAAAAAAATTTCTTTAAAAAGCTGCTGTAAATATCCTTACCTTTATCAAGGAGAATGATCCTGCCTACATTTTTACCTGTTGGTCTAGGGAGCTCATCCTTGCGTTCTAAAACAAAGCTGCTGATTTCATCTTCTATTTCATCTGAAAGCTTATAGCCATATTTATTGAAGAATTTAATACCATTATCTTCCATCTTATTGTGAGAGGCAGATATCACTGCTCCAGCATGGGCTTTTAAATGTCTGGTCAGATAAGCTATTGCTGGAGTTGGGACTACCCCTAATAAATAAACATCAACTCCACTGGAGCAGATACCTGCAGCTAAAGCTGCTTCTAGCATGTCTCCAGATATTCTAGTATCCTTACCTATGGTGATAACCGGTTCCTCATATTGACTGGCCAACACATAAGCTACTGATCTTCCTAATTCAAATGCCAGCTCAGGTGTTAATTCCTTATTGGCTATTCCTCTTATTCCATCAGTTCCAAATATTCTACTCATCAGTTATTCTCCTAAACCTCTGTATTCTAAAATAATATTTTCTCCTGTCCTTAGTCCATCTATAGCTGAACTAACTATGCCTCCGGCAAAGCCTGCACCTTCTCCTATTGCATACACTTCATTATACCCTAAAACTTTATTTAATTCATCTCTTGAAAATTGAATCGGTGATGAGGTTCTGGTTTCAGGTCCAGTTAAAAAACCCTCCTTGATAAAGCCTGGCAGTTTGCGATTAAAATCTAACAGAGCTCCTTTTATTGCCAGGCTGACTTCCTTTGGTAAAAGTTGATTAAAATCACCTAAAGTGATGCCTGGCTTATAGCTAGGTTGAAAATCAACCTTGATATCTTCACTTGCCTTGCCTTCAATAAAGTCAGTAGCATTTTGTCCTAAAGCCTTATAGTTTTGACCAGTTATCTTATAGGCTTCTTTTTCAATTATTTCTTGGTAAGCCAATGCCTCAAAAGGATCATCACCAAAATCTTCACTATTAACTGTTGCTACTATTGCACTATTGCTTAGCTCCCCTCCTCTGTCACTGTAGCTCATTCCATTGGTCACTATTTCTTCTTTGTTGGAATTACTTGGAACCACATAGCCTCCTGGACACATACAGAAAGAATATACTCCTTTTTCTCCTTTATAGGTCAGATGATAGTCACTGTTGCCTAAGAGCTTTTTAACTATTTCATCATCTCTGCCATATTGGCTTTTATTGATAAAGGTAGCTTTATGCTCTATTCTAAAACCTACGCTAAAGCCTTTGGCTTTAGCAGGTAGCCCTTTGTTTAAAAGCCTTCTGGTTGTAGCTCTGCTGCTGTGACCAATGGCCAGCACTAGAAGTCCAGACTCTATCATACCCTTATCGGTTTCTATTCTGATAAAGTCTTGTTCAAGGTCCTGTTGAAAATCCAGAAA
Source organism: Fusobacteriota bacterium (assembly GCA_022615965.1). GTDB lineage: Bacteria > Bacillota > TC1 > TC1 > TC1 > WTXA01. The sequence continues at coordinate 5,548 of JAKEGG010000044.1, forward strand.
TCTGGTTTCAAAATAGAATTCCCCTCCTAGTTCTATGATTTTTTCCCTTAGTCCTAAAACTACTTTTCTTATTCCATCTGTACCAAGGTGTGGATTATTGACATAGAGTATTTCCTCAGCAGCACCAAATTCAACCAAGGTCTCAAGCACCTTTACTAATAATGGATTTTTTGATCTTGAGGTTAGCTTGGCATCTGAGAAGGTTCCAGCTCCTCCTTCTCCAAAAGCTATATTGGTGCCTTCTTTAAATATTCCTTGGGTTATATATTCATTCACTATTTTGATTCTTTTTTCTAAAGCAGCACCTTGTTCGATTATTATTGGTTTAAAACCATTCAGGGCCAGCTGATAAGCACAGAATAATCCTGCTGGGCCGCTGCCAACTATGACTGGCGGCTTAGCTAATATTCTTTGTCCTACGGGTAATTTTCTTTCTGGTATTTCTTGATAATGGCTAATAGTTTTTTTCTTTAATAAGATTTCTTGATCTTTTCCTGTTACTTCTATGATAAATTTCAGATTAAAGTATAACTTTGGTTTTTTTCTGGCATCAAGTGATTTTCTTATCAAGTAGCAGGATAACAGCTTTTCTCTAAGTTTTAGTTTTTCTTTTACCAGTTGGTTTAGGTTTTTAGCATATTTTTCGTATTCTTCAATTGTTACATTGGTGTTGTATTGGAATTTCACTATTTCCTCCAAAAAAAATATAGGCAAGCCTATACTTTTTTATAATTTTATTTTTACTGTTTTTTAGTTTTTTTCTTGCCGATAGGTCCTGTTGATTCACCTTTGACTAGTTCTACCTTGATCACTTTCTGTTTTGGGGCAATCGTTCCTTCAGAATCGAATTTTTCTAATATTGCTTCTGCAGCCATAACTCCTAGTCCGTAAGCTGGATAGTCTATAGTGGTTATTGCAGGTGTCAGGACTTCTATTTCCGGGAAGCTGTCATAGCCTGATATCGAAAAGTCTTCTGGTATCTTGTAGCCTAATTTTATTGCGGTGTTTACTACTCCTATGGCTATGACATTGGAGCTACAGACTATTGCTGTAAATTCTTCTTTTCTATCTAGAAGCTTTTCTAAGCCTTTTTTTCCTCCGCTAAAAGTATAGCTGGTGTTGATATAGCAATTTTTCATTTCTGGCAGATCATATTTTTTCAAGGCCTTTATGAAGGACTTGGTGATGTTCTGGGTATTATAGCTGGTGGTTTCTCCTGATATATAGGCTATTTTCCTGTGTCCTAGTTCATATAAGTGTCTGACTATTTTTCTCATGGCATCATCATTATCTATTTCCAGTCTATCTACCAGATTGGTTTTTTCGGCTCTTTCAATTAAGACTATAGGCATTCTTTTAGACATTTGGGAAAAGTCAATTTGAGGTCCACATTGGGCTATGAAGATCACTCCTTCTACCAGCTTGTCTGATAAGCTTAAAAAGGCTTTTTTTTCTTTTTCTGGATCTTCATCGGAATTAAAGAGCATCATGTCTACCTGTCTGTTATGTAATGTCTGTGATATGCCTTTTATTGTATCTGCTAAGGCATAGTTCATTATATTGGGTACTATTACCGCTACTTTGAATACCTGTTTCTTTCCTAAGGTTCTGGCTGCTGGATTGGGAACAAAATTCAAGTCGGAAATTGCTTGTAGAACTTTTTGCTTTTTTTCTTCTTTTACTATGTCTTGGTTATTCATTACTCTTGATACAGTTGCTACAGATACTCCGGCTTTCTTAGCTACTTCTTTGATGGTAGTTCTTTTTTGATTTCTATTATCGTTCATTTGTTTCTCTTTCCATTATTTTATATATTTTTATATTCTTTATCATCAACATTTTTATTTTACTATAAAATTTTCTTTTTGTAAATGTTTTCAGAAACAAATATTGATTTTACTTTTCTACCCTAACCATTTCCTCAAAGCTGATAAATTCCCTTACGCCTATTTCTTCATTATTTAACCCAAAGGGCATCTGGCTGATCAGTCTCCACTGAGGAGGCAGGCTCCACTCTTTTTTGATATCCTCTTCTATTAACTGATGATAGTGTTGTAATGAAGCACTATAACCTTCAGCTGTTAATAGGAGCCATACTGCATATTGAATGATCCCACTACCTTGGTCTGACCATCTCGGGAAGGTATCCTTATATGATTTAGCAATATTGCCTTTTTCATCCACTACTGCCATATCTTCAAAAAAGACCAAGGTACCATTACCTCCACGAAAGCCTTGTATTTTTTCTTTTTGTCTGGTTTTTTCAAATTTTTCTATACCTAATTTTTCAAACAGTTTGTTTTCTATCAGGTCCCAGAGCTTATCGCTTTTTTCTCCAAACAAGGCGACTATTCTATAGCTTTGCATATTGAATGCTGAAGGTACTAGCATAGATTCTTTGAGTATTTCAAGAATAAGGTCCTGGTTAAAGCCTTCCTTTTTGATCAGCTTTCTGGTTGATCTTCGTTTTTTTATAGTTTCTATTAGTTTTGCTTCTTGATTTAACACAATATACCTCCTTGATATTTATATATCAAAAAGAAGAATGCTGAACATTCTTCTTTTTTGTCTCAGTTGTATCCCCCCTATTTTGTGAACCTATTGTGAAATAGGTGGGTGTCCTAAGCTTTACTTCTATTTTCCACTGCCTGGTAGGAATATGTGGCCTAATATTATTAAAGCAATTTGAACTCCTTTTAAAAAAGTGTCGATTCAAAATATGGGGGGAGTGGTGTGATTTCTCACATGTTTCTTCTTACTTAAGATTATACTCTTTTCTAAAATAGTGTCAATTCATTTAATTATCTCTTGACTATTACCAATGGTAATAGTTTATACTTTAATAAGGAGGTGGATCATGGCTTTTAAAATTCATGAAGTAGCATCTATCAGTGGTTTGTCAATCAGAGCCTTACAGCATTATGATAAAATCAACTTACTAGTCCCTTCTAGTAGAGGTGAGAACAATTATCGATATTATGAAAATAAGGATCTGGAAAAGCTACAGCAGATCTTGCTTTTAAGAGAAATGGGGTTTTCCCTTAATAAAATCAAAGAGCTTTTGATCATGTCAAGTTATGATCGTCAGCCAGCTCTAAAAGCACAACTTGTTTTTTTAGAAAAACAAGCTAATAGATTAAATAGCTTGATTGAATTGGTAAATAAGACAATAGAAAGTATGGGAGGTAAAATAAAAATGGATAGTAAAGATTTATTTAAGGGTTTTGATTATGATTCTATGAAAGAAGATCAAAAAAATTATGAGGATGAAGTTAAAGAACGCTGGGGTGATACTGATGCCTATAAGGAGTCTGCAGATAGAGCTGCTAAATATTCTCAAGGAGACTGGGAAAATATTATGTCTACACAGTCTGAATATCTTCTTGAACTAGCTTCCTTATTTAAAGAAGGTGTTTCTGCTGATGATTCTAGAGTGCAGATCATAGTTAATAACAATAGATTTTTGATTGATAAGTATTTTTATTCTTGTTCAAAGGAAATGTTTGCTCAGTTAGGTGAAATGTACGTAGCAGATGAGCGTTTCAAGTCTTTTTATGATCAGATTGCTAATGGTTTGGCTGAGTATTACAGGGAGGCTATCAGATTTTATTGTAAATAGCTTGTTTTCTGTTAATTTGTAATATAAATTGTGGTAATATTGTTTTATCTATATTACCACAATAAGGAGAATTTTCGTTTTTCTTTCTATCAGTTTTTTTCCTGAGCTGGTTTTTCATATTATTTTATTTTTTAGCAGCTTGTTGGTTTTCCCTTCTGTTTTTTTAGGTATGTTGGTTTTATCTTGAAATCCTGGTCGTTTTCCTAGGGCTTTTAGTATTCTTGGTCTTATTTTTAGTTTGTTTTTTTATTTATTGATTTTTTAGTTTCTTGTTTCTTTCAATATGATTAAAGGTAACATTCTCGTTACCTTGTTTTTTTGTAATAAAAAAAGTCCTGATGGACTTATTTATTATGGTGCGGATAAGAGGACTTGAACCTCCACGATGTTGCCATCACTAGAACCTGAATCTAGCGCGTCTGCCTATTCCGCCATATCCGCATACAGTATTTATTTGGTGCGAGGAATGGGACTTGAACCCACACGATGTTACTCACACGCCCCTCAAACGTGCGCGTCTGCCATTCCGCCACCCTCGCTAAAACCAACATAAAAATTATACCACACAAAAACCAAAAAACCAAAAAATTTGATATAATAAACTAAGAAAATAAAAACAAGGAAGCAGTAAGAAAAGGAGACAACATGAAAATAACAGGAAACGCCATCATAGCCCAAGGCGGAGGACCAACAGCAGTCATCAACCAATCATTGGTAGGGGCCATACAAGAAATGAAAAAACACCCGGAAATAAAAGAAATATACGGAGCCCTACATGGAGTAAGAGGCATAATAGAAGAAAACTTCCTAGACTTAAGACAAGCAAGCAATGAAAACCTGGAACAAGTAGCCAACACTCCCTGCGCAGCTTTACTCTCAACCAGAGATAAACCAGATCTGGAATATTGCGCCAAAATATTCCAGATTTTCAAAAAACACAACATCAGATACTTCTACTATATAGGAGGCAATGACTCCTCAGATACTGTAAGACTCGTCAACGAATACGCTATCAAAGAGCAATATGAATTTAAGGCCTTCCATATACCTAAAACCATCGACAACGACCTGGTGATCAATGATCACACACCAGGTTTTGGCTCAGCAGCCAAATTCGTAGCAGAAGCCTTTATGGGAGCTAACCTGGAAACCAAAGCCCTGGAAGGAATCTACCTTGGTATAGTAATGGGCAGACACGCAGGCTTCCTGACAGCAGCCAGCGCACTAGGCCGTAAAGACCAAACAGAAGGACCACATCTAATTTACCTGCCTGAAAGACCATTTAGCATAGATAGCTTTCTTTCAGATGTTCAAAAAGTCTATGATCAATATGGACGTTGTGTAATCGCCATCTCCGAAGGTATAACAGATGAAAATGGGATGCCTATTGTTGCCAAACTGAAAGAAAATGTCACAAAAGATGCCCATGGCAACATAGAACTTGCCGGAGGGGAACTAGGAGATATGCTGACCAAAGCCATTAAAGATCAACTGAAAATAGGTAGAGTAAGAGCAGATACCTTTGGCTACCTGCAAAGAAGCTTCCCTGGCACAGTTTCAGATACTGACCAAAAAGAAGCCAGATTAGCAGGACAGGCAGCAGTAAAATTTTCAATGATGGAAGACTACCAAAACGGTTCAGTAGTAATCATCAGAACCAAAGAATATGAAATAGAATATCAACTAACAGAGCTACAAAATATTGCAGCTAAAACCAAGCATATGCCAGAAGAATTCATCAATCAAGAAGGCAACAATGTTACCGAAGCCTTTATCCAATATGGCTTACCATTACTTGGAGAAAACTTCAAAAAAACAACTAATATCGAAGCACCTTTGGTCAACATAAGTAAGTAGTCCAAATATAAATATTAAAAGATATTCCAAAATCAAAAAGCAAAGGTCTATTCACCTTTGCTTTTTGATTCATATAGTTTTATTTATTTATCCCTCAATAAAAAAGACGCCCACTTCAAATCAAGCACCCCATCATCTACATGAGCCTCCCAGAAACTTAACCGCTCCAGATAAAAATCCAGCTTATCACTAATTATACCAACACAATTATCAAGACCATAAAGATACACCAAAGCACTAAGCTCATAAAAAACCAAACCTAAACCATGCCTTGCTGAATGAATAGCAGAACAACCCTGACCAACACTATGAGCTAAAAGATCATACACCTTATCATCCATTTCCTTAGCCATACTATGAGCCTCCAAGATATACTTTTTAGCCACAGGCATCTTCACTTCACCCCTGGCCCAGGATCGACTAACCTCTAAACAAACAGACAACCTCTTATCCAAAGGATACCTTGCCTCAAACATTGAAACCACAGGACTAAGACAATCAAAACACCAAGCCACAACAGTCCTATGCTTTTGCCTGGCTAAAAGTCCAATCAATAATGCAAGACACTCACTATCAAAGTCAAACAACAACTGCCTGCCCTTCCTATATCTTAACTCAATGATACTATTCACCACAAAATCAGCCAAGCTTACAATCTCCACCAATAGAAGTAGAACCAACAAGCACAAAACCAGCCTTAGTCAAAGCTTCCTTGATATCAGCCAGATGTGCATGATCCCTGGTCTCTAAACCCACAGTAATAAAACAACTATTAATAGCCATATTAGGATCACTCCTATCATACTGCACACTAAACACATTACCACCAAGACCAGCAATAACATGAGCAATACCCTCTAGCTGACCAGGCTTATCGATAAGAGCAATAGTCAAATTAGAATTACGACCACTATTCACCAAGCCACGAGTAATGACCCTGGACAAAATACTCACATCAATATTACCACCAGACAACAGACAAACAGTTTTCTTCTCCCCAAGATCAAACTTACCATGCATTATGGCAGCCACGGCCACAGCCCCAGCCCCTTCAGTAACCAGCTTTTGCCTCTCCATCAAGGCCAGAACAGCACCAGCAATCTCATCCTCACTAACTGAAACCACTTCATCCACATAATCATTCACATAAGCAAAGGTCAGATCACCAGGTCTTTTAACAGCTATCCCATCAGCAAAGGTAAATGCTGAATCTAAGGAAACCTGCTTCCCAGCCTCAAGGCTCCTGACCATTGAAGAGGAATTACTAGCCTGGACTCCATAAATCTTACAACCAGGATAAAGGCTCTTAACTGCAAAGGCAATCCCACTGATCAATCCTCCACCACCAACAGGCACTACAACAGCCTCTACTTCTGGAAGCTGATCTAAAATCTCCAAACCAATAGTACCCTGACCAGCAATAACATCATCATTATCAAAAGGATGAATAAAAGTCCTGCCCTCTTCCTTCTGTAACTCTAATGCTTTTTCATAAGCATCATCATAACTCCCTGGAACCAGAACCACCTCTGCTCCATAGGACTTTGTAGCTTCGATTTTAGAAAGAGGTGCAGAATCAGGAATACAGATCTTAGCAGAAATCCCGCTTTTCTTAGCAGCCAAAGCTACCCCTTGAGCATGATTACCAGCACTACAGGCTATGATTCCTTTTTGTCTCTCTTCTTCACTTAGCTGACTGATCATATAGTAAGCTCCACGAAGCTTAAAGCTTCCAGTAACCTGTAAATTCTCAGTCTTAAGCCAGATATTCCTATAACCACAAAGATCTGGAGCAAAAATCAAATCAGTATTTCTTGCTGCCTTTTTCAAAACATAGGCAGCATGATAAATTTTATCTAAAGTCATAAGCAAAACCTCCCATAATATTTACTCAGTAAAAACCCTGTACAACTCACTATAAGTTCCACCTGAAGACATCAGTTCCTCATGAGAGCCTTTTTCAACAATACCAGATTCAGTTAAAACCAAGATAGTCTTAGCCTTTCTGATGGTAGAAAGTCTGTGAGCAATAATGAAGGTCGTCCTGTTTTTACATAAAATCTCCATTGATTCCTGAACAAACTTTTCACTTTTGGAATCAAGAGCAGAAGTAGCTTCATCAAAAATCAGTATAGCAGGATTCTTTAAAAATATCCTGGCAATTGCAATACGCTGTTTCTGACCACCAGAAAGTTTAACTCCACGCTCACCTACAAAGGTATCATAGCCCTCTTCCAAAGACACAATAAAATCATCGATGAAAGCTTTTCTGGCTGCCTCCCTAATTTCCTCCATGGTTGCATCCAGCTTGCCATAGGCAATATTCTCAGCAATAGTCCCAGAAAACAAAAACACATCCTGACTAACGATCCCAATATTATTCCTTAAGGAACTAATAGTAATATCGCCAATAGAAATACCATCAATCAAAATATCACCACTATCTATCTCATAAAATCTAGGAATCAAACTACAAAGAGTGGTCTTCCCCACGCCGGAAGGGCCAACGATCGCTACAGTTTCACCAGCTTTAACATTAAGATCAATGTTCTCTAAAACAAAAGCACCTTCCTCCATATATCTGAAAGAAACCTTTTTAAACTCTATTTCACCATTTACTTTACCAACCTCAACAGCATCACTGCCATCAACAATTTCCGGACTTATCTTCATCAACTCATAGAACCTATGATAACCAGCCATCCCTCTTTGATAAAGCTCAGCAAAGCTAGCAACTTTTTTGATAGGTTGAACCATAATACCCATATACAAAACATAAGCTACCAGATCACCAATATTGATATAGCCCTTGAAAAGAAAATACCCCCCAGCAACCAGGCTGATCAAAGTTAACATACTGGCAAACCAGAAAATACCACCGCTAAAAATACCTAGCAACCTAAAACCCTGGCTTCTTAGATCCTTAAACTTCTTATTGCCAGCATCAAATTTTTCCTGCTCATAATCCTCATTAACAAAAGACTGAACCACCCTGATCCCCAAAAGGCTTTCTTCAACCCTGCTGTTAACTTCACCTATGATCTTCCTGATGTCCCTGAAATTAGTTCTCATGGACACATTGAGCTTAATAGTAAAATAGACCATGAAAGGTATCAGTAAAAAGGTGATCAAGGTCAAAGGAACATTTATTGAAAGCAAAATCACAAAGGTACCAATAATCATAACTAAAGAAATAAATATATCCTCTGGACCATGATGGGCTAGTTCAGTGATTTCATTTAAATCATTAACGATCCTGGACATTAGTTGACCAACCTTAGTTTCATCAAAAAATTTAAAGGAAAATTTCTGAATATGAGCAAATAAGGTTTTCCTCATATCATACTCTATCCTGACACCAAGAACATGGCCATAATAGGTTACTATATAATCCAGGAAAAATCTAATAATATATAATATAGCAAATGCTGTACCGAAAATGGCCAATAACCTATAGCTTCCTGAAGGTAAGATATCATTGATAAAAAATCTGCTGCCCCAAGGAAAGAGCAAATCCAAAACAGCTAAAAAGAAAGCTGCCCCTATATCTAAAAAAAACAACCTCTTATGAGGCTTGTAATACTTTATAAAGTCCTTAAGCACATCATACCTCCATCTCCAGATCCAAAGTTAGCAACAAAGCATCTTCAGAAGGCTTCTGATAATAACCCTTCCTTCTACCTGTTTCCTTAAAACCAAAACCACTGTACAACCTGTAAGCGCCAATATTCGATTCTCTGACCTCAAGATTGACTTCCTTGATTCCAATCAAAATTGCCTTACTGATCAAACCCTCAAGAATAAGGGAAGCTACACCTTTACCCCTGGTATCAACTGCTACACCAATATTGGTAATATTAGCTTCATCTAAAACCAGCCACATTCCTCCATAACCAACTATCCTGTCTTTCTCATCAACAGCTACCAGATAAAAGGTAATAGGAGAGGTCAACTCAAGCACAAAGGAATCATAAGACCAGGGAGTAGAAAAACACTCTTTCTCAATAGCTACAACCTTACTGATATCAGCTACCTTCATTCTTCTAATCCTGAACATTTTTACCATCCAATTTGATATCGATCTCAGGCCTTCTTAAGTAATTTGCCTTAGCTTCTGTAGCCAAGCTAAAATTACCTGCTAGATAGAGCTCTATAGCTTTCCTCGCTACTTTGACTCCTGTTGATCCAGCCTTATTATTATCTAATATTTCAATGTTTAAACCCTTGATACAAAGGCTGTCTATCAGGCTTTTATCAACATCTCCTAATAATAGATATTTCTTTGCTCTATCTAGTCCACTTAGAAAATCTTCCAGGACAACTACCTTTTCCTGACCATCAACTGAGGTATAGTACTCATTTTTACGACCATGAATCAAAGGAATCACCACCGCATCTGCATCATGCTTAAAATCCAGAACAGATAAGGCTTCAAGAGAGCTAACCTTAACTAAAGGAAGATCTCCACCATAAGCTAAAGAAGCTGCCAAGGATACCCCAATTCTGATGCCAGTAAAGGAACCAGGACCTGAATCAACCCCAATAGCAGTTAGGTCTTTTAAGGTCAATTTACTATATTTTAAGATATCAGCCACCATAGGGGCCAATATCACAGAATGATTTTTATCAGCCTGAAAGGTCATTTCTCCTATCACTCTGTTTTCACCTATAATTGCTACACTAGCTATACTATGACTGCTTTCTATACCTAAGACCAACACCTAGAACACCTCTATTCCCTTGATAATAACTTCTCTTGACTGATTGCTTATATATATGATTTCCACCTCGATAACCTGATTTTCAAATAGCTCACGGAATAAATCACTCCACTCAATAGCCACTACAGCTTCTTCACTAAAAAGCTCCTCAAAGCCTATTTCATAACCTTCAGCAATCGAATCAAGACGATAGGCATCAATATGATAAAATGGTAGTCTTCCATCAGCATAATAATCAATAATACTAAAGGTAGGGCTGGTGATCTCCTTAGAAACTCCAAGACCAAGGGCTAAGCCCTTGACCAAATGTGTTTTACCACTACCCATCTCACCCTTTATATCTACTACAACAGGTATAGTAATAGATTCTCCTAGCTTTTTACCTAAGGCAATCATTTCTTTTGTTGAATCAACCTTCACCTTTACCACCTGCATAACTCTCCTTTAATATATACCTCAAGTATCCTGTCTTTTGGTTCAAAGGGGCTGTGGCTATGAACTACTATATCAGCCTCCTTGCCTGTTTCTAAAGAACCAACTCTATTTTCTAAACCTAGTATCCTGGCGCTATTAACTGTGATCAGGTCCAGAGCCTTCCCTTCATCAACCCCATACTTAATGGCATCTAACAGGGCATATCTAAGCATATCCGGTGGATTAGAGGGGTAATCACTCATAAAAGATACCAAAATATCTTCAGCGACCATTTCTGCTAATAGAAACCTATTAAGACCTGCCATTTCTTTTTTAGGCCTGCCTACAAAAAAAGGACCTGCTACCAGGCTAACACCTATATCACTGATCATTCCACTCAAGGTTCCACCTTCTGTAGCATGTTCTAACGATAAATCAAGATCAAAACACTTGGCCAATTCTAAAAATATTTCTATATCCTCTTTACGGTGACAATGAGCTCTTACCGTTAGCTCTCTTTTTAAAGCCTTGCCGATATTTTTTGAAGTACTACTAGCAAATTCCTGCCAAAGCCTTTCTTTTAATTGAGAAGCACTATGATCAAAAGGCTTCTCTACATTTTCTCCTAAGGATAATTTCAAGGCATGTTCAAATTCAACCACCCTGTCAGGGCCAGTAGTTTTAACAATTGCCCCTACCCCTCCGATCAAAGCAGCACTTCCAGGTAGAATACAAGCTGTTGTAACACCTCCACTAAAGGCAGCCTCTTTAAAACCAATATCCTCAAAATTAATTTGATCAATAATTTTAAAATCTGGAGCTACTAAAATATCCTTTAGATTTAATCTTTCTTCACCAGTTATTTCTTCATAAATACCTAGATGACAATGTGGTTCAACAAAGCCAGGTAGCAGCTTTTCACCTTGATCATACACCTGATGCTTACAATCATCAGGTAAAATGATGTCCGACTTTTCTCCAACAGCCTCAATAATTCCCTCATAAAGCACTAACCGCCCATCAAGGATTTTCTTTCCAGCAGGTAGCCAGATTTCACCATCTATAACTAATTTATCCATCCTATTACTCATTCAGGTAGATCCTAGGAATTCTTTCACTAATATTACAATATATTTCATAAGAAATAGTATCCAGTAGTTGAGCAAAGTACTCAGCTGGATTATCCTCACCATATATTACAACTTCATCTCCTACCTTGACTTCATCCAGATCAGTTAAATCCAACATCAGCTGATCCATACAGATGTTACCGATGATCGGAGCCTTGACTCCTTTAACCAGAACCTCTCCTTTATTAGAAAGATTTCTGGCAAAACCATCAGCATAGCCTAAGGGCAAGACTCCTACCCTGGTTGCCCTGCTAGTAACAAAGGTACCATTATAGCTTACTGGTTCACCTTCATCTACTATTTTGACCTGGGTAATGATTCCTTTTAAGGTTAATATTTTTTTAAGTGGTATTTGCTGCCTGTTTTCATGATCAGTGGAAAATGAGCCATAAAGCATTAGTCCAGGTCTGACCATATCAAGATGTGATTCTTTAATTTCTACAATTGTGGCACTATTAGCCAGATGCTTGATCAGTTTTCTACCCAGTGATTTTTCTACTTTTATGGAAAAATTTTTAAATCTTTCCAGCTGCTTATAACTATAGCTGATATCCTCAGAGCCTCCATTTGCAATGTGGGAAAATATCCCTTCTATTTCCAAGTGTTCAAAATTCTCTATCAGCTTGATTATCTCCAGAGTATCTTCATTGTCCTTAAATCCCAGTCTGTTCATACCAGTATCTATTTTAATATGAACCTTGGCTCTTACACCAGCAAGCCTGGCTACTTTATTAAGTTCTACTCCCTGTTTGTAATCATAAATAGTCTGAATAATATTTCTTTCTAATAAAAAAGGGTAATCTTCAAAACTTGTATAACCAAGAACCAGTATCGGCCTATTTACTCCTGCTTCCCTTAACTGTAAAGCTTCTTCTAGAATAGCTACTCCAAACATATCTATGGTATCTTCTATTTTCAGGCTTAAAGGCACTGCACCATGTCCATAGCCATTAGCCTTTACTATAGCCATGACCATAACCTGTGGCCCGACAAAGCTTTTTATAGCCTTACTATTATTTTCAATTAAATCTAAATCAACTTCCGCCCAAACTGGTCTCATATCGTCTCCTCTAATATATCCTTATAATATCTCTGTTGATTCTAACAGCCTCTTTGATCTTTTTTATTCCAACTGGAATAAAGGCAGCAATATCACTAGCTAACAAGCTGGCCTCACCAATTTCTCTTACAGCCAGGTCACCACTTAAGCCATGTAGATATACGCCCAGGACTAGACTATCTATTGTCTTAAGACCCTGCCCTTTTAAACTAGCAATAACTCCAGATAAAACATCACCTGAACCAGGTGTTCCCATACCAGGGTTTCCAGTTAGGTTGATCCACAACCTATCACCATCAGAGATCAGCGTACGCCAGCCCTTCAAGATCACTGTTGCCTTATATCGTTCAGCTAAAGTATAGACACATTCTCTTCTATCTCCATAGCTGCCAAGCAGCCTTTCCATTTCCTTGGGGTGTGGTGTTAAAATCAAATCTCCACTGATCCACTCTCTGTTTATCTTACCTTGCGCCAGCAAGTTTAGACCATCAGCATCTATCAATACAGTTCCCTGAAAACCCTTTAGAATGGTTTCCAAATCAAGTTTCAGGTCAAGACCTAGACCAGGTCCAAGGATCAGAACATCTAACTCCTTATTAAGTGCCGTATTCCAGGATTCCAGCATCAATTCAGGAGGTCTTAAAGGGAGATCCTCTAAGCTTTCCAGCCATAAAGTCACTAAACCTGAACCAGTTTTTAAAGCCCCTAGACCACTTAATATAGCTGCCCCTGCCATGTTGTTGCAACCACCTAAAACACCTATTTTACCATAGCTACCTTTATGAGTATCCTTATTTCTTACTGGCAGCCTGTTACCTGCCTCTTCCTCAAGGTAATAATTAAAGCTTTCCAAGGCAGAAACCTCTTTCTCCAGACTGGAAGCAAATTCCAGCTTGACTAGATCCAGCCTATTGATCGTATCTGTCAGTAAGTGAGCAGGTTTTAAATAACCTAAAGCTATAGTATGAGTGTTTTGTACATAAAGATTTTCAGGACCAGAATCTCCATTAAAGCCAGTTGGAATATCTATGGCCACTTTGATAGCTTCTGAGTTATTGATCATTTTGACCATTTCCTTAAAAACTGGCCCCAGCTCTCCTTGAAAACCAGTCCCTAAAAGAGCGTCAATAATTATATCTGCTTCCCTAAAAATACTTTTGCTGCTTTCAGTAAAAACCTCAATCAAAACACCCATTTTCTTTATGACTTCTAATTGTAGTAAAGCTTCTGCAGAAAATCCAGTCTCATGACTTAAAAGTACTCTGACCTTAATATTTCTATTAAACAATATCCTGGCCAAGGCTAGTCCATCGCCTCCATTGTTACCTTTACCTGCAGCAATCAAAACATTTTTTCCTTCAAGAGCATAGTTATCCTTAAGAATATCATAGATCCTTAAGGCTGCTTCCTCCATTAAAACTAATCCAGGAAGACCTACCTCCTGAATCATTTTACGATCTATTTCCCTTGAAGCAAAATTTGATAAACCAAGCATTTTAGCCAACTCCTATAACGAAAGCCAAAGCATACTTTTTTTCATGGCTGATAGAAACCTTGAACTCCCTTATCCCCTGAATCTCCATAACTTTTAAGGCTTCTCCAGAAAGTCTGACCTGACCCTTCTCCAACACCTCAATATTTTTAGCCTCCAGAATCGTCACCTTCTTTAAAATCTTTATTATGGCTTCCTTAACTGCAAATCTAGCAGCCAGTGAGGGGAGTGGATCCTGATGCTTTAAAGCATAGTTGATCTCATTATCTGTAAAAGTTCTGTGTAGCAGAGTCTCTCTGTCAATAAACTTTTTCAGACGTTTCACTTTAACAATATCGGTGCCAATACCTTTAATGTCCATATTCACCTCATTTTCTATCTATTAATTTTATCATAATCCCGGCTAATATTAAAGAAAAAGTAGATGTCCGTTAAGCTTGAGCCAATTCTTCCATTGCTTGTAATCTGGCATAAGTCTTTCTACCTCCTGCCAGAACACCTTACTATGATTCTTTATTTTAAGATGCACCAGTTCATGTAGATAAATATATTCAATCACCTTGAAAGGAGCTTTCACCAGGTGATAATTCAAATTGATATCTCCACTAGCAGTACAGCTCCCCCAAATTGTTTTTTGAGCCTTTAAAAATATTTTATTGGCTCTTCCATAAGAGCTCCATTTAGGAATCAGAATTTCTACTGCTTTTTTCATTTCCTGAAGATACAATAATTTTATTTCTTTGTCAGAACTTAGGTATATTTTTTGTTTGTCTCTTTCTATCCCAAAATCTCTATTATCACCTTCAACTAAGGTGAATTCTTCACCTTCAAACAAAGTTTTACCTTCTTGTTGAAGTTTATAGATAGTTTTCCTCTGCTTATCTATGCTTTCTAATTTCCTTTTTATCCACTTTTCATGGTTGGAAACAAAGATCTCGATTATTTCCATACTTAAATAAAGAGGTGCTTTGATAGTCACCTCTTTATTTTTATTTATATGTATAGAAATAGTTTTCCTTTTAGATCTTTTCAACTTATATTCCAACTATTTTTCTTCCTTTTTTAAAGAATCTCTTATTTCTCTTAGTAAAAGTACTTCTTCAGCTATTGCAGGTTCTTCAGCTTCTTCTGCTTTTTTTCTTTTAAGCTTACTTAAGGATTTTACAATCAGGAAAATCACTAAGGTTATAGTTAAGAAATTAATGATAGCATTCAGGAAAAGCCCGTAGCTGATCGTAGCTTCACCAATTGTTAAGACCATGGAGGATAGATCCACACCTCCTGTTAAAACGCCAATAATAGGCATAATAATATGATTTACTAAGGAATCAACTATGCCTTTAAACGCAGCACCAATAATTACTCCAATTGCCAGATCCATAGCATTACCTTGATTGATAAAGTCTTTAAATTCATTGAAAAGTTTTTTCATTTTATTCTCCTTTCTCTTGTTCTATTTATTTTAAAAAATTTCTTAGTAAGTTGCAATACTTTTTTAACTTTGCTATTCTTTAATTGTACTATTACGAAAATATAGGATAAAAAATGAGCAGTTACACTTTATTAACACAAAAAAGCATACCAAGCCTACTTTGGACATATGCTAGACCATCAATGTTTGCCTCCCTGATTACCGGGCTCTATGGAATAGTTGATGGTATTTTTATTGGGCAGAAAATGGGCCCTCCAGGCTTAGCCGCCATTACATTAGCCTTTCCTATCATTAGTTTTTTAATTGCTATAGGCTGTCTGTTAAGTATAGGCACCTCTATTGTGGTCAATCACTCACTCGCAGGTAGAAACAAACATGAAGCTAAACGTTACATTGTTGTTGGCCTAAAGATGCTTTTGATAGCAGGCTTGCTAACGACCCTTGCCAGCTTTTTCACATCAGAAATAATGGCTTTTTTAGGCAAAGGTACTGATGGTTATGTAGTTGACTTAAGCCAGAGCTTTGTCAGTGTTATCCTGGCAGGAAGTCTTATTTACATGGCTCCTATTTTTTTCAACGATCTTTTAAAAAACCTGGGACATCCAAAGCTAGCTATGATGGGTATGATTTTAGGGACAGTAGTAAATATTATTTTAGACTATATTTTTATCTTTATACTTGATCTAGAATTAGTTGGAGCTGCTGTAGCTACTTTATCTGGTCAGTTTATAGCCTTTCTTTTTATTTACTTTTTTATCAGAAAAAATCATGTCTGGAAACTTAAGTTAGAAAAAGCAGGAAAAAACCTGTCGATGGCCTTTAAAATTATTAAAACCGGTTTTCCCTCCTTTGTCATACAAATTTCTACTATGTCTCTATTATTGATTCACAACAGGCTTTTTTTACACTATGGCAATGAGCTTTATGTATCTGCCTTTGGGATTATTGGATATGCACTTTCTGCCTATTGGCTCATCTCTAATGGCTTTGTTGGAGGTACCCAGCCTATCTTTAGCCACAACTATATCAAGAATTTGAAGTCAAGGGTCAGAAAAACCTTAAAGCTGACTTTTATCTTTGTAATATCCTTTTCCCTGGTCTATAGTCTTTTCTTTTATATTTTTCCAGACCAGATCATTGCTATTTTCAGCAAACATGATATCCAGCTCTATAATATAACAAAATTAGGCTTTAAACTGGTAATGTACGCCTTGCCTTTTGCCGGTATCAATGTAATCTCTGCAATGTATTTTCAATCCATCGGCAAAAATAAGACCAGTATTTTTCTGGCTGTTTCCAGGGTAGTCTTCTTTATGATACCTCTTATTCTGATACTACCAAAAGCCCTTGGTGTCAATGGTATCTTTTTAATCATACCCTTATCTGAGGTTTTCACCTCAGTTTTATCTATTACCTTTATCTATAAAAATCTAACCAAGGATAATAGCTATTTTACGGTGAACCATAATGTTGAAACCTAAAGTACCAAAAACCATTGAATATATTATCAACAAACTACTGGAAGCTGGTTTTCAAGCAGGACTAGTTGGAGGCTCATTAAGAAATATGCTTTTAAATATTCCAGTAAAGGATTATGACCTTGCCACCTCAGCCTCAACTAAAGAAATCAAAGCCTTGTTTTATCAGGAAAAAATACTTGATCATGGCTTGAAATATGGAACCTTGACCTTGCTTATTGATGGGGAAAGCATAGAGGTCACCACCTTTAGAAAAGAAACAGGCTATCTGGATCACCGTCATCCTGACCAGGTAGAATTCATCAGTGATTTAAAGACTGATTTAAGCCGTAGAGACTTTACTATCAATTCTCTTTTCTACAATCAAAAGACCGGTCTGACAGACTATTTTAATGGGTTAGCTGATTTGAAGGACAAACTGATACGATGTGTTGGAAATAGCAATGAAAGATTTGAAGAGGATCCCTTGAGAATTTTACGGGCTTTAAGATTTTCCTCTCAGCTTGGTTTTGATATCGAGAAAGAAACTGAAAAAGGAATTCAAACAAAGTATCCTCTTCTTGTTCATATTTCTAAGGAAAGAATAGCAAACGAGCTTATAGGTATTTTTTCAGGAAATGATTACCTGAAGATCCTTGATAACTATTATCAGCTATTGTATTTTCTGATACCTGAGCTTAATAAAAAACCTGTTGATAATACCTATTATCAAAAACTACAACTTAGATTGGCTGCATTTTTCTTAAATCTTCAAGAGGGCTTTTCCTTTAAGGACTTACTGAAACAACTACCTTTGAACGTTAGTCAGGAACTTAACAAAAATGACCTTAAGCAAATCATCATTCTCCTGGAGCATAAGAACTTTCCATTAACTAAGGATCATGTTTCTCAGATAAGGCTCTGGCAGTCTTTAGGCTGGAATAAGGAGCTGTATCAAATGTGGATTCAACTCTTTTATCCAGATAAGTCTTTACCACTTAAAGAGCTGCCTTCATATGAATTTAAAGACTTAAAGATTACTGGTAAAGAATTACTAGAGGCAGGATATCAGCCTGATCAAATCAAGGATACTCTCAATTACTTATTTCTTCAGGTCGCTACAGGTAACTTGGAAAATATTGACGTGAAACTACTAGATCACATCAAGGGAAAATTGTGATTATATCACTTATTTTTCTTTTGATCAATAATATAATTAGTTCATAAGTAAATTTTAGAAACAACAAAGGAGCAAAATAATGAGTACAATGCAAATCACTAAAGATAATTATGAACAAGAGGTTTTAAAATCAAATCAGCCTGTTTTATTAGACTTTTGGGCACCATGGTGTGGCCCTTGTAAAATGATTGGTCCGATCGTTGAAGAAATTTCCAATGAGGTCAGTGGCACTGCTAAGGTTGGCAAGGTCAATGTCGATGAGGAAATGGAATTGGCTCAGGCCTTCAATGTTATGAGTATCCCTACCTTGGTGGTAGTCAAGGAAGGTAAAATCATCAATTCAACAATTGGCTTTCAGTCTAAAGAAGCTTTGTTGGATCTGTTGAAATAGAGGTCGAAACATGTTTAATATATTCACAAAATCCTTTGACAGCATTTCTATCAATGAAGTGGACAGTTTGATCGGCCATAAAAACATCATTGATGTTAGAGAAGCCTATGAATACCAAGGTGGTCATCTTAAAGGTTCCAGGAATATACCTATGAATATTCTGATGATGGACCCTGATAACTTTTTAAATAAGGAAGATGAATTCTATCTTTTATGTCACTCTGGAGGCAGAAGTGGCAGTGTGGCCAGAGTTCTTAGTTCCAAGGGCTTTAAGGTTATCAATATAAATGGTGGTATTATGAGCTATAGTGGAAATAATTTTGAATATTAAGATAAAGCCTTAGAGTATATTCTCTAAGGCTTTTTTATTGATTATTTTGATCTGACCTCTCTTTTGTTCAATCAAACCTTTATTGGCAAATGACTTCAGTGTTCTCGATACTACCTCTCTGGCACTGCCAATATAGCTGGCAACCTCTTCATGAGTAAACCTGATGGACTCATCAGAGGATGATTCTAATTCTATCAGGAGAAAATCTCTAAGTCTTGACTCGATACTGGAAAAAATAATTTTCTCCATCCCTGCCATAATGTCAGAAAACTTGGAAACTACATTCTTTAAAGAAAAATTTTCAACTACCACATTTTCCCTGATCAACCTGCTAAAGGTAGAGATATTCAGTAGATAAACCTCTGTATCCTCTACTGATTCAATATAGACATCAAAAGAGATGCTTTGCAGCAAGCAGGCTGCAGAAAGAACACAAGCATCACCAGCCTCCAGCTTATATAAGGTGATCTCTCGCCCATCCTCAGATATGATATAGACCCTTAACTGTCCTGACTTAACCATCAAGACACCTATACACTCATACATAGGCGAAAGAATAATGTCACCTTTACCATAGTTAAAAGAGCTGATATTTTCCAGAAGCAGCTTTTGTTGCTCCTGGTTCAAGTCCTTAAAAAAGGTCAATGTTTCTATAATAAATTGTTTATCTACTGTTTTCATCCTTACCCCCTTATAGCTACGCCATGATCACCTTGATATTGACCAGATAAATAAGCTACCTGACCATTAACAATAACAGCCTTTATACCAGTTGGTTCAATATTTTTATTTAAATAATCTTCTTTATGGCTGAATTCCTCCAGACTAAACAAAACTATATCGGCATGATATCCAGCCTTGATTTTACCTCTTTTTTCCAGAAGATCATCTCCAGTCATTTTATAAACTGCTTCCTCTAATGTCAAAACCTTAAGCTCTCTGACATATTTACTGATTATTTTTGGGAAAGCGCCAAAAAGTCTGGGATGGGGGTTATCACCACTAGGAAGACCATCGCTGCCAATAAAAGTATCAGGGTCTCTTAGGAGTTTTGTAATATCCTCTTCCAAAAACATCTTTTTCACAACCATAGCTGCATTGCCCTTTTCTTTGATCAAAATCTCTACCAGCTTATCAAAAGGTCTTTTTCCTTCCTTTTTAGCCATAGATAAAAGATCTAAGCCATATGCAGGGACTAAAATATTTTCATAGCCTACCATTAAAAGAAAATTATCCCAACCTTCAAGCTGGTAATTTTCATCTGTTATTATAGACTCAATTTCCTTTAATATGCCTTTATCACCATAGGTAGTGTAGTTTCGATACTGAGGTGGAAAAAGCTGATTTAAAAAAGTGCTGCCGTTGGTATAGGGGTGCTGATCAACAGTTAATCTGATACCTTCAGACCTATATTCAGCGAGTTTATTTAAAATTATTTGAGCCGGCTGTCCATATTTCTCATAACCATAGGAACGGCAATGAGAAATATGTATCCTTACGCCTGTTTCTCTGCCTAGTTGAACAAACTCATCAATGGCAGCAAGCATATTTAGTCCATGACTTCTAATATGAGCCATAATGATCCTGTCATATTTTTTAGTTATTCTTGCAAGAGCCAGTAGTTCCTCCTTATTAGCAAAAATACCTGGCAGATATGATAAGCCTAAAGACAGACCTAAAGCTCCAGCCTTTAGCTCCTTTTCATAAAGAGCTGTCATCTTCGCTATTTCTCTAGAGTTTAAAACTTTCTCCTTAAAACCACAGACATTGCTTCTTAAGGTGCTCAAACCAATTAAAAAGCCCATATTATGAGACATTTTACCTTTTATCACCTTAACATATGAATCAAGATCTTCAAAATCCCATTTATTTCCAATATCTCCAACTATCGGCTTGATATATTCCTGATAATCTTCCATTCCCTTTTTTGCTACTGGCAGGATACTGACGCCACACTGGCCAACTATTTCACTGGTTATACCTTGTCTTAATCTAGAGAGTCGATAATCTTCTCTTAAAAGAGGAAGGAGATCTCCATGGCTGTGGACATCTATAAAGCCAGGTGCAGCCACCAGTCCTGAAGCCTCCAGCTTTTTTTTGCCGTTTAAGCTATCTGTAGAGATACATATGATTCTATCTTCTTTGATACCTATATTTGCCTTTAAGCCTTTACTACCTGTACCATCTACCACTAAAGCTCCTTCAATCACCAAATCATACATTTTTAAGACCAAGAACTTTCTTCTTGTATTTTACTTCCAGAGGATTTTTCATACTCTTAAAGCGATAATCAGGATACTTGCCTTTAATAGCCCATTTAAGGAGAAGATTGACCAGTTCCTGATTATAGACCAATACTGGTCCTAATATTCCTGTACCAATCATATGTTTATAGATAATTCCTTCGTCTCGATTATCAGAGCCCTTGATTATCCTGCCCAGGCTTCGATAATTATGTTTTTCCAGTTCTTTGTTTTCCAGAAAACCTGTAAGATAACACTGTCTACCTTCAAGAACAGACAATAAAACAATTTCTTCTATATCTTTCTCATCTAATTTTTCTACCTTTAGATCAAGAATCCCAAGTCCAGGTATCATTTCATCCTTCTTTTCCCAGTTTTCTCCTAATATATAGTAGCTGGTACCTGTAAATAAGGCCGCTCCACCTGAATCGATATATTGTTTTATCTTATCCTTGTAATCCTTCAGATAATCAAGAACCAGTCTTTTTCCTCTGCTATCTCCATTGCCTAGCAGTAATAAGTCTATGCCCTCAAGAACCAACTCTTCGTTTAGGGAAAACTCTTTTAATTCATAAGGTATGCTTCTTTCCTCCAAAGCATTGACTAAGGGGAAAATATTGCCACTATCAGAGTGATGATCCAGCTGTTCTTTAAATATATGTCCAATGATGATTTTCTTGTTTTCCATCTTAAATGCTCCACTTTTTTTCTAGCCTCTTAAGCTGTTTTTCAATACTTCTAGTATCATCATCCATATTGATGATATAGAGTTTTTTGCCTTTTCCGGAAAGTGCCAGTTTTAAAACGATATTCAGCTCCAGGTCAACTATCAGCTTTCTTAAAGGCAGACCCATGGCTTTTAAGGCTAAAGCCATATTATAGGCTTTATCACCAGTTAGATATATTTTTCTGATTTTGTCTTTCTTTAAATCTTCAATATCGATATCATAAATAATATTGATATGTTCCTTTTCCTCATCATAAATCAATAAAAGATCAATGATTTCATCATCTTCACTTAAATCTTCAAAGGCTTGCTCTAAGGCACTTATATTCCAGGCTTCTTTAAGAAAAACCGGCTTTTTGATGTAAAAGGTATCTAAACTGTCATCATCGATCTCTATTTTCTCCAATGCTAGTTCAACTGATTCTAAACCTATTTCTGTTTCTTCAATAAAAGAAATCGCCGCCAGAATATTATAGACATTGTGAAAGCCCTGGGCAGGTAGATCAAATGGATATTCTTCACCTCTAACTAAAAGATCAAAATAAATACCATTTTTAAGTGAGGTATTAGTAGCCAGATAATCAATTGCAGGCTTGTCAAAAGCACAGTTTCCACAAGCATATTCTCCTAACTGACCAAAAAATCTATGAGAATAATTTAAACTACCTCCACAATTTGGACAATTCAAGGAACCTGGGAGTATCTCCTCCTCGACATAGCTATTATCAAGTCCATAATAAAGCTTCTGACCCTTAAATCCTTGACTTAAATAGGTAACCACTGGATCATCGCCATTTAATATGAATATAGTTTTATCCAACTGTTCCATTCTATTTTTCCACGCACCAATATATTTTATAAATTCATGCTTGCGAGAAATTTGTTCTTTGAAAAGATTGGTTACTATCAGATATTCTGGACTTCTGTCCTTGAAGTATTCTAAACTAGCTGGATCTTTTATTTCAAAGATTAGGTAGTCGAACTTCTTTTTAGTAAACAGAGGCAGCCTTTTGATCAGGGCAGATAAAATTCCATAGCAATCTTTTTTGCTATGTTCATTAATTATGATATTCTTATCTTCCTTCTCTAAAATATCCTTAAGTAGATGTTTAACTGTAGTTTTACCATTAGTGCCGATAACCAGGACTATTTCACCTTGGGCTCGGGCCAGGAGTTTTGATATCAGGTCTTTATCTAGACCTAATACCAGCTTGCTGCCAAAGGTATCTTCCTTAAAAAACAGGCTATCTATCTTTACTAGTATTTTCGCCAATAAGAGTTTAATAAACACTATTTCTCCTAACAGCTCACTGCCACAGTACCAGGCCCAACATGGGCACCTATGACTGCACCTATCTCAGAAATCATTTCAACCTTTTCTCCTAGTTCTTTTTCGATGATAGCTGCAATTTCCATTACCAGTTCCTTATTTGCTGCATGGACCAAAATAAGTCTGTTGTCTTTATTTCTGTTTTTTCGTACATATTCCACCATTTCTTTGATAGCTTGTTTTTTGCCCTTGGCCTTGCCATAAGGCAGGATCTTGCCATCCTTGTATATTAGTAGGGCCTTGATATTTAAGATGCCTCCGATCACTGACTGAGCAAAGCTGATCCTACCACCTTTTCTTAAATACTCTAGTGTGTCAAGCATGAAAAAAGCTTCTCTTTTATTAGACTTAGCTTCCACTACATTGATTATTTCCTCAAGGTCAGCTCCCTTTTCTATCATCTCAGCAGCTTCTATGACCAGGTCAGTAATAAGCAAGGTTACTTGTCTGGAATCAATAACTTTGACCTTTCCTGGTTCAAATTCCTCCATGGCTTTGACAGCTTCATTATAGGTGCCACTTAAGCTAGAAGCTAAAGTTATGACCAGTACCTGGTCATCTTCATTAACTAGCATTTCTCTGATAGCCTCGGCAAACTGTTCCCTGGTCACCTGTGAGGTTTTAGGTATTATGCCTTTTTCAGCTATTTTAGCATAAAATTCTTCAGACGTGATATCTATCTGATCATAATAAAATTCATCATCAAAGCTGATACCAAAAGGAACCCATTTTATTCCGTATCGCTCTCTTAGCTCCAAAGGCATGTCGCTGGCAGTATCCAATAATATTTTAATCATTTTGATCTCCTTAGTTTGATTTCACATATATAAGTAAGATTATATAATAAATAAGGAAAAAAATAAACAACCTACAGGACTTATATCCTATAGGTTGTTTTAAATACATTATTTAATAAAGCAGATTATTTGCAGCAACCATTTTAATCATTTAGTTTTTGCTTGATCATATTGATCTGGTTTGACTTTTTATCTTGTTGCTGAGTAATAGTAATTTTGTTACTGTCAAATGTCCTTACCTTATACATAACCACCCCTCTGATCAGACCACCAAATAATATTATCGACAATGATAAAACCCCTAGTGTGGTACCAATGATCCCTAATACTAAAGCAGCTTTACCACTACCTTTTTTTTCTTTTTTAGGTTCTTCATTTTGTTTTTCAGCTTCACCTGTATTTATTTTGTTTTCTACAACTTCGATATTTTCTTCCATAATCAGTCTCCTTTCAAGAATATGTATCTATAGTATATCCTTGCTTTGTGAAAATTAAATGAAAAATTTCAGAAAATATCAATCAATTATTTGACCTTTTTCAATATATTTTAACTTGATCAAAAAGCTACCTACCAAAAGTCCAAAGCCAAAAATCTCAACGATCATTCCAACCAGGATATTTACGATTGGAATAGCCAGAATAACTCCCATCACAAAGGATAAAATCAATACCAGTATGATACTATTGCCGCTTTGCCACAACTTGATTTTACTTCCTAAATATTCACTTAAGGCTACTATGAATATGCCATTTGATAAATATATCATGGACATTATCATAAACAGGAGTATCAAACCAAAAGCCAAACTAACTGTAGACATGATCAAAAATAAGGATAAAAATAAACCAGCAACTATACTAAGTAGACCATAAACAAAAAACACCTTGAACTTATTACCTGTAAAAACTACCAAAGTCTTGATTTTTGTTTCCTTGAATAAGAAGTTTAATAAAAACCAAATTACCAGATTGGAAAAGATAAAGCCAAAGAAAGACAAAACCTTGCTTACACCAATTCCATATAAATATTGAGAAAAATCAAAAAACTCTTCTTCTTGGACCTGCCCTTTGACACTACTTCCAGCAATGCTTTCTTCCCCGGCATTATAGTGGAGGCTGCCTTCGATCAGACCTCTTATTACCATGGTATCAGCTGCTAAAATAGTTGTATCTCTAGTGATTTTGCCATATGCTTCAATATTTCTGGCGAAAATATAGGCACTTCTGGCTACTTGACTATTGTTTTCTAAAAGCACCTGATTGCTGGAAATCAAATACACATTTCCATCTATTTGCCCATTTATTACAATGTCAGCTGAAAAAGCCAGTAAATCACCTGTAATATGACCATTGACCTGTACCTGTTCCCCGTAGACTGCTACATTGCCTTCTACTAAACCATTAATTAAAGCCTTCTGGCTATTTATGATCAGATTCCCTGCTACTATACCATTATTTTCAAAATATATACCTGAATAAAAAATATCATTTTCGACCTTTTCATCCTGATATATGACTCTGGCACCTTCCTCAGATTTTCCAGCCCCTAAAAATATCAGTAACATCAGTGGCAACAATATTAATATAATTTTTCTAAACCTGGACATTGTCCCTCCTATTTTCCTTTTCTTACCAATCTTATTACAACAATCAGCAACAGCCCTGCTACAAAGATACCTAGAGAAGCCATTAGGTATTGGTTGGTATTGTAGGCTGGAAGAATCGTTACTTTATCTATCATGAATATCTGCTGGTAGACAGAGCCACTAAAAGCATCTGGCTGGTTGTCAGAAATCTGAATTTCCAATACATAGTTTCCTTCAGTAGTTAAATATTCTCCTGCTACAGTCAGGTAGTTATCTTTTATTTCTAGCTCTAATCTTTCCCTTTGGCCATCTGGACTGATCAGATAATATTCTAGCCCTGATCCTAGATTCAACCTATATATATCTAATGCCTTGATGCCAAAGTCTTCCCCAACTAATCCCTTATTGGCTATCTTGATTATTGCCTTTTGTTCTGTTAAGTCATAGTGCCCTGGAATACCTAATATTTTCTTATAGGCTCCTTCGTCAATATTATAGATATTATTCTCTGCCAGATCCAGGTAGAACAAGCTATCTAAGTCTTTATACAATGGAGCTAATGAAATCAATTTATTGCTTCTTAAATCAAGGATCAATAGTTTTTTTAATCCCCCTAACTCCTCTGGCAAATCAGCGAGAATATTGTTATCTGCTAATAATACCTCTAACTTATTACAACCTTTTAATCCAGCAGGAAGCCTTTCCAGACTATTAGAACTAATATCTATTTTTCTTAAATTAACTAGCTTTCCTAGTTCTTCAGATAAAATAGTAAGTTTATTAGCCCTTAGCGAAAGCTCTTCTAAAAGAATCAAGCCTCCTATTTCCTTTGGTAACTCAGATATTATATTTCCTCCAAGATAAAGAAATTGCAGCTGTTTGAGTGTTCCTATTTCCGCTGGCAAGGTTGTTATTCTGTTTTCTTCCAGGTTCAAGTATTTTAAGTTGCTGAATATTTCAATTCCCTTGACATTTTCAATGCTTTTATCTTTTAAAAGCAGACTAGTGATCCCTGCTGCTTCATCCCTAGTAATGTAGTCTTCTTCTCCCTTATTTAGAATCAGCTTTATTTCACTTTTAAGACTATTATCAGGAAACAGGTCTTTGACCTTACCTATTTCACCGTCTGCCTTGACCATAGGTGAAGGTATGAAAAATATGGTGAAAAATAATATTAACAACAGCACCACTTTCTTTTTCATCGAGCAAGCCTCCATTCTTTAAATATAC
>JAKEGG010000045.1 GCA_022615965.1 Fusobacteriota bacterium
TAAAGTCTAGCAAAGAAGAAAAAATAAAAGCTTGCCTAGACTATGAGAATGGGCATATTAGTTTTAAGAGCATCGCCTTGTCTATTGGTACCACAAAGGAAGTTGTAAGAAAATGGTATCAAATATATAAAGAACACGGGCCTAGTGTATTTAAAACGTCAAATAGAAACAGATCATATAGTAAGGACTTTAAAAAAGAAAAAATAGAAGCATACATCACTGGTAAATATTCACAACCTGAGATATATGCCAAACATAATATTTGTAGTGGAGTATTTAGCAGATGGCTTGAAAAATGGTATAATGGCATAGACTTAAAGGATTATGATCCTAAAGGAGATGTCTATACCATGAAATCTAGAAAGACTACATTTGAAGAAAGATTAGAGATAGTTGAATGGGTCATTGAAAATGATATATGCTACAAGAAAGCGGCAGACAAGTATTCAATTCCATATGCTCTAGTATACAAATGGACGAAGACATATATAGACAAATGCCCTGAAGCACTAAAATATCAAAAGCGTGGTCCAAAATCAAAATCTAATATCGATGAAAGCAATCTAACAGAAGTTGAGATTCTAAAATTAGAGCTTGAAAAAGAGACGGAATTAAGAAAAAGAAAGAATTTGAACTTGAAGTACTTAAAAAAGGGGAATTAGAAAAAATCTCCGCTTTCTAAAGTAAGGCAAGTAGCAGAATACGAAACAATAAAATTTTTCATAGATAAAGGCTATGCAATAAACTTTATCTGTGAAATCCTAGGTGTTTCAAGAAGTGCCTATTACAAAAATAAAAATAGGATTATTCCTGAAAAGGAAAAAATAGATAAATTACTATGTTCACTAATTAATGAATATCATACAACCTTCGATGGTATTCTTGAGTATAGAAGGATGACATGTTCATTAATAAACTAAACCACACATCATTCTCACAAGGATATATACATAGGCTCATGAATATTCTAGGTATTACAGCTAATAAACCTAATATGAAATGGCTAACTGATATAACGGAATTTTCAAAATTGCCGGTGACAAAAGAAAGCTCTATTTAAGTCCAATTATGGATCATTATATTGAATATAAACTCTCATTTAAGAATAACAACCACCTTGTATTTAGTATGTTTGATAAAGCAATACAAAAATATCCTGAAGCAAAGCCAATATTCCACAGTGATAGAGGATTCCAATATACCGGAAAGAACTTTAAAACCAAGCTCGGTAAAGCTGGTATGACTCAAAGTATGTCAAGGGTAGGTAAGGGCATAGATAATGGCCCTATGGAAGGATTCTTCGGTATTTTAAAAACTGAAATGTTTTATGGAAAAAGTTTAAAAACATTGGAGAATTAAAAGAAAGAATAGTAGAATATATCGAATTTTACAATGAAGAAAGGTTTCAAAAAAGACTTGGATGCATAATATTTAATTAATTTATTTGTCTACTTGACGTAGGGTAGTTCAAAAAGCTCTTCCTTTTTTATTAAATAAAAAAGACAGTCCGAAAACTGCCTTGAAAAACTTAAATAGCTATAATTACTCAATAAAGCTATACTCAATATTTATAACCAAATTATACCTGGCATCAATGCTCTTGACTAAATCCTTTAACTCTCTTTCAATCAAATCCTTTTCCACCTCATCAAAACTATGAGGAACTTCAAGATCAAAAATAAAATTTATACTCTCACGACCATCAACCAAACGGAAATCATGACCAGAAAAATCAACATCCTTTGCTTCTAAAAAACTAGTGACCCTTTCCTTCAACTGGTTTAAACGAGGATCATCTACTGTCACTGGATCCATATGAATAACCAATAAAATACCTAACAACTTCCCTACCTCATATTCAATCTTATCAACCAATTCATGAGAAACAGAAATAGGTACCTTGTCAGAAACCTCTGCATGAAGGGAAACCATACTATAGCTAGGACCATAGGTATGGCTAATAATATCATGAACTCCTAATATACCCTTAAACTTTAAAACCTCTGCCTTTATCCTATCTGCCTCCTCTCTGTCTAAAGAACGACCAATCAAGGTGGAAATGACCTCTCGGCCAAGGCCTATGCCACTATATAGAATAAAAAGACCAATAAGTAAAGAAATAATTCCATCAACATTAACCTTAAAGAAATAGAAAATCAAAATACCAACCAAAGTTCCAGCAGTAACTAAAACATCATTACGACTATCAATAGCTGTAGCCAACAAGGTATCAGAAGCAATTTTACCACCAACCTTTTTATACATCAGCATCTGCCAGAGCTTGATAACCATAGAAATAACCAATATAACTACAATAACCGGACTAAAACTTAATTCCCTAGGATCGATGATACTATCAATTGCCTGTTTGATGATTTCATAGCCCACTACTACAACAAAAAACGAAACCAATAAAGCAGCCACATACTCCATTCGTCCATGGCCAAAAGGATGATTTCTGTCAGCAGGCTTACCTGCCAGCTTAAAGCTAACTAAGGAAACAACTGAAGAAACCATATCAGATAAATTATTAAAACCATCAGCCACAATAGAAAGACTATTGCTAAATAAACCAATAGCCACCTTGATCAAAACTAAGAACAAATTGCTGAAAACCCCTAATATAGCAGCCAATAAGCCATGCTTTTCCCTGACCTTGGCTTCCCTGATATTATCACTATTTTTTATAAATACCTTAATTAAAAAATCTACCATAGTTCACTTCCTTATAAAAAAGGAAAGCCGAAGCCTTCCTTAAATTACAGCTTTAAATTAATAAATCTCTCCATTGCTTCTATGGTATTTTCTCTGCTGCCAAATGCAGTCAGTCGGAAATAACCCTCTCCATTTGCCCCAAAGCCAACACCAGGAGTACCTACAATATTCAACTGATTCAACACTAAATCAAAGAAATCCCAGGATTTCATATTATTAGGAGTCTTTAACCAGATATATGGAGCGTTGATTCCACCAAAGGTTTCAAGACCTATTTCACTTAAGCCCTCTTTAATAATTCGAGCATTTTCCATATAATAATCAATGGTCTCTTGAACTTCTTTTTTACCAGCCTCTGTATAAATACTTTCAGCAGCCTTTTGCACTATATAAGGAACACCATTAAACTTAGTAGAATGCCTTCTGTTCCAAAGTTTATTGATACTAACTTCCTCACCTGATTTAGTATAACCCATTAATTCCTTGGGAATAACCGTGTATGCACATCTGGTTCCAGTAAATCCTGCTTTCTTAGAAAAACTTCTAAACTCAATAGCTACTTCCTTAGCTCCCTCGATTTCATAAATACTATGGGGGATACCCTCTTCTCTGATAAAAGCTTCATAAGCAGCATCAAACAGGATCAACGACTTATTTTCTCTGGCATAATCTACCCAGACCTTTAACTGTTCCTTAGTC
The DNA here is from genome assembly GCA_022615965.1 of Fusobacteriota bacterium. Classification (GTDB taxonomy): domain Bacteria; phylum Bacillota; class TC1; order TC1; family TC1; genus WTXA01. Next base: position 3,415 of record JAKEGG010000045.1, read on the forward strand.
AAAACTGTACCTGTAGGGTTATTAGGTAAACATAGGTAGATCATATCAGCTTTTTTCTCTGGCAAATCAGGAACAAAGTTATTTTCCTTATTACAAGGAAGATAGATGATATCTTCTCTGCCAGCCATGATATTTGTATCTAAGTACACTGGATAAACTGGATCAGTGATAGCCACAACATTATCCACCCCTAAAATATCACCAATATTTCCTGTATCCGATTTAGAACCATCACTGACAAATATCTCATCAACACTTAACTCTATCCCTCTAGGATTAAACTCATTTTCAATGATCTTGCTGATTAAAAACTCATAGCCAAGCTCTGGACCATAGCCTTTAAAAGTTTCACCTGCAGCCATTTCCTCCACAGAAGCATGTAAGGCCTTGATAACAGTTGGAGCAAGAGGCTTGGTAACATCACCAATGCCCAGCCTTATTAATTTCTTATCAGGATTAGCCTCAGTAAAAGCTTTTACCCTTTTAGCTATATCTGAAAACAGATAGTTGTTTTGGATCTTTAAAAAATTATCATTTACTTTAATCATATTCTTCTCCTTTATCCTTCTATTTCCCCTTGAAACACTGTAGTAGCAGGTCCAGTCATATAAACATTGTTATCTGTCTCATTCCATTCAATCTCCAGATCTCCACCTAGAAGATGCAAGGTAGCCTTCCTATCTGTATAATCATTTAAAACAGAAGCTACCAAGGTGGCACAAGCGCCTGTACCACAGGCCAAAGTTTCACCAGAACCTCTTTCCCAGACTCTCATATCAATATTTTTGCGATCAACCACTTTTGCAAACTCAGCATTAATTCTTTTAGGGAATATCTCGTGGTTTTCTATTTTAGGACCAATTGTCTCTAAATTAAAAGCTCTGACATCATCTATATAGCTGATACAATGAGGATTGCCCATAGAAACACAGGTTATTCTATATTCTATACCCTCAATGACCAAAGGCTCATCTA
>JAKEGG010000046.1 GCA_022615965.1 Fusobacteriota bacterium
ACAAGGAGGAAGTTAGGATGGAACATCAAATATCAATAAAGGAAATACCAGATTTAAAGGCTATAACTTTAAGGTTCAAAGGAAAATATCAGGAAATAGGTTTGTATTTTGGACAATTATATAAGAAGGCTAAAGGACAAAGCAATGGATCTCCCTTTGCCCTCTATTATGATGAAGAATATTGTGAGATAGCTGATATTGAAGCCTGCCTGCCAGTTAAAAGCCACCAGGAAAGTAAAAATATCAAAGGAGGCCAGTACCTGACCACGATCCATCAAGGCAGCTATAATACTCTGCACCAAGGCTATAAGGAATTAATGGACTATGCCGAAGCCCATAAAATAAAAATCACCACTCCTTCAAGGGAAATCTACCTGAAAGGACCAGGAATGATCTTTAAAGGCAATCCGAAAAACTACTTAACTGAAATTGCCATTCCAATAGAATAACACAAAAATATATAAAAATATTGAAATGTTACAAAAAAAACACCAGTTTATCAACTATAATAAGAAAAAAATGATAAAATAAAGATAACAAAAAAACAAAAGAAGGGGAGCAAAAAATGGGCCAATACCATCTAACCCCAGAAGAAAAATATCTTTACTCCAAAGGAGAACTTCACAAAAGTTACCATAAGTTCGGAGCCCACAAAGATACAGAAAACCAAATAACAGGAATCAGATTTAATCTCTGGGCACCAGCAGCAAAAAACGTAATGTTAATGGGGAATTTCAACAACTGGCAAGGTAGTCAGATGGAATTTCAAGATGGGGTCTGGAGTATTTTTATACCCCAGCTGGAAGAGCGGGAAATATACAAATATCAGATAGAGGACCAGTATGGTAAAAAGACCTTAAAGGCTGATCCCTATGCTTTCTATAGTGAGATAAGACCAAAAACAGCCTCTGTGGTTTATGAACTAGAAGGCTACAGCTGGCGCGATGAAAGCTGGCTCAAGGAAAGAAAGAAAAGACAAAAACTAAATGCTCCGATGAATATCTACGAAGTTCACCTTGGATCATGGAAGACAAACCAGGATGGAAGCAGCTATAGCTATCGCCAACATGCCAAGGAACTAGTGAAATACGTCAAAGAGATGGGCTATACTCACCTGGAGTTGATGCCGGTGATGGAACATCCCTTGGATAACTCTTGGGGCTATCAGCTAACTGGCTATTATGCTGCCACCAGTCGCTATGGCACACCAAAAGACCTGATGCACCTCATCGACCAGGCTCATCAGGCAGATATAGGAATAATACTTGACTGGGTACCAGGCCACTTTTGCCCAGATGAACAAGGACTAATAAATTTTGATGGAACACCCCTTTATGGCTGGGAAAAGCATAAGCATTGGGGTACATATAAGTTTGACTTTAAAACCAGGAGCAACTGGAGCTTCCTGATTTCCAACGCGCTTTTCTGGTATGATCACTATCATATAGACGGCATCAGAGTAGACGCCATAACAAGCATGCTAAGATTAGATTATGGAAATGACAAGGAATTTACCCCAAACTTCTTTGGAGGCTACGAGAACCTGGAAGCCAAAGACTTTATTCAGGAATTAAACAAAAGAGTCTTTAAATACTATCCAGATGTTTTAATGATTGCTGAAGAATCATCAGACTGGCCACTGGTAACCAAGCCCCCACATGATGGAGGACTTGGCTTTAATTACAAGTGGAACATGGGTTGGATGAATGATACTCTGGAATACATAGAAGAAGAATTCCAGCAACGTAAGTATCACCATAATCTCCTGACCTTTTCCCTGGCTTATGCCTACAGTGAAAACTTCATCCTGCCACTATCCCATGATGAGGTAGTCCATGGTAAAAAATCCTTACTAGATAAACAAGCAGGAGACTACTGGCAAATGTTTGCTGGATTAAGACTACTCTATCTATACCAGATGACCCATCCAGGTAAGAAACTACTTTTTATGGGAGGAGAATTCGGACAATTTATTGAATGGCGAGAATATGAAGCCTTAGACTGGATCCTTTTGGATTATGAAAAACACAGAAGAGTAAAAGAATACTGCAAGCATATCAATCACCTCTATTTACAAGAAAAAGCCTTACATGAAAACGACCAGAACTGGGATGGCTTTAACTGGCTGGAGGTAAACAACACAGAACAAAGCATCCTTAGCTACCAAAGAAAAGCCCAGGATACAAAAGACTACCTGCTGGTTATCTTGAACTTTAAACCAGTTGCCTATGAACACTATAAAATAGGGGTACCAGAAAAAATCGGCTACCAGGAAATATTCAATAGTGACGCTTTAGAATATGGAGGCAGCGGAGTGGTCAATAAAGGTGTATTTAAGGCCAGAAAAGGACATTACCACAGACAGGAATACAATATTCATTTAAGAATACCTCCACTAGGAGGAATCATCCTTAAGCCAATAAGATAATAATTGAAAACAGAAGGAAGTAGAAGGAATGTTTATAAACAAAGAACAATTTAAAGCAATATTCACAGAAAAACTAGCACAGCATCAAGAGCAAAATACCAATGCAAAATATGAAGCTTTGGTGGAAACTATCCAATCAGCAATCAAGGAGAACTGGGAAAATACCATTCCTGAGTGTGCCAAAGATAAAAAGAAAATAGTCTACTATTTTTCTATGGAGTTTCTGATTGGCAAGCTCTTGGACTATTACCTGAATAATCTAAAAATCAAGGATATGGTTGCTGAAGTTCTGGAGGATTTGAATATTTCTTTAGAGGAGCTGATCAAAGAAGAAGAAGATGCCGGCTTAGGCAATGGTGGACTGGGAAGACTAGCTGCCTGTTATCTGGACTCTATGGCCTACCTGAATATACCAGGTCATGGCAATGGGATCCGTTTCAGATGTGGTCTTTTCAAACAGGAAATAGAAAATGGCTATCAAGTAGAAGAACCTGATAACTGGCTGGAAAAAGGCTATCCTTGGGAAGTGAAAAGAGCTGATAAGGCTATACCGGTAAAGTTCTATGGACAGGTCAGTACAGAAATGCATAACAGACGCTTTGTTTTCCATCATGAAAACTATGAGCTGGTTAGAGCCATACCTTATGATGTACCCATAATCAGTGGAGGTGAAGGTGAGAATATCAATACCTTAAGACTTTGGAGTGTCGAAGGAGATGACAGCCATGGCAATGTCAGTAACTATGATATCTCCAATATCCTCTACCCAGATGACCATACGGAAGAAGGGAAGATCCTAAGGCTGAAGCAAGAATACTTTTTTGTAGCAGCTGGCTTAGGTTCTATAGTCAGATACTATAAGAATCACTTTAAGGACATCAGAGGCTTTGCAGAAAAAATAGCCATCCATATCAATGACACCCACCCTGCCCTTTGTGTACCTGAATTAATGAGAATATTGATGGATGAAGAAGGCTTGGAGTGGGATGAAGCCTGGAGGATAACCAGAAATACCATGTCCTACACCAACCATACGATCATGCCAGAAGCTTTAGAAAGATGGCCAGTCTATATGATGACCGACCTGCTACCAAGAATAATGATGATCATCACAGAAATAGACCGTCGCTACAAGGATGATATTTATACATATTTTTTAAGAAACAGAGATATAGTCAACAATACCTCGATCATCTTCAATGAACAGGTATTTATGGCCAACCTGGCAGTAATTGGCAGCCATAGTGTCAATGGGGTTTCCAAACTACATTCTGAAATTCTGAAAAATGATGTACATCCAGATTTTAATATGATTTATCCACATAAATATTGTAATGTTACCAATGGTATCAGCTACAGAAGATTTCTAGCCAATGCCAACCCTTTACTGGCAGAAACCATCACCAGCAAAATAGGTGATGGCTGGCTGAAAGATGCCGATAAGCTAAAGGAACTATTGCCGTTAATAGATGATGATAGTTTTCTCTTGCAACTAAAAGAGGTCAAACACCAAAACAAGCTAAGATTAGCGAGCTTTATCTACCAGGAACAAGGCTTAAGAGTAAATCCAAATGCAGTCTTCGATGTACAGGTAAAAAGAATACACGCCTATAAAAGACAACTGCTAAATGTTTTAAGGATCATGGATATTTACAACAGGATCAAAGATGATACCTATCCGTTTCAGCAGCCTCAGGTTTTTATCTTTGGGGGCAAGGCAGCTCCAGGCTACTATTATGCTAAAAAGGTCATCAAGCTCATAAATTCATTGGCAGATAAAGTCAATAATGATCCGGATATTGGAGATAGAATGAAGGTGGTCTTTATTAAAAACTTCAGTGTCAGTAAAGGTGAGCTGATTTATCCTGCTGCTGATATAAGTGAACAAATATCTACAGCCAGCAGAGAGGCTTCAGGAACTGGCAATATGAAATTTATGCTCAATGGGGCTGTGACCTTAGGTACCCTTGATGGCGCCAATGTGGAAATATCAGAGGTTGTAGGTAAAGGCAATATAGAGATTTTTGGCTTAAAAGCTGAAGAAGTATTAAGCTATTCATTACATGGTGGCTATGAGTCCTATGATTTATACATTGAAGACCCAAGATTGAAGAAGGTAGTAGATCAGCTCAACAATGGTTTCTTAGCTGAAGACAGCTATGAGTTTCAGGACATTCAGGATTCATTGATAAGGGATAATGATCACTTTTTTGTCCTAGGAGATTTTAAGGCTTATGTCAATAGCTCAGACAAACTATTAAATATTTATCAGAAAGATCAGCTTTTGTGGCAGGGCATGTGTCTTAAGAATATTGCTACTGGGGGGATTTTCTCCAGTGACAGAAGTATCAGAGAATATGCCAGAAAAATCTGGAATATATAAAAATTAGTAGAGAAAGGAGGTACAGGCTATGGCAAAAAGAGAAATAATCGCCATGTTGCTAGCAGGAGGTCAAGGTAGCAGACTAGGATCAATGACTAAAAACATAGCTAAGCCAGCGGTATCTTTTGGAGGAAAATACAGGATAATTGATTTTGGCTTAAGTAATTGTATGAATTCAGGAGTTTCAACTGTTGGGGTACTGACCCAATACAAGCCATTTTCCCTGCATTCCTACGTAGGTATCGGTTCAGCCTGGGACCTTGAAACCAGCTATGACGGTGGAGGACTAAGTGTCTTATCACCCTATGTAGGAGAAAAAGGAGGACGCTGGTATAAAGGTACTGCCAATGCCCTTTATGAAAATATGAAATACATCAACAACCTGGATCCTGAACAGGTCCTGATTATTGCTGGAGATCATATCTATAAGATGGACTACAATCAAATGCTACAGTTTCACAAGGAAAACAATGCCGATGTAACTATTTCAGTAATGGAGGTCCCGATCGAGGAAGCCTTTAGATTTGGAGTAGTAGCTGTTGATGCAGATATGCAGATATACAAGTTTCAGGAAAAACCCCCTAAGCCAGAAAGCAACCTGGTTTCCATGGGTATCTATATTTTTAAATGGTCTGTGTTGAAACAGGCTCTAATTGAGGATGAAGAAGATGAAGATTCAGAAAAAGACTTTGGTAAAAATATCCTGCCAAAGCTGCTGAATGAAGGTAAAAGACTGTTTGCATATTCCTTCAATGGCTATTGGCGAGATGTAGGAACAATTGAAAGCTATTATGAAACCAACATGGAACTATTAGCAGAAGATCCTCCAATAGACCTTTATGATGGCAGCTTCAGCGTGTTTTCCAACAGTGAGGCTTTGCCTCCACAGGTTATTGGTAAAAAGGCTTCAGTAATAAATTCAATTGTTGATAATGGCTGTAATATTTTTGGCACCTTGGAAAACTCAATCGTCCACGCCAATGTCTATATAGCTGAAGGCTCAGTGGTAAAAAATTCAATAATTCTCCCTAATGTACGCATAGGAACTGGAGCTGTTATAGATAAAGTCATAGTTGGCTATGATACAGTCATCGAAGAAAAATGTGAAATAGGTCTTGAAAAACCTGACAAGGAACAACAAGGGGGCATTACCTTGATCGAAGGGGTAATGACTGTACCTAAAGGCACTAAGATAGCTGCTGGTAGCAGCTATAACAAAGAGGGAGGAGAAAGGCATGAGTAAGGTATTAGGAATTATTTCCTGCAACTATCAATTTAACAAGATCCATGAATTAAATCAAAACAGACCAATTGCCGCCCTTCCTTTTGGTGGCAGATATGCTATTGTTGATTTTCCTCTTTCCAACATGGTAAATGCGGGTATAACCTCAGTGGGCATAGTCATGCCTTCTGATTACCGTCCTATTTTAGATCACATTCGCTCAGGAAAAAGCTGGAGCCTTAACAGAAAGTCTGGAGGACTGTTTATACTTCCAGGCATGACAGTGAGTCTGGATGGGAATAATAAGTTTCCGATCAAGGATTTCAGGAAGAACATAGATTTTCTCAAAAGAGAAAAAGCAGAATATATTGTTATCAGCGGTAGCAATAGTGTTATCAATATTGACCTGGCTGAGGTAATTGAGGAGCATCAATTAAATCAAGCAGATGTTACCTTGATCTATAAGGAGCAGTCAAAGGTCAATTGTGATGAGCTAGCCTGCATTGTCAAGTTAGATGACAAAGGCCAAGTAACGGATATGGTCAAGTCTGGTACTGTAGATTTTGATAGCTGCAGGATCTTCACTGATCAGCTGATCATTGGCAGAGAGCTTCTTCTTAGGTTATTAACAGAATCCTATTCTGGAGACGAGTTAAGTCTGATTGACCTGGTGAAAAATAGAACTAAGGAGCTAAAGGTTTGTAGCTATGAATTCAATGGCTACTATGCTTCAATATTTTCCAAAGAAACCTACTTTAAGGCCAATATGTCCTTGATGGAGCCAGCTGTGGTTCAACAGCTGTTTCATGGTAATAATAAAATAGTAACCAGAACCAAGGATAATCCACCTACAAAATATAGCCAGGAAGCAAATATTAAAGATTCTTTAGTATCAAGTGGGTGCCTGATAAATGGGCAGTTGGAAAAATCCTTGCTCTTTAGAGGGGTCAAGGTGGAAAAAGGGGCCAGGATAAAAAACTCAATCATCATGCATGATTGTCAGATCGGCCAGGATGTAGTTTTAGAAAATGTCATTTTAGATAAATCGGTAGTAATCAGCCCGGGTATCGAGATCATTGGACATAAAGATTCACCAACCTTTATTCCAAAATTCAAGTCACTTTAAAGGAGGCAATAAATGAAAGTCTTATTCGCTTTAGCTGAAGCCTTTCCTTTTATTAAAGCAGGGGGCTTAGGAGATGTAGGAGGCTCATTGCCTAAAGCATTACAATCAGAGGAAGTTGAGACAACAGTTATCATGCCTAGATATTCCTCAATACCTCACAAGCTATTTAAAGGCTGTAAATGTTTAGGTAGCTTTGATATTTATCTTTCCTGGAGGAAGGTGGAATACAAGGTTTTAGAGCTATATCATGAGGAGGTCAGGTATCTCTTCATTGAAAATGAATTCTATTTTAACAGGGAAAAGCTATATGGCTATGAAGATGATGGAGAAAGGTTTGCCTTCTTTTCTCTAGCTGTACTAGAGGCTTTAGGTCAAATCAGCTATCAACCAGATATTATCCATTGTCATGACTGGCATACTTCTTTAATACCTCTTCTTTTAAAGGAAAAATATGCTGGCAGCGAGTTCCATAAAAGCATTAAAACAGTTTTGACTATCCATAATCTGAAACATCAGGGTGTAGTTCCAGGACACTATTTTGATGATGTTTTAGGACTATCCAATCATACCAATGCTTTTGCCAAGCTGGAATATTATGGTAATCTTAATTTCTTTAAGGGAGGCATTTTGGATGCAGATTTTCTTACTACAGTTAGTCCGAGCTATGCATTGGAGATTACCCACCCCTACTATGGCGAAACCTTAGATGGAGTTTTAAGATGGAGATTCAAGGATCTGATTGGAATACTAAATGGTATAGATAAAAGCAAGTTTGATCCTAGAACCGATGAGAATATCAAGGTAAAGTACAAAAGCTCATACAACAAGAAAATGGAAAATAAAACCTGGCTCCAAAAAAGCCTGGGACTACCAGTGGACAAAAATATTCCAGTAATAGCCTTTATCTCCAGACTAGTGGAGCAAAAGGGCGTTGATTTGATCAATCATATTATGGAAGAGCTTTTAGTCCATGAGGTACAGGTAATTATACTTGGCACAGGAGAGGCTAGATATGAAGAGGCTTTACGTTATTTTGAAAGCAAGTACCATGATAAGATGAGAGGGATGATCATGTATGATGAAGCCTTTGCTCATCAGCTATATGCCGGGGCTGATATCTTGATGATGCCTTCTAAATTCGAACCTTGTGGTCTTTCCCAGATGATAGCCATGAGCTATGGCACGATTCCGGTTGTCAGAGAAACAGGTGGCTTAAAGGATAGTGTTATACCTTACAATAAGTATACAGGAGTGGGCAATGGCTTTAGCTTCGCCAACTATAATGCTCATGAGTTCCTTTTTACTTTAAAAGAGGCTTTAAGGATCTATACTGATGATAAGGAAGGCTGGAACAAGGTTTTCAAGCAAGCTTTAAACACTGATTTTAGCTGGAAAAAGTCAGCAGAGCTTTATTTACAATGTTATAGAAATCTAGTAGGAATTTAAATGAATATTAAAGTCAAGCATGATTCATGGGATCTGAAATATAGAGAGCCTTTTGGGGCTCTGGCTACAGGGGAGACAGTAAGCTTAAGATTAGAGGTAGAAACTGATTTACAAGTTGATGCCTGTTTATTAAGGTTGGCCTATAACAGGGAAGTTGAAGAAAACTTTTTAATGATGGAAAAAAAGGAAGCTGTAGGGGATCTACAGCTTTTTGAGTTTACCTTTGATCCATTAGAGGAAACAGGTCTTTATTGGTACTATTTTATATTGGTAATTCATGGGGAGACCTGGTATTACGGCAATAATGAAGAAGGTTTTGGTGGCATTGGCGTTCTGAGCAAGGAGGTGCCTAAAGGTTATCAGATCACCCTTTATAAGCCGGTAGCTATACCTGAATGGTTTAAAAAAGGTATAATCTATCAGATCTATGTGGATCGATTCTATAATGGCAATGAAGATGGAGAGGTCTTAAATCCCAAAGCTAAAAGTCTGATCCATGGAGACTGGTATGATACTCCGTTTTACTTAAAAACTCCAGAAGGCCGGATTTTTCGCTGGGATTTTTTTGGTGGTAACCTGAAGGGGGTAATCAAGAAGATACCATATTTAAAGGAACTAGGTGTTTCTATAATATATTTTAATCCTATTTTTGAATCTGCCAGCAATCATAAATACGATGTTGGGGACTTTTTAAAAATAGATAGCATGTATGGGGAGATAGAGGATTTTAGAAATCTGGTTGCCAGCTGTGAACAGGCTGGTATCAAGATCATTCTTGATGGGGTTTTTAACCATACTGGCAGTTCCAGCCTCTATTTCAACAAGTATGGAACCTACCCTGGACCAGGAGCCTTTCAAGGAGAGGATTCACCCTATTATCATTGGTACAGCTTTGATCATCAGGATAATACCTATAAATCCTGGTGGGGTGTTGATGATCTGCCTGAGGTCAATAAAGCAAATGGAGAGTTTCAGGATTTTATCTATAAAGGGGAGGATAGTGTTATTAAGACCTGGCTGAGAGAAGGAGTTAAAGGCTGGCGTCTTGATGTAGTTGATGAACTACCAGACTATTTTGTCAGAGGATTAAAGGCTGCTCTTAATGCTGTTGATCCTGAGGGGGTATTGATTGGAGAGGTTTGGGAGGACGCTTCCAACAAGGTTAGCTATGGCAAGCAGAGAGAATACTTTTCAGGCTATGAGCTAGATTCAGCTATGAACTACCCTTTTAGGGAAACCTTGATCAAATATTTCCTTTATGAGGAAAAAGCTTTAAATACAGCCAGAAGGTTGATGAGCTTGTATGAAAATTATCCTAGAGAGAATTTTATGGCAGCTATGAATCTTATAGGTAGCCATGATCGTGAAAGAATATTAACTGTTCTTGGCGGGGCCAAGGCTGGTCCTGACTGGAGTGAAATTCAAAAAGCAGAGTTTAAGCTTGATGAGGCAGCTAGAAAGCTGGCTGTTAAAAGGCTGAAGCTTTTGTCGGTTATTCAGCTGACCTTTCCTGGGGTTCCAGCTATCTATTATGGAGATGAAGCTGGTCTTGAAGGCTTTTTAGATCCCTATAATCGCAAGACTTACCCTTGGGGCAGGGAAGATCAGGAACTACTTACCTGGTACAGGAAGCTTAATTATTTAAGAAATAGTTATGAGTTCTGGTTTCAAGAAGAGTTTACCACCTTTGCTCTTAATGATGATGTTTTTGCCTTTAGAGTCAAAGGAAGTGAAGAGCTGGTAGTCTATGTCAATAGAAGTGTGGAGCAAGGCTATGAAATAGCTCTGCCAGAGGATGGCAGGATCAGACTTGAGCTATTAAGAGGTAGTATTCTTTCTTCGAAAGAATACTACCTTCCACCTCTTGAAGCTGGTGTATTTGTGCTTAAGGAAAAAAATGGTAGTACCTGCTTTAATAGATCTGCTGGAGTTCTTTTGCCAATATTTTCCTTGCCAGCTGATTTTGGTGTAGGTGATTTAGGGGTCTCAGCTTTTGAATTTGTAGATTTCTTAGCTTATGCCGGCTTTGAAAAATGGCAGGTACTGCCTAATAATCCTATTGGCAAAGCTGATTCACCCTACTATAGTTCTTCAGTTTTTGCAGGCAATCTCTTATATATCAGCCTGGACAAATTAAAGGATGCAGGACTTTTAGGAACCTGGGAGCTTTTAGAGCAAAAGGCTTTATTTCAGGAAAAAGAGCTTGACACTGCTAAGGCTGACTATGAAATGGTCAGGAGGTTTAAGGTACCTTTGTTAAGGAAGGCTTATGATAAATTTATTGCTTCCTTAGAGTTTGATTCTGTTACTAAGTCATCCTTCCAGGCATATATCAAAGAGAATAGCTATTGGCTGATAGATTATGGTCTTTTTTCCTATCTGGAGGAGGTTAAAGGGGGAAGCTGGCAGACCTGGGGACCTTTGGCCTTCAATCATGATCAGGATTTTCTGGAAGATCTCCTGTTGGAGAAAAAGTATGAGATAGAATATTTTTTCTTTTTACAGTTTATCTATTACAGTCAATGGCTGGAATTAAAGAACCATGCCAATAGCCTTGGAGTTGAGATCATTGGGGATCTGCCAATTTATGTGGCGGAAAATTCTTGTGATGTCTGGGCTCACAGAGAGCTTTTTAATTTAGATAAGAGAGGTTACCCTGCCTTGTTGGCCGGGGTTCCTCCAGACTATTTTTCTAGTACTGGTCAGCTATGGGGTAATCCTACCTATAACTGGGAGGTCAATGAGAAGGAAGAGTATAGCTGGTGGTTACAAAGGGTTGCTTTGTCCTTCAGGTTATTTGATTTTGTTCGTCTGGATCATTTTAGGGGCTTTGAATCATATTTTGGGGTAGAGGCTGGTGAGGTGACTGCAGTTAAGGGCAAGTGGTACAAAGGTCCTGGAATGAAGCTCTTTAAGGTTTTAAAAGAAGAGTTAGGTAGCTTATCCTTTTTAGCTGAGGATCTTGGGTATATTACTCCTGAGGTAGATAATCTTAAGAATGTTCTTGGCTTTCCAGGGATGGAAATTTATCAGTTTAAAAAGGCTGGGGCTGAGGTGAGTGATCGTGTTTATTATTCTGGTACTCATGATACTGATACCTTGGCTGGCTGGCTGGCTTTAGGTGGTGTTTCTGATGATGGGATCAAGGTCAAGGTGAAGGATATAATTGAAGAAATGATGGCTAGCTCAGCTGATTTAGTGATTTTTCCTGTTCAGGATCTGCTGGCTCTTGATAGTGGTGCTCGAATCAATTTACCTGGTTCTGTAGGTGATAACTGGAAATGGCGACTTAAAGCTGGAGAGCTTGATGATCAGCTGGCCTTATGGTGTAAGGAGAAGATATTGTCTGCTGGTAGGTAGTTCAGGTCTTTTCTTGTATCATATAGATAGTTAGTAAGTGCTAACTATCTATATTGGTTTAAAGAGGTTGGAAATATTGAAATTGAAAAAAATATTTTTTCTTAGCATAGGTGTTTTAGGTTTATTTTTTGGGACTATAGGTGCAATAGTTCCTCTCTTCCTGCCTTGTCCTTTGCTAAAAGCTCAGAGAGGTTGAATAGCTGGTTTACCACAAGCTTTATAAAGTTAATTTAGAGCCTTTTTTTAAGGTGAAAGTATGTCTGTCAAAGTTAAGGTTAAGATCATGTTGGTAATAACTTTACGGATAAAGGATAAATAAAGAATAAAAATAAATAAATTGATATCGTTTGATAAGAAAAAAGCTCTCAATGAGAGCTTTTTTTATTAACGTAATATGCTAGTCCATAAAGCTGGGCATCTGGCA
>JAKEGG010000047.1 GCA_022615965.1 Fusobacteriota bacterium
CTTAAGAAAAAACTACCGGTCCTCTTTAAACTACCAAGGGAATCAATTAACTCTTCAACTCCTTTTTTATTTATCGCATAGGTAAATATAGCTTTAACTCCAAGCTCCTTCTCTAGCTTATCTTTATTTATTACATCACCTTTTTTAACAATCAGTATATTCATCCCAGGACATATCCCTAGATTTTCCAGATGATGTCTGACTTCCTGTTTACCACCGATATTCCTTATTTTTACACTACTATTATTTCCTGCTAAAGTTAATAGCATCCACTACTGCTATGACATCTAACTACAGGAATATTCTTCTTTTTACTAATGTTCACCGAGCTGTTAACAATCTTATGGGATGCAGTATTCGTAAAGAGAACTATCAGATCAGGATCACCAAACTAAAAGACCAAGATAAATAACAGAGAGCTACAATTGATGAAATGTAGCTCTCTGTTTCTGTTTATTTAAGATATTCGTTTTAAAAACTCCTGAGTTCTTTGATGTGTGCTATCATTAAATATTTCCTCGGGAGAACCTTCTTCAACAATAACTCCCTCATCCATGAAAATAACTCTGGTGGCTACCTCTCTGGCAAAACCCATTTCATGAGTTACTACTACCATAGTCATACCTTCTAGGGCTAAGGACTTCATAACCTGCAAGACCTCTCCAACCATTTCAGGGTCCAAAGCACTGGTCGGCTCATCAAACAACATTACCTTAGGAGACATAGCCAAAGCTCTGGCAATTGCCACCCTTTGCTTTTGTCCACCAGAAAGCTGATCTGGATAAGCATCCATTTTATCTTTAAGTCCTACCTTAGCCAGTAAAGATTTTCCGATACTATATGCTTCCTCCTTGGCCAGACTCTTGACCAGCATAGGCGCCAGAATAATATTCTTAATCACTGTCAGATGAGGAAACAAGTTAAAGCCTTGAAAGACCATGCCCATTTCTTCCCTTATTCTATTGATATTGACATCTCGTCCATAAATACTTTGTCCATCAAATATTATCTCACCTTTATTAGCTTCTTCAAGCCTGTTAAGACAACGAAGGAAAGTGCTTTTACCACTGCCACTAGGACCTATGATACAAACAACCTCGCCTTGATTGATTTCAGTTGAAATGCCTTTTAAAACCTCAATATCACTAAAACTCTTATATAAGCTCTTAACTTTCAGCACTGATCCTCAATCTCCTTTCCAAAAGGCTTAAAGCCTTAGAAATAATTACTACAATGATAAAGTAGATAAATGCCACTGTTATATATACAGGAAAAGGCTGAAAAGTAGACGCAACATAAAGCTGTCCTTTGCGCATCATTTCTTCTAGTCCAATAGCAGATAAAATAGAGGTTTCCTTTAATAAAGTAATCAATTCATTACCTAAAGGAGGAATGATCCTCATAAATGCCTGAGGCAGAACTACCCTGGTCATACTTTGCTTTTTGGTCAGGCCTAAAGAACGAGCTGCTTCAAGCTGTCCTTTGTCGATGGACTGAATACCGGCACGTATAATTTCAGCAACATATGCACCGCTATTCAAACTACAGGCTGCAATTGCCGCAACTATAGGGGACATAGGACTAGGTCTCCCTGTAATCAGTTGTAAAATCTGTGGCAACCCTGCATAGATGATCAATAGCTGTACCAATAAGGGTGTACCTCTTAAAAAATTAACATAACAGCCTGCTAAAAACTTTATAGGCTTTTTTTTAGAAATTCTACCTAAACCAACAAAAAGACCAATGACTATTCCTAACACTGCAGAAGCTACAGTAATAATTACTGAAAGCTTCAAGCCCTCTAGCAACAAAGGAAGAACTTTAACAACATGATCAAAAAAGGACATCATTCACCTCATTATCTAATTGGAAAAATATTTTGCCACCAGTTTATCATAAGTACCATCAGCCTTTATTTCCCCTAAAGCCTTATTTAGCTTTTCCACTAATTCCTCTGAGCCTTTTGCTACTCCAAAGCCATATTGATCACTTACCAAAACATCACCAACGATTTTAGACTTACTTGAATCTTTTTTAATATAGGCTTCATTAACTGGACCATCATTAATAATACAGTCAATAGCTCCATTGCTTAAGTCTAAAAAAGCCACATCTATAGTATTGTAGGTTTTAACTTCCTTTAATATACCTTTCTCTTTTAAAGCATTCGCTTCATCAGCCCCAGTAGTGCCTATCTGAACACCAGCCACTTTTCCCTTAAGATCTTTTTCTCCAGTGATACTACTATTATTTTTACTAACAACAATAGATAGCCCAGCATCAATATATGGATCTGTAAATAAAATACTAGCTTTTCTTTCATCTGTAATCGACATTCCACTAGCTACAACATCTATATTCCCAGACTGGAGAGCAGCAATCAAACCATCAAATGCAACATTGCTCACTTTTACTTCATAGCCTGCTCTTTTAGCCATTTCAGTAATCAAAGCAATATCAAAACCATCGATTTTGCCAGTAGCCTCATCCATGTACTCAAAGGGTGGGAAAGTAGGCTCAGTTCCAATCAGTAATTCATTTTCATTTTTGCCACAACCTGAAACGAAGATTGGCAACAAAATTAATACTGATAATAAAATTAAAACTTTCTTCATAAATATCCTCCTTAAAACTCAATTAACTAATTATACCTTCATAATAATTTTTATTCAACAACCTCAAGACCCTTTTTGGCCAGAGTATCTGCAACTTCATTCCACTTGTCACCTGAATGTCCTTTGACCTTGCAAAAATATACTTTAAGCAGCTCCATCTTCTTGGTCATAAATTCATGGTAACCTTTGGTTTGCTGATTATTTCTCTTCCATTCACCAGTAGCCCATTTTTCCACCCCTGAATAATCATAAAAAACTGTCAATTCCTTTATCCCAGCAGAAATAGCATAGTTGATCCCTTCCATTGAAGCCTTCATTTCACCAGCTACATTTCTTAAAGCCACAGCCTCTTTATCCTTTCCACGGCCATACTTTTCAAAAACCGTCTGATCTTTTTCCAGATCAACTAAAACAAAGCCGTAGCTATAAATCATATCTCTAAAGCTACCATCAACATAAAGACCGTATCTGGTTTTTGCAGAAGCACCCTCAGAAACACTCATCGATCCAGAACCCTCTACATAAGCCACAGCCTCTGACTCACTTATAAAACTTTTGTAACTAACCCCTTTGACTCCAGTAACTGCAGCCTTACAAGTATTCCACTCATTGAAAACCTTGCCAGAACCATCAGCATATCTGACACCATAGTATTTTTTTTTCATAATACACCTCTGTAAAAATCGACCTGCTATTGTTAAAATAATCTCCTTGTGTCATAATAGCCTTAACTTTACCTTTAAGGAGCCTATATGAAAAACAAGAAAATATTTATTACAGCAATAGTACTGATATCTGCCATTATCCTGACTCTGGTTATGATATTATTCACCAACACATCAACCCCTAAAGAAAACCTGGAGGAAAAACAAGCCTATATCCAAAGTATAAGAAGTATACTTAAAGAAATAAACAGTAATTCAGAAAAGCTGGTCAGTCTTGATCCTAATGATACAAAGGGCTTGATTCAGATTTATGACTCTATCATCCTGGCAACTCAACTAATTGAAGATCTAAAGGTGCCTAAAGAATATCAGGACTTCCACTATAAGTTCCAGAACTACATGTATGGCTTAAAAACCAGCTATCTGCTCATAAAGGAAGGGGCTCTTCAAAAGGACTTTCAGAAAATAACCACCGGTCTTAAAGAATTAAGCAGTTTAGATAATAGCTTTCTTCAGGAATTAGAAAAAATGGAAAATGAATTAAATGAAAAAACACTTGAATAAAGCAAGTGTTTTTTATTTATTTGCTAAACATCAACTTAAATGCTCTGATCAATTCTTCATTACTTTTGGTCTTGGAAATTCCATCAAGTAGCATCTGTATAGCCTCCATTGTATTTAAACTGGCGATTTCTCTCCTAAAGGACCAGATAAAATTCCTCTCAGTTTCATTAAGGAGAAGCTCTTCTTTCCTGGTACCAGATTTAACCACATCAATAGCTGGAAAAATCCTGTTATCAGCCAGCTTACGGTCAAGTATCAACTCCATGTTGCCAGTACCCTTAAATTCTTCAAAAATAACTTCATCCATTCTGCTACCTGTTTCAATTAAGGCAGTGGCTAAAATCGTCAGACTTCCCCCTTCCTCAACCTTTCTGGCTGATCCAAAAATTCTTTTTGGACGATGTAATGAAGCTGGATCAACTCCACCAGACAAAGTACGACCACTAGGCTGGGTTACCAGATTATGAGCACGAGCTAGTCTGGTAATACTATCTAGCAGTATAACCACATCCTTACCCATCTCCACCTGACGCTTGGCTTTTTCAATAACCATATCTGTTACCTTGACATGATTTTCAGCAGGCTCATCGAAGGTTGAGGAAATAACCTCTGCCTTAACTGATCTTTCAATGTCAGTAACTTCCTCTGGTCTTTCATCTATCAGAAGGATCATCAGCTCAACTTCAGGATAATTCTTAGTAATTGCATTAGCAATCATCTTTAACAAAGTGGTTTTTCCTACTTTAGGAGGAGATACGATCAGGCCTCTTTGTCCTTTACCAATAGGACAAACCAAATCGATCATCCTCATAGCCTCATCACTGTTAGCCAGAGAAAGTTTCTCTTTTGGGTAAATTGGAGTCAAGGCATCAAAGCTAACTCTTTTTCTAGCCAGTTCAGGATTACAACCATTTACCCCTTCTACCCTTAAAAGAGCATAATATCTTTCATTCTCCTTAGGAGGTCTTAATAGTCCAGATATAACATCTCCAGTGTGAAGACTAAATCTTCTGATTTGAGAGGGAGATACATAAATATCATCGCTACCTTGAGAATAGTTGAACACTCTTAGAAAACCAAAGCCATCAGGGAGTATTTCCAGAACTCCTTCTGCTCTAGGCCTGTTTTCATCAGTCAGGCTGTCAGCCTCCTGGCGAGCCTGCTCTTTTAAAATTTCAAAAATCAGCTCTTTTTTTCTAAAGCTATAGTAGGAGCTGATTTGTAGCTTTTTAGCAATTTCATATAGTTCAATTAATTTACTTTCTTCTAAGTCTTCTTTTTTATACATCTTCGCCTCTAATTCTCATTTCTTCTGGCTATTGCAGCTGCTACAAAGTCTCTGAAAAGTGGGTGAGGATTATTTGGCCTGGATTTAAATTCAGGATGGAACTGACAGGCTAAAAACCATCTATGGTTTTTAAGCTCAACTATTTCTACCAGATTCTTATCTGGAGACAAACCTGAAATTACCAGTCCATTTTTCTCTAATATTTCTCTATAATCATTATTAAACTCATACCTGTGACGATGCCTTTCAGAAACCCTGGTTTCCTGACCATAGGCTTTAGCTGCCAGTGTTTTAGGCACCAGCTTACAAGGATAAAGACCTAATCTCATAGTGCCACCCATATCCTCTATGTCCTTTTGTTCAGGTAAAAGATCGATAACCGGATTTTTTACAGCTGGGTTTACTTCAGAACTATTGGCATCAGCCAGATCACAAACATTTCTAGCAAACTCCACTACAGTCATATGCATTCCTAAACATATGCCAAACATAGGTATGTTCTTTTCCCTGGCATATCTGATTGCATTGATTTTTCCTTCAAGACCTCTTTCACCAAATCCTCCTGGTACAAGAATGCCATCGACTCCATCTAACTGATCATTGATACCTTTATCAAGATGCTCTGCATTGATCCATCTGATTTCCACAATATTATTTAAATGAACACCTGCATGCTTTAAAGATTCCATTACACTTAAATAGGCATCCTGTAGCTTAACATATTTACCTACCAAAGCAATGGTAACCTTGTCCTTTAGTCCATGGATCCTATCCACCAGCTCTTTCCATTCTCCAAGTTCCGGCTCATTATTCTCTAATGAAAGTCTTTTCATTACATAATCATCAAGACCTTCTTTTCTAAGATTTAAAGGTACTTCATAAATATCCTTGGCATCTAATACCTGGATAACCGCTTCCTTTTCAATATCACAGAATAAAGCTATTTTATCAGTCATGTCCTTAGTCATTCTATAGGCTGTTCTACATAAAACAATATCAGGTTGGATCCCTAAGCCTCTTAATTCCTTTACACTATGCTGAGTTGGCTTGGTTTTAGCCTCCTTGGCAGCATTAAGGTAAGGTATCAAGGTAAGGTGCAGATAGAGGACATTATCTCGGCCAATATCTGTTTTAAATTGTCTGATGGCTTCTAGAAAAGGCAATGATTCAATATCACCAACTGTTCCACCTATTTCGGTAATAACTATATCAACATTATTTTTAGCAGACTTAGCTACTCTTTTAAGTCTGTCCTTGATTTCATTTGTAATATGGGGAATGACCTGAACTGTATTGCCAAGATATTTTCCTTGTCTTTCCTTAGTTAATACACTCCAATATATTTTGCCAGTTGTTACATTGGAATTTTTTGAAAGGTGTACACTGGTAAATCTTTCATAATGCCCTACATCTAAATCAGTTTCCGCACCATCATCAGTAACAAAAACCTCTCCATGCTGATAAGGACTCATAGTTCCAGGGTCAATATTAATGTAGGGATCAAACTTTTGAATAGCTACCTTTAAGCCTCTGGCTGTTAAAAGTCTGCCTAAGGATGCTGCTACTATTCCTTTGCCTAGTGAGGAAACAACTCCTCCTGTTATAAAGATGTATTTTGTCATGTCTTCCTCCCTACATTCTTTCTGGCGCACTAACGCCTAATATCTTCAAGACATTTTCTAAAGCATATTTTGAAGCCATAATAAGCTTCAGTCTGTTCTTCTTAATATTGTCAGCTTCATTTAATACTCTACAGCTGCTGTAAAACTGATTAAACAAGGTTGCCAGCTCCAATGCATAAGCAGCCACCTTATATGGCTCCCTCCTTATTCCAGCCTCAACCAGGACCTTTTCTAGCTCTCCAACCTTCAAGGCCAGATCCTTTTCAATATCTAAAGTCAATTTAACCTTTTCCTCATCCAGATATTCAGCCACATCTTCCTCTAAATTTCTTAAGATGCTACAAATTCTGGCATGGGCATACTGGATATAGTATACTGGATTGTCATTGCTCTGGCTTTTTGCCAGGTCAAGATCAAAGTCAAGATGACTATCTGGATTTCTCATCACAAAGAAATACCTGGCTGCATCAACCCCTACTTCCTCTAGCAGTTCCTCCAAAGTCACATAAGTACCTGTTCTCTTGGACATCCTTAAGATATCCCCATCCTTAAACAATCTAACTAACTGCATAAGAATAACTTCAAGCCTGTCTCCATGATAACCCATTGCTTCCATAGCTTTTTTCATTCTGGCTACATGTCCATGATGATCAGCTCCCCAGATATTGATCAGAGTATCAAAGCCTCGATCAAATTTATCCTTATGGTAAGCAATATCAGCAGCAAAATAGGTTGGATGGCCATTGGTTCTGATCATTACCTCATCCTTTTCTTCTCCTAAGGCAGTGGTTTTCAACCATAAGGCTCCTTCATTTTCATAGATAAAGTCTTTTTTCTTAAGTTCCTCTAAAGTCTTTTCCACTGCACCACTGTTATGGATAGTGCTTTCCTTATACCAAACATCATAGACCAGACCAAACTTAGCCAGATTGGTTTTGATATGCTCAAGCTTTTCCTCTAAGCTATATTCAACCAAGGCTTTTACTCTATCTTCATAGTTTAGCTTAAGGAGTTTATCTCCATGAAGTGCTATATAGCCTCTAACAGTATCTCGGATATCCTCTCCATGATAGCCATCTGCAGGGAATTCAACTTCAGCTTCCCCTAACTCTTCTCTATATCTGGCATCCAAGGATTTACCAAAGTTTTCTATCTGATTTCCTGCATCATTGATATAGTATTCCTTAGCAACCTCTGCCCCAATAGCTTTTAAAACATTTGCCAGGGTATCTCCTATAGCTGCTCCTCTGGCATTACCCATATGTAGGAGCCCTGTAGGGTTGGCACTGACAAATTCCAGATTGATTTTTTCTCCCTTTAAATAGCTGGTATGGCCATGATTACTCTTAGCTTTAACAGCTTCTGCTACAATATCAAAAAGGTAGCTTTCATCCAGATACATATTTATAAAGCCTGGACCAGCGATTTCTACTTTATCAATGTAAGCCTTATCCTCTATGCTGTTAAAAAGCTCTATTAGAAGCAAAGCCAGCTCCCTTGGATTTTTACCTTCCTTTTTACCTAAAACCATGGCAATATTGGTAGCATAATCCCCAAACTTCTTATCCTTTGGCACCTCTAAGGTGAACAAAGGAAGATCTTCTGTTTTAAGTGCTTTGGTTTCAAAGCCTTTGACAAGGGCTTTATTCCATCTCTCCCTGATATTCTCTTCTAGGTTAATTAGTACTCCCATCTATTGCTCCTTTTGTATTTTATTTCCATTTTATTTGTAAATATTAAATTATCTTCTTCATCAAACAGGCAATAATCAATTAAAAAGCTATCTTCCCCAGTTTCAATACTGTTGGTTAGAAGCTTCATATATATCTCTCCATATTCTGTTGCATATTGGAAATTATCAA
>JAKEGG010000048.1 GCA_022615965.1 Fusobacteriota bacterium
ACCAATAAAGTCATCTTGTCCCAGGATGGCAATAATTGTTTTATTGCCTGCTGAGGTTTCTTTGCCGATTATTACCTTGCCTTTTAAAATTATTCCTAATTCATTGATATATTCATCTCCCTTGAAGATGATTTCATCTTTTTTATAGGTTTTTAAATAGGTAGTAAAGCCTTTAAAAAGTGTATCTATTTGTGTTTTCTCCAGATTTAAAAATAAATCGCATCTATACGGAATGTTCATATCAACCTACCTTAAAACGTACTACTTAAAGTATAAAGGATAAATATTTTTTATTCAAGTTCAGATAAAAAATTAAAGGATGTGACAAATTCATATATTTTTTTCCAAAAGTCTCTAGAAAAATATTCAGATATAGGGTAATATATGTATAGACACGTAGAAAGGATTTATTCCTTTCTCAGGTTTTTGTTGTTAATAATATTTTTAGGAGGATAATTAATGAGAACACTTATTGACTTAACAATCAATGAAGCAGTATTAGAAAAAACTGTGCAGCGTGCTAAGGAGCAAAATGTTATAGTTCCAACAATTGCACAAATGAAGAATCCTGATCTGATCCCACAAGAAATCAAGGACAGACTTAAGGAAGTAGATCCACAAGCTTTGGACCCTATCAACCTCTTCAGAATTTCATGGTACAACGAGCCTAAGGAGCATGGTGGCCTATACAATGCCAATAAGCTCCCTAACTATGTGGAAATTCCATCTGAAATTTCTGGCGTTAAAGCTAGAATTCTTGCTATGTCAGGAAAGTTTTTCCCAATCGGAGCTCACAAAGTTGGACCTGCTTATGCTTGTTTAGTTCCAAGACTAGTAACTGGACAATTTGATCCAACTTATAACGAGGCTGTTTGGCCTTCAACAGGCAACTACTGCAGAGGAGGAGCTTTGTTATCAAATCTTCTTGGATGTAAGTCAATTGCTATTCTTCCTGAAAACATGTCAGCTGAAAGATTCAACTGGCTGAAAAAGGTTGCTGATGAGATTATTCCTACTTATGGTTCAGAGTCAAACGTTAAGGAAATCTATGACGAAACTTGGAGACTAAAAAGAGAAAGACCTGGAAAGGCTATTATCTTTAATCAATTTGGTGAATTAATCAACCACTTATGGCACTATGAAGTAACAGGAAGCGCTATGCAAAGCATCTATGAAGCTGAGAAAACTGAAAAATCAAAGCTTGCTGCAGTTTGCTTAACATCTGGTTCTGCTGGAACATTAGGTGCAGGAGACTACATAAAGGATCATTATCAAGGTGCTAAATTAGCAGTAGGTGAAGCTACTGACTGTTCAACACTATTAAACAACGGATTCGGCGAGCACTGGATCGAAGGTATCGGCGACAAGCATGTTCCATGGATTCATAACGTTAAGAACAGCGACATGTTAATTGGAATCGATGATGCTGATGCTCTAAGACTATTCAGACTCTTCAATGAGCCTGCAGGTCATGAATACCTGAAAACACTAGGCATCAAGGATGATGTTCTTGAAAAGTTGACTTGGACTGGAATTTCCGGTTGCGCCAACATCATCATGGCTATCAAAATGGCCAAATACTATGAAATGACTGAAGACGACTGTATTACTACAGTATTGACCGACTCATCTGCAATGTACCAGTCACGTCTAGCTGAAATGGATGAAGAGTTCGGTAAGTATTCTGTAGCTCAAGCTGCTGTTGACCATGCTGTTGCTGCCTTGGAAAATGACATCGACTATGTTGAAGAGTTGACTTATGCTTCTAAGAAAAGAGTTCACAACTTGAAATACTACACTTGGATCGAACAACAAGAGTATAATGTTGATGACTTGAATGCACAATGGTACGACTATGACAACTATTGGGGCAAACTACACACTATGGCACCTGAATTAGATGCCTTAGTTGAAGCTTTCAACAAAAAAACTGGCTTAGTTAAGTAATCTGAATTTAAATTAAGACTTTATACCCTGGAAGGTTGACCTTCCAGGGTATTTTTTATTTCTTTCTAATTAATCTCTGCTATAATATATGAAGGAGGGGAAGAATATGTACTTAGATGAGAATAATAAAAGTGAATTGATAGATTTAATAAGAGAATTGGTAAAAATACCTAGCTACTATACAATATCTGGCGGCGAAACTAAAGTAGCCCAAAGGATCTTAGAAATAGCTCTTGCTGAAGGACTGGATGGCAGATTGGAAGAAATAACTCCAGGAAGAAGCAACGTTGAAATCATCTTAGAAGGTGAAGAAGAAGGTAAGACTATTTTGTTCTGTGGGCATCTAGATACTGTAGGTATTGAAGGCATGGATATAGAACCATTAACTGCTTATGAAGAGGATGGAAAACTTTGGGGTAGAGGAACTGTTGACATGAAGGGTGGCTTAGCCTCTATGTTCTATTCCTTGATCTACCTTAAAAGAAATAAAATAAAAATCAAGGGGAAAATCATCTTGATAGGTACTGTTGGTGAAGAGTGTCCTAATAATAGCGATGGTGCCTATAATTTAAGAAAAAGAGGAAAATTTGCTGACCTGGCGATTATAGGAGAAGCAACTAATCTTAATATAGCAGTAGCACATAAAGGTACCATGTCTTTAGAAGTAGAGATAAAAGGTAAGGCAGCACATAGCAGCAATCCTAAAATTGGAGATAATGCCATCTACAAAGCAGTAGAGTTGATATATTTGATTAAAAATGATTTAATACCTAAACTAGAAAAGAAAGTTCATAAACTTTGTGGTGAAGCTACATTAAATGTAGGCATGATAACCGGAGGGGTACAAAATAATATAGTGCCTGATATCTGTACTTTCAGCCTGAACAGAAGGTATATACCTGGAGAAACAGAAGAAGGAATCATCTGGGAAATAGAAGAACTATGGAGCAGATTACCATATAATAATGAGGATATGAGTATCAGAACTTTAGAAGAAACTGAAAACAGGATCCCTTTGGAAACTTCTGAAAATGAACCTTTCATAGCTGACCTGCTGGCAGCTGCTAAGGAAGCAGGAGTGGTTTCGAAAATATATGGTGCCAATTATTGGACTGATGGCGCTCACCTGAGGCTATCAGGAATACCAACAGTGGTATTTGGACCAGGTGATATTAAAGAAGCTCATGCCGCAATTGAGTTTATCGATTTAAAACAAGTATTTCAGGGAACAGAAATATATATTGATATTATTAAAAGGATCTGTGGATAAATGGAAATCAATATTTTAAGTGTAGGTAATCTAAAGGAAACCTATCTTAAAAATGGTATCAATGAATATGATAAAAGACTAAAAAGCTACGCAAAAATAAATTTTGTGGAAGTAGTAGAAAGCAATAAGGGTACCATTGATGAACAAAAAAAAGAAGAAGGAGAAAGGCTGTTAAAAAGATTAAAAGAGGATAGCTTTCTCATTGCCTTGGCTATTCAAGGAAAAAGTATAACCTCTGAAGGTTTAGCATTACTTATAAAAGAGGTAACCACCTATAAATCATCATCGATCACCTTTATCATAGGTGGCTCCAATGGTTTAGATCAATCTGTACTTGATAAAGCTGATTATCTTTTATCTTTTTCCAGCTTTACTTTTCCTCATCAATTGATGAGATTGATTTTGATAGAACAAATATATAGAAGTATGAAGATCAACAAAAATGAACAATATCATAAGTAAGGGGATAATAATGGAGAAAAATGAATTAGAAGATTTTTTAACTGAATTCAGGGAAATCATCAGAAAAGATGGAGGTGATTTTCAGATTCTTGAGGTTAAAGATAATTACTTGAAGTTGAAAATAAAAGGGAGAAAAAACAGGGTGAGATCCAGAAATAATTTATATGCAGTGATCAATATCGCTTTAAAAAATAAATTTAAAGGGGAAAAATATATTTTTGATATGGAAAATTGGAAGGTAGATGATGAAAATGACTACCTATATAAAATAAAGAAATTTTTTAAGCTTACCAAGTAGATAAAATAAGATATATTTGAGGTGTAAAATGTATAAAAAAAATGTAGCTAACAGTGACTTGGAAGAACTTTTCACAGCTATTATATCCTTAGAAAACCAGCAGGAATATAAGGCTTTTTTTGAGGATCTATGCACTGTTGAAGAAATCAAAGCAATGGCACAAAGATGGCATGTAGCCAGATTGTTGGAAGAAAAGTCTAAATATCTTGATGTACAAAAACTTACAGGAGCTAGTTCTACAACAATAAGCAGAGTAAAAAAATGTCTGGAATATGGAGAAGGTTATGCTTTGGTCTTTAAAAAAATGAAGAAAGAAATTGACAATAATTAGCAATAAGGATATAATTACTTTAGTAAACTAAATCAATAAAGTAAACGAGAGGTTAAAATGAAAAGAAAACTAATGATCCCAGAAGGCACCAGAGATTACCTTCAGGAAGACACATATATTCAAAGACAGGTCATTACTGAACTATTAGATGAATTTTTACAATGGGGGTATCATGAAATAAAAACTCCGATGATAGAAAAGTGGGATATAGTCAGAAAGAAACATAAAGATGAAACTAATTTTTTTACCTTAGTGGATAAAACCGGAGATTTACTGGTTTTAAGGCCTGAAATCACTGCACCGATGGCCAGAGTTGTAGCTACACATTTTAGAGAGCTGGATAATTATCCCTTAAGATTGGCATATGCAGGAGAAATATTCAGCCAGGGTAGTCTGAAAAGTGGTGAAAGAAGACAACAGGCTCAGGTAGGTATTGAGCTTATTGGTTCAGACTCAATTATTAGTGATTGTGAAGTTTTGATAATGGCCCTTGATTCAATGAAAAAAAGAGGAGTCAAGGATTATTCCCTGGGTATCAGTCATATGGATATAACAGTGGGTCTCCTTAAGGAATTAGTTGAAAATGAGGATTTACAAGAAAAAATAGAGGAGCTGATGATCAATAAAGATCTGGTGGCCTTAGATAAGATATTACCAGATAAGGCTAAGAAAATGTTATTAACTTTGGTATCTATAAATGGTTCAATAGAATTTCTTAAGAAGATCAAAGATTTTTCCAGTTCATTAAAATATGTAGAAGCTATAGAAAGACTAGAAACAATTTATGGGATTTTAAAGGAATTAGGCTATAGTCAGGATATTTTCTTTGATTTTAGCATCTTAGGTGACTTTGACTATTATACAGGCTTATTATTTGAAGGCTTTGGACCAGGTGTTGGAACGCCGATAATCAGTGGTGGGCGTTATGACAACCTTATACATGAGTATCATTCAGGTAAACCTGCAGTTGGCTTTGCCATCAATGTGGATCTTTATGTTAAAACAATGGACAGAAAAATAACCTTGCCTGATATTGCAGAGGAGATAGTTGATGTAGATTTTGTCAGTCGTTTTAAAAAAGCAGAGTTATCAAGAGCTGCAGGTAATATTGCAGTTATAGACTTGGAGGATAAATAGAAGTGGATAAGGAAAAATTAGTAATTGCCTTACCTAAAGGCAGACTTGGAGAAAAAGCACTGGATATTTTCAGTAAAGTAGGTTTAGATACCAAAGGTGTTGAAGTTGAGTCCAGGATGCTTCAGTTTGAATTAGAGGATGTTAGATATATAATCTGTAAGCCTACAGATGTTCCTATCTTTGTAGAGCATGGGGTGGCAGATATTGGGATAGTTGGCAAGGATACCATAGAAGAAGAAGCCAGGGATGTTTTTGAACTATTGGATCTTGGCTTTGGCAAATGTCATTTTTCTGTAGCTGTTCCAAGGGAATTAAGTGAGGAACTAGGCACTCCATTTCCATTACATTTATTTAATCATAAAAGGGTGGCTACTAAATTTATCAATGTGGCAGAATCATTTTTTTCCAGTGAAGGCTTACAGATGGAATTGATCAAGCTACATGGTAATGTAGAGCTGGCAGCTACAATAGGCCTTGCTGATATGATTGTTGATATTGTTTCAACTGGCACTACCTTAAGGGAAAATGGTCTGGTTGAGGTAAAGGAAATTTTTGAAGCAACTGCACGACTTATTGCCAATAGGGTAAGTTATAGGGTCAAAAATCAGGATATATTTGCTTTGTCCCAAAAAATAAAGGAAATATTAGAGGTATAAGATGTTGATGAAAAGATACTACTATAGCAATAAAAAAGAAATCAGCCAGCTACTAAAAGATAATAGTGAGGTGGGTAATAAGGAACAGAACGATATTGTCGCCAATATCCTGGAAAATATCAAGGAAAATGGCTATCGTGCAGTAAGAGAGTACACTGGTAAGTTTGATGGCGTTTTACTGGATGAACAGCAGTTTAAAGTAAGTCAGGAAGAATTTGATAGAGCATTTGATAAGGTTGATGAAGAATTTATTGAGGCAGTAAAGCTTTCGATTGCCAATGTAGAGGATTATCATAAGAAGCAGATGCTAGATTCTTATCTTGAGGAAAAAGAGGATGGTGTAGTTTTAGGTCAGCTGGTAAGACCTATTGAAAGAGTTGGTCTTTATGTACCTGGTGGTACTGCTGCATATCCTTCTTCAGTGATCATGACTGCTGTGCCAGCTAAAGTTGCTGGAGTAAAGGAAATCGTGATGATTTCTCCTCCTGACATTAATGGAGAAATAAATCCATATACCTTAAGTGCTGCTAAACTTGCAGGAGTAACAGAAGTGTATAAAGTAGGTGGAGCTCAAGGAGTGGGGGCATTAGCTTATGGCGCTGGTCCTTTAAAAAGGGTCGATAAGATAGTTGGACCTGGTAATATCTTTGTAACAATTGCTAAAAAAATGGTTTATGGTGCAGTGGATATTGATATGTTGGCAGGACCAAGTGAAATTCTGGTAATTGCTGATGAAGGTGCAAAACCTGAATATATTGCAGCTGATCTCCTTTCTCAATGTGAACATGATAAGCTTGCAGCATCAATATTGGTAACCTTTAGCGAGGATTATGCCAATAAAGTTGAGTCGGAAGTAGCAAAACAGTTAGATTTATTGATAAGGAAGGGTATTGCTAAGGAGTCCTTAAAAAGTAATGGAGCAGTTATTATTGTTGATTCTATAGAGGAAGCGTTGGATTTTGCCAATAGCTATGGACCAGAGCATTTAGAATTGGCTGTTGCTGAGCCTATGAATTATTTAGAGGGAATTAAAAATGCCGGAGCGGTGTTTTTAGGTTATTTTACCCCTGAACCTATTGGAGACTATTTTGCTGGTCCAAACCATGTGTTACCTACAAATGGTACTAGTCGCTTTTATTCTCCTTTAAATACCCATACTTATTTGAAAAAGACCAGTGTTATTTCCTACACCAAAGAGGCCTTGATCAAAAAAGGTAAATATATAGAGAAGCTAGCTGAAGTAGAAGGCTTTGGCGCACATAAAAATGCAGTTAGTGTGAGGTTGAAAGATGAGTAGAATAGGTGTTGTTGAAAGAAATACCAAAGAGACAAAAATATGGGCACAGATGGAATTAGATGGTCAGGGTCTTCTTGAGGGAAGAACTGATGTTGGTTTTTTTGATCATATGCTAGAGCTATTGGTCAAACATAGCAATATTAATTTAAAGCTGGTAGTTGAGGGTGATCTGGAAATTGATGCTCATCATACAGTAGAAGATGTTGGTATTGTTTTAGGGGAAGCTTTAAAGTCAGGTCTTGGTGATAAGGTGGGTATTGAAAGATATGGTCATATACTGCTGCCTATGGATGAGGTCCTGGTGTTACTTGCTCTTGATTTAAGTGGCAGACCGTTTTTGAAATTTGATGTTGATATCCCTTATGAGACTATTGGCAACTTTGAGACAGAGTTAGTTGAGGAGTTTTTTAGAGCTTTTATAGTTGCAGCTGGTATCAATATGCATGTAAAGATTTTAGAAGGTAAAAATACTCATCATATAATTGAAGGTATGTTTAAGGCTTTAGGAAGAGCTTTGAAAATGGCTGTAAAAGTTGATATGAATAATGGATTGCCTTCGACTAAGGGGATGATTTAATGATTGGTATCATAGATTATGGACGTGGTAATATGAGTAGTGTTGAAGCTGCTTTAAAAAAGAGTGGTTACAAGTTTGTCAATACTGATGATATAGGTATTCTAGCCACTTGTGACGGCTATATCCTACCAGGTGTAGGTGCATTTAAAGATGGAATGGAAGATCTGGCTAAAAGAGGCTTGGATGCTTTTTTAAAGGAAGTTGCTAAGACTGATAAACCTGTGTTAGGTATTTGTTTAGGTATGCAGCTTTTGTTTGATTACGGTGAAGAGCATGGTGGAGCCAAGGGTCTTGGTCTTATCAAGGGACAGGTGAAAAAGCTTACCACTAGCTTTAAGATACCTCATATGGGTTGGAATTCTTTGGAGCTAAAAAGAGAGTCTTCCTTATTGTCAGGTATTGTAAGTGGTGACGATTTTTATTTTGTTCATAGCTTTAAGGTAGTTCCTGATGATGATTCGGTAGTGGTAGCTACTTGTGAATATGGGGAAGAAATAGTAGCTGTGGTAGAATGCGGCAAAATTTTTGGAGCCCAGTTTCATCCTGAGAAAAGCTCGGATAAAGGTTTGAAAATCATCAATAATTTTGGAAAGCTGGTGGAGAGATGTTGATTGTTCCTGCTATAGATATGTTAAATGGAGAATGTATAAGGTTGTATAAGGGTGACTATAAACAGGTAACAGTTTATGGAGACCCAGTAGAAATTGCTTTAAAGTGGCAGTCAATAGGTGCTAAGCTTCTTCATCTGGTTGATTTAGATGGTGCTGAGGCAGGTAATCCGAAAAATCTTGAAGTAGTTAAAAAATTGGTGGAGGTTCTGGATATACCTGTGGAGCTTGGTGGTGGTATCAGATCTATGGAGACTATCAGAATGTATCTTGATTTAGGTGTCTCCAGGGTTATTCTTGGTACTGCTGCAGTAGAAAATAAGGCTTTGGTAGCTTGTGCTGCTGCTGTTTATGGAGAAAAGATAGTTGTAGGGATCGATGCAGTTGGAGGTATGGTCAAAACAAAAGGTTGGCTTGAGGATACTAAGCTAAGTGCTGTTGATCTGGCTCATGAAATGAGAGAACTTGGTATCTCCAGGATCATTTATACTGATATCGATCGTGATGGAACTTTGGCTGGTCCTAATTTACAGGAAACGGAAAATATTGCCAGGGAGAGTAATTTGAGGATCACAGCTTCAGGAGGCATGTCTTCGCTGAAGGATGTAAAAAACGTATTGAAACTTGAGCAATATGGTGTTGATGAGGTTATACTAGGTAAGTCTATCTATGAAGGCAAGATAGATTTATCAGAAGCTTTAAGGCTAGTTGAGGGTGAATAGATGTTAAAGAAGAGAATCATACCTTGTCTGGATGTGAAAAACGGACGGGTAGTTAAGGGTACTAACTTTGTGGATATAAGAGATGCTGGTGATCCAGTTGATTTAGCAAAGCATTATGATAAGGCTGGCGCAGATGAGCTGGTATTTTTAGATATTACTGCTTCACATGAGAAAAGGGATACTATGATCGAGGTGGTTAGACAAACTGCTCGTGATGTTTATATTCCTTTTACTGTTGGTGGTGGTATAAAGTCCATTGATGATATGAGGGCAATTTTAAGAGCTGGAGCTGATAAGGTTTCTATTAATACTCCTGCTATTTTAAATAAGGAACTGATAACAAAAGGTGCTGAAATATTTGGTTCCCAGTGTATTGTAGTGGCTATTGATGCCAAGGCTAAAGGAGATGGCTCCTATGAAGCCTATATCAATGGAGGCAGGGTCAATACAGGGATTGATGTTTTTAGTTGGGCAAAGGAAGTAGAAAAATTAGGTGCTGGCGAGATCCTTTTGACTAGTATGGATAGAGATGGTACCAAGGATGGTTATGATTTGGAGCTTACCAGACAGGTCAGTGAGCTGGTGGGTATACCTGTTATAGCTTCTGGTGGAGTTGGTTCCTTGGAGCATCTTTATGAAGGTTTAGTGAAAGGTAAGGCATCTGCTGCCTTGGCTGCATCAATTTTTCATTATGGTACTTATTCTGTTGCTGAAGCAAAGAGGTTTTTAATTGATAAAGGAGTGAAGGTTAGATGGTAGTTGATTTTTTAGATAAGTTGAAATGGGATAATGATGGCTTGTTGCCTGCAATAGTTCAGGATGATTTGACTGAAGAGGTTTTGATGCTGGCCTATATGAATAAGGAGTCTTTGGAGAGAAGCTTGGAGCTAGGTGAGGCTGTTTATTTTTCTAGGAGCAGGCAGGATTTGTGGCATAAAGGAGAGACCAGTGGTCATTTCCAAAGGATCAAGAAGATTTTCTATGATTGTGACAGAGACACTATTCTTTTGAGAGTAGAGCAGATAGGTGTTGCATGTCATGAGGGAGATAAAAGTTGTTTTCATTATGATTTAACTTCACTTCTTGATAGTGGTTCTGATCTTCGTGTAAAAGCTAAGGATAATAGTGGGATCCTTTTTGGTAAGAGGATAGCTGGTTTGGAAGCTGTTATTGCTGATCGTTTTGAAAAGAGACCTGAGGGTGCTTATACGACCTACTTATTTGAAAAAGGTATCGATAAGATCTTAAAAAAGGTTGGAGAAGAAACTGCTGAGGTTATTATTGGGGCTAAAAATGAGGGTAAGTCTGAGGTTGTATATGAGGCTAGTGATTTATTTTATCATTTATTAGTGCTTTTTAAGGAGAAGGGTGTTAGTATTAATGATATAGAGGCTGAGTTGGCTAATAGGTATAAATAAGGGGGTTTATGATGAGTCGATTATTGGATTGGAATTTAAGACTTGGTGAATTTATCAGCAGCAAGATCAAAGGTGGCATTGGCTTGTTTCTTCATGCTTTGCTAGTTTCAATTATTGTTTTATTGTTGGCTTTTTTGTTGTATTGGATCATTAAGTTAGTTTTAGCTTCCTTGGTTTGGTTAGTACCGATTTTTCTGGTAGTGTTAGCAGTAGCAGCTATTATTTATCTTATATTTAGTGTCAAGTATTTGTATAAATAATATATTATTTTAAATAGTTAATTGTAAATAAATATAGGATATCAATTTATTGATATCCTATATTTTTTGGCAATCAAGGAACAATTCTGCTAAAATCTTGACAACAAAAAAAGAAAATGATATCCTTTCATTAGCACTCAAAATGCCAAAGTGCTAAAAGAGGTGATCAAGTGGATAAACGTAAAGAACAAATACTTAAAGCTATAATAAAAGAATACATCTTAGAAGCAGAGCCAGTGAGTTCTAAAACCATAATGAACAGATATGGACTTAATGTCAGTTCAGCTACTATCAGAAATGAAATGGCAGCTCTAGAGGAATTAGGATATATTCAACAACCACACATCTCAAGTGGCAGAGTGCCAGCTCCATCAGGTTATAGGTATTATGTAGATAACCTTATGGAAGAAGAAGAGCTTTTAGAAGAAATAAATTTGATCGATCAACTTACTTCGAATATAAGCAATATCAATAATTACCTCAAAGAAGTAGCTCTTATGCTAGCCGGAGCCAGTAACTATACAGTAATAGTAACTGAAGAAAAAAGAGGAGAAGAAACCATACATCATCTTAAACTAGTAGGATTGCTAGAGGATAAAGCCTTATTGGTACTGGTGTTATCATCTAACAAGGTTAAGGACTATGTAATACCATATTTGGAAAAACTAAGTGAAGAAGAGCTAATAAGTTTATCTGAGATATTGAATCAACATCTTAAGGACAAAGAAATAAAGTATCTTACCTTAGATCTTAAAAATAAAATCAAGGGGATTTTTCCTAACTCTCCACTGTTGCTAGAAGAGATATTCAACCTGATAGAAAAAAGCCTGGAAGAAGAAAACAATGTAGAGGTAATTGTAGAAGGAGTTAAAAATATCTTCAAGCTTCCAGAATTCAATGAAGTAAAAAAAATAGCTAAATTTATGGAAACTATAGAAAACCAGGAAATCATCACAGGATTACTAAGAGATGCCATCGGAAGTGAAGGCAATAAAATAGGAGTTAAAATAGGTGAAGAATTAGGACTGGAGGATTTAAAAGACTTTACATTGATAGCTACTAACTGCTCTTTTTGTGAAGGTTTAAATGGCAAAATTGGCATAATCGGACCAACCAGGATGTTTTACGAAAAAAACATCAGCCTCTTGGAAGCCTTATTAAAAAAGGAGGATGAAAATGACTGATAAAAAGAAAAAAGAACATGAAAACCAGAAAGAAGCAATCCAAGAAACCAAGAAAACAGAAAAACATGATAAGCGTGAAAAACAAGATAAACACAGCAAAGCATTAGAAGAAAGAAATGAAGAAATCAAAAAACTGGAAGAAAAGCTTTTAAGACTAACTGCAGAATTTGAAAACTACAAAAAAAGGGCAAGAACCGAACTGGAAAATATGGGGAAATATGGAACTGAAGAGCTAATGCTACCATTACTTATGGTAGTAGACAACTTTGAAAGGGCTGTAGTCCAAAAACCAGATGAAACGAAAATTGAAGCCTTCTATGAAGGAGTTAATTTGATATATAAACAGCTTATGGAAATACTAGAAGCCCAGGGGTTAGAAAAAATCAAAGCTCAAGGTGAAAAGTTTGATCCAAGCTATCATCAAGGAGTAATGAACGATGTAGTAGAAGATGAAAAGCTGATAGATACTGTAACTGAAGAATTTCAAACAGGCTATCTACTTAACAAAAAAGTAATCAGACCAACTATGGTAAAAATAGGAATAAAAGGATAATTTAGGAGGAAAAAATCAATGAGTAAAGTAATAGGAATCGACTTAGGAACAACAAATTCATGTGTTGCAGTAATGGAAGGTGGAGAGGCAGTAGTAATAGCCAATGCTGAAGGCAACAGAACAACACCATCAGTAGTAGCTTTCACTAAAGATGGAGAAAGACTGGTTGGACAAGTGGCCAAAAGACAAGCCATCACTAATCCAGACCATACAATATCATCCATAAAAAGACACATGGGTTCAAATCATAAAGTATCAATCGACAATGTTGATTATACACCACAACAAATATCAGCCTTTATTTTGCAAAAGCTGAAAAAAGATGCAGAAAGCTTTTTAGGACAAGAAGTAAAGGATGCTGTAATCACTGTACCAGCCTACTTTTCAGATTCACAAAGACAAGCAACTAAAGATGCAGGTGCAATTGCAGGCTTAAATGTTCTAAGAATAATCAATGAGCCTACAGCAGCAGCCTTATCATATGGTCTTGACAAAGGTAATGATCATACGATTTTAGTTTATGACCTAGGTGGAGGAACCTTCGACGTTTCAGTATTAGAATTAGGCGATGGCGTATTTGAAGTTAAAGCAACAAGTGGAAATAATAAATTAGGTGGAGATGACTTTGATGACAGAGTAATCGACTATCTAGTTGATGAGTTTAAAAAGAGCCATGGTATTGATTTGAAATATGATAAAATGGCTATGCAAAGGTTAAAAGAGGCTGCAGAAAAAGCAAAATGCGAGCTTTCAACAGTAACTACTTCCAATATAAATCTACCATTTATTACAGCAAATGAAAATGGACCACAGCACCTTGATATAAGTCTTTCAAGAGCAAAATTTGATGAACTGACTGCTGATTTAGTAGATAAAACCATGGGACCTACAGATACAGCACTTAAAGATGCTGGTCTAAGTCCAAGTCAAATAGATAAAGTTATCTTAGTTGGTGGTTCAACCAGGATACCAGCAGTTCAGGATGCTATTAAGAAGAAATTAGGCAAAGAACCATTTAAAGGAGTTAATCCCGATGAATGTGTAGCTTTAGGAGCTGCTATTCAAGGAGGAGTACTAACCGGAGAAGTTAATGATATCCTTCTATTGGATGTAACACCTTTATCCTTAGGCATTGAAACCTTAGGAGGAATTGCTACTAGAATCATTGAAAGAAATACAACTATTCCAACTTCTAAAAGTCAGGTTTTCTCTACAGCAGCAGATAATCAGCCAAGTGTAGATATCAATATTGTACAAGGTGAAAGACAAATGGCTGCAGATAATAAAAGTATAGGCAGATTTATGCTTGATGGAATTGCACCAGCACCTAGAGGAATTCCTCAAATCGAAGTAACTTTTGATATTGATGCCAACGGTATCTTAAATGTATCAGCTAAAGATAAAGGAACTGGTAAAGAACAAAAAATTACAATTACCGGTAGCACAGGCTTGTCTGATGATGAAATTGAAAAAATGGCTAAAGATGCTGAAAAATACGCAGAAGAAGATAGAAAGAAAAAAGAATCTATTGAAGCTAGAAACAATGCTGATTCATTGATTTACCAAGGAGAAAAGCTGATCAAGGACAATGGTGACAAGATTTCTGAAGATGATAAAAAGAAATTTGAAGATGCTAAAAAACCATTAGCAGATGCTTTGGCAAAAGATGATGTTGAAGCAATCAAAGGAGAAACAGAAAAACTACAAAAAGTATTAGAAGAAATTGGAACCAAAATTTATCAACAAGCCTCTCAACAGGCTCCTCAAGATGCCCCTGGAGCTGAAGAGGTAAATAAAAAAGGCGAGGATAATGTGGTTGATGCAGATTTTACCGCAGAGGATAAGGATAATAAGTAGTAAATAATTAGCAGATAAGAATATACATCACTTAGGTGGTGTATATTCTTAGCTATGCAGATGGAGGAAAAATTTTGAGTAAAAGAGACTATTATGAAGTGCTGGGAGTCTCTAAAACAGCAACTGATACTGAAATTAAGAAGGCCTATCGTAAGCTATCTATGAAATATCATCCAGATAAAAATAAGGATGAAGGAGCTACAGATAAGTTTAAAGAGGTCCAAGAGGCCTATGATGTTTTAAGCGATAGTAATAAAAGAGCTCAATATGACCAGTATGGACATACTGATTTTGGAGGAGCTGGTGGATTTGGTGGAGCTGGTTTTGAAGATTTTAACTTTAGCGGTTTTGGAGACATATTTGATAATATCTTTGGAGGTGGGAGAAGACAACGCCAGTACAATGGCCCAATCAAAGGTGAAGATTTAACCTATACTTTTAAAATCACCTTTATGGAAGCTGCTTTTGGTGCTGATAAAGATTTTTCTATCAGAAGAGAAGATAACTGTGACGACTGTAAGGGTACAGGAGCAACAGCAGGTACAACAAAGGAAACCTGTCCAACCTGTCATGGATCAGGTCAGGTAATGTCCTCTATGGGTTTTTTCCAATCGGTCAGAACATGTCCTAGCTGTAATGGTACAGGAAGCATCATAAAGGATCCATGTAAAAAGTGTGGCGGCTCAGGGAGAATCAAAAAAGAAAGAAAGATTCACTTAAATGTTCCTGCTGGAGTTTTTGAAGGAGCCAGAATAAAAATTGCCAACGAAGGAGATGCCGGGAAAAATGGTGGTCCTTATGGGGATTTGTATATAATTATCAATATTGCTCCTCATGATGAATTTAAAAGAGAAGGCAACGATGTTTATAGTGAAATCAAGATCAATATTTTTCAGGCAGCTTTAGGAGATGTACTTCAAATCAACACTATCCATGGTAAGGAAGATCTGGAAATACCTGAAGGAACCCAGTTTGGCTCAACCTTCAGACTTAAAGGTAAAGGAATACCTAAGTTAAGAAGTGATAGTAAAGGAGATCATTATGTTTTTATCAAGGTAGTAGTACCTCAGCACTTAAACAAAGAACAAAAGGAAAAAATGGAAATGCTAAGACATTCACTAGGTAACGCGCCATTGACCTATAAACCTAGAAAAGAAAAGAAAGTTTTCTTCGAAAAAATCAAAGACTTTTTTACAGATTAAATAAATTTATGATATAATAGCTACGTAGCTTAAATACCACTCTAAATAGGAATTTGAGTGGTATTTATATTTTAAAGGAGATCAAGATGATAGAAAGATATTCTAGAAGAGAAATGACCGATATCTGGTCTGATGAAAATAGATATAAAGCCTGGCTGGAGGTAGAAATACTTACAGTTGAAGCTTTTGCAGCTTTAGGCAAGATAAGTTTTGAGGAAGCTAAAAAAATAAGAAATAATGCGACATTTAGTGTTTCCAGGATCCTGGAAATAGAAGAAGAAACTAAGCATGATGTAGTTGCTTTTACCAGAGCAGTCAGTGAAAGCTTAGGAGAGGAAAAAAAATGGATCCACTATGGGCTTACCTCTACAGATGTTGTAGATACAGCCTATGGTTATCTCTTTAAACAAGCTAATACTATCATAGCTTATGACCTGGAGGCTTTAAAGGCAACCTTAAAAGAAAAGGCCTTGAAATATAAAGATGTACCTGTAATTGGCAGAACCCATGGTATCCATGGTGAACCTACTGCACTAGGGCTGAAATTTGCCCTATGGTATGAGGAAATCAACAGAAATATCGTCAGATTCGAAATGGCCAGAAAAGGTGTAGAAGCTGGTAAAATATCAGGAGCAGTAGGTAACTTTGCTCATAACCCAATGGCAATAGAAGAATATGTCTGTGAACATCTAGGTATCGATCATGCTAAAGTAAGCACCCAGGTACTACAAAGAGACAGACACGCCTTTTACATGTCTGTTTTAGCACTTATTGCCTCATCTTTAGAAAAAATGGCGGTGGAAATAAGACATTCACAAAGAACAGAAGTCAATGAATTAAGTGAATACTTTTCAGCAGGACAAAAAGGTTCAAGTGCTATGCCACATAAGAAAAACCCGATTGGTTCAGAAAATATCAGTGGTTGTGCCAGAGTGATCAGAGGATATATGCTCACAGCCTTTGAAAACATGCCTTTATGGTATGAAAGAGATATTTCTCACTCTGCTCCAGAAAGAATCATCATGCCAGATGCTACGATTCTTCTGGACTATATGTTAAATCGCTTTAATAAGATAGTTTCAGGATTGTTGGTCTTTGAAGACCACATGCTGGAAAATATCAATAAAACCAATGGAGTGATTTATTCCCAAAGAATAATGCTGGCACTTATAAAAAAGGGCTTATCAAGAGAACAGGCTTATGATCTGATCCAGCCTCTGGCTCTGAAAGCCTATACAGAGAAAATA
Organism: Fusobacteriota bacterium; assembly: GCA_022615965.1. GTDB lineage: Bacteria > Bacillota > TC1 > TC1 > TC1 > WTXA01. Next base: position 17,027 of record JAKEGG010000048.1, read on the forward strand.
CCTTATAAGAATTTATTGGCAGAAAGTAAAGAGGTTTCCATTCTCTTAGAGGCTCAGGAGCTTGAAGAGTTATTTGATCCCAAATACTATTTAAACAATGTAGAAAATATCTATAAAAGAATCGGAATAATATAAAGGCGGGTATGAAATGAAAAAATTTATTATAGGACTGGTTATAATAGTTCTGGCAGGAACTGGTATCTTCTTTGCTATCAATAATTTTGGTACAAAAAAGACAGAAGAAGCAGAAGAGGTTGTCTATCCTAAGGAAATCGTCTATACAGTTTCAAAAATAGAAAGGCTTCAGGAACTACCTGACAGGCTGATTCCAAAAAGCGGCAATGAATTTCTGGTACTGACTGTCACAGGACAGAATTTTGATCAGGTAGTCAGGAAATATAATGTTTTCTATCTTACTTTTGTAGATAGCAATAACAAAATCTATATCAACAGCTTAAATACCAATAGAGATGCAATAACCTATGGTGATCTGGATCCACAAGCTATATTTACAGGAACAATAGTTTTTGAGGTACCTAAAAATGCTCATGGAAATCTGGTAGCCTATGATGAAAACAATAAGGAAATACAAAAAATACAGATAAAATAAAACTGGGTAAGCCCAGTTTTATCTTTTGAAGTCTAAGCTTAGATATGATAAAATTATGATATTATTTTAAGGGAAAAAATGGAAAAATATTTAGAATTAAAAAAAGAATATACGGATATCAAGGAAGAGGCTTTGGAACTATTGATCGACCGACTATATGAATTTGGAGTAGAAGGAGTTGAAGTGAAGGCCCCTTTAAATAAAGAAGAAATAGATACTATAGATGGAGATTATCTGGAGCTTAAGCTTTTACAACAAGACAAAACAACTGTTATCCTCTATATAAAAGAAGAAGAATACATCAAGAATCTTGAAAACATCAGAAGACTTATAGCTCCCTTTGATATGGCTGAGGTAGAAGATGAAGAAAAATGGCTTTTAGCTTATCAGAAATACTTTAAAGTATATAAACCAGGCAAGTTATTTGTAATTGTTCCTGAATGGGAAAAATATACTCCTAAACCAGAGGAACTTATAATTAAAATCAATCCAGGCGCTGCCTTTGGCACTGGCACTCATCCAACTACCAAGAATGTATTGGTTTTAATGGAAGAAATAGATTTTAGAGATAAAGAGATAGCTGATATAGGTACAGGCTCAGGTATTTTAACTATTGGTTCTATCTTATTAGGTGCAAAAGAAGTAACTGTAGTAGATAATGATGCTAAAGCTATTGAAGTTGCCAGAGAAAATATGAAAGAATACTTAAATATCAGTTACCAGGCAAATGATTTGTTAAAAGGTATCAATAAAAAGTTTGATATAGTATTAGCTAATATAGTAGCTGATGTTTTATTAGACTTAGCAAAGAGTATAAAGGCTAATCTTAAGGAAAAGGGTAAAATAATCGTATCTGGAATAATTGCCGATAGGTGGCTGGAAGTTGATCGGGCCTATATAGACCAAGGCTTCAGTTTATGGAAAATGATAGAAGAGGAAGGCTGGCATACAGCCTTATATGAGAGGAATAAATGAAAAAGGCAGCAATATGTATATTAGGCTGTAGAGTGAATCAAAGTGAAGGAGAAAGCTTTTTAGAATACTTTAAAAATAACGGTTACCAGATCGTTGATTTTAAAGAAAAGGCAGATGTTTACCTGATTCACACCTGTACTGTTACTAGCCAGGCAGATAGTAAAAGCAGACAGATGATCAGAAAAGCCAAAAAAACCAATAATGAGGCTAAGGTAGTAGTTACAGGCTGTTATGCTCAAACAGAGCCAGGGGTTTTACAAAATATGCCAGAAGTCGATTTGATCATAGGGATGAAAGATCGAGATAATATTATTAAGCTTCTGGAAGAAAATGAAACTGAAAAAGTTCATATCTTTGATATCAGAAAAATCAAGGACTTTGAGAATATGATCACCTCAAATCCAGATAAAACCAGGGCCTTTATCAAAATACAAGAGGGTTGTGAAAGCTTTTGCAGCTACTGTATCATCCCTATAGCCAGAGGAAGAATAAGAAGCAGAGCTATATCAGATATAATAGAAGAAATAGCTGTTTTGGAAGAACAAGGCTATCAGGAAATAGTCCTTACTGGAATACATGCTGGAGCATATGGTTTGGATCTAGGTCTGGAGCTTAGCCAGCTGATGGCAGAGATAACAGCTAAGACCACTATACCACGTGTCAGATTTGGTTCTCTTGATCCCAATGAAATAAATGAAAGCTTTCTTAAGGAATTTAGCAATCAAAGATTTATGCCGCATATCCATCTGGCAATGCAAAGTGGTGATAATGAAATCTTAAGGATAATGAATCGTAAATATGATTGTGAGCAATATTTGGCTACCATAGAAAAGTTAAGAAGGATAAAAGGTGAGCTTTTATCTATTACTACAGATATCATGGTAGGCTTTCCTTATGAGAAGGAAGAACATCACAAAAGATCCATGGAATTTATTAGAAGATGTCAACTAGACAACCTCCATATCTTCCAGTACTCAAAAAGAAAAGGTACCAGAGCAGCTAAATTTCCAGAACAGGTGGAGTCGGAGATAAAAAAAATAAGAGCCAGGGAAATGGAAGAGTTAAAAAAAGAATTACATCTGGAATTCCAAAAAAAGATGCTTGGCCAACATTTGTCATTATTGATAGAAAAAGCAAATAAAAGTGAAGCTGTAGGCTATAGCGATAATTATCTTAAGGTTATAATAGAGAACAAAACTGGAATAATATTAGAAAACAATATTTATTCAGTTAAAATAATAGAGATTCAAAAAAATATTTTGATTGGAGAATTAATATAATGGATTGTTTATTTTGTAAATTTGCCAATAAAGAAATACCAGTAGACTTTGTCTATGAAAATGAACATTTTTTTGCTATTAAGGATATTGCTCCTAAGGCACCTATTCATATATTGATAATAACAAAAAACCATTTCAGAGATATAAGTCAGGTGGAGGGAGAGGTTTTAAGTTCCTTACCTACCTTTATAAAAGAGCTAAGTGAGAAGTTAGGGATAGATGAAAGTGGCTACAGAATAATAACTAATAAAAATAGTGATGGAGGACAAGAAATATTTCATCTCCATTTCCACCTTTTAGGAGGCAAAAAGCTGGGAGGTCTTGTATGTTAAAGGACGTAAAAACCAGGTATGCTCCAAGTCCTACAGGGTATATGCATATAGGTAATCTAAGAACTGCTCTTTATGAATATTTGATTGCAAAAATCAACAATGGTAAATTTATTCTAAGGATTGAGGATACAGATCAGGAAAGACTGGTTGAAGATTCTGTTCAAGTTATTTTCAACGCATTGAAGCTTGTAGGGATGAATTATGATGAAGGTCCATATTATCAAAGTGAAAGATTAGATATCTATGCACCTTATGCCCATGAACTGGTAGAAAAGGGTCAGGCCTATTACTGCTTTTGTAGCAAAGAAAGACTTGAGAAATTAAAGGAAGAGCAAACTGAAAAAAGTGAATTTCCCCATTATGATAATAATTGTCGTTATTTAACTAAAACTGAGATAGAAGAAAAATTACGAGAAGGACTACCTTATGTAATCAGACAAAAAATGCCTACAGAAGGTAAAACTATTTTTGAAGATGCAGTATATGGGCAAATAGAGGTGGAAAACTCAGAACTAGAGGATCAGATTCTATTAAAAACTGATGGATTTCCAACCTATAACTTTGCTAATGTCATTGATGACCATTTAATGGAAATCACTCATGTGGTCAGAGGTAGCGAATATCTGTCCTCAACACCTAAATACAATCTGGTTTATCAGGCTTTTGGCTGGGAAGTACCTACCTATGTGCATCTTCCCTTGATTTTAAATGAAAATGGTCAGAAATTATCTAAAAGACTCGGGGATAAAAGCTTTGAAGACTTGTTGGCAGAAGGCTATCTGGTAGAAGCAGTAATCAACTTCATAGCCCTCTTAGGCTGGAATCCAGGTGGAGAAAGGGAGTTTTTCACTTTAAAAGAGTTAGAAACTAATTTTACTATAGAGGGAATAAGTAAATCTCCATCTGTCTTTGATAAAACCAAGCTTAGATGGATGAATGGTGAATATATCAGGAAAATGTCACTTGAGGAATTTGCTGACTTGGCTGAAGAAAAAATATCTTCAGTTTTAGGTGATACGTTAGATCATAAAAAAATATCTGTGCTGTTACAAAAAAGAGTAGAATTAATAACTGATATTCCTGATATCATCAGATTTTTTCTGGAGCTTCCAGAATATACACTAGAACTTTATAACCATAAAAAAATGAAAACCAATCCGGAAATTGCTTTAGAGAGTCTAAGGCTAGCCCTGGACCTACTGAAAGAACTTGCTACAGAAGATTTCAAGGAAGAAAAGCTTCATGAACTGCTAATGGAGCTAGCTAAGGCAAAAGAACTAAAAAATGGTCAGCTACTCTGGCCTTTAAGGGTAGCTTTAACAGGACAGGAGCAATCACCAGGGGGAGCTATTGAGCTATTGGATATATTTGGTCAAGAAGAGAGCCTAAGGAGAATTGAAATAGGTATAGATAAATTGGTTAGGGAGTTATAGTATGATGGATTTTAAAGAAATCAATTTTGGATTTATAGATGAAATTATAAAAAATGATCTGGAGTCAGGTGAACAAGTGACAATTGCCACCAGGTTTCCACCTGAACCAAATGGTTATCTGCATATTGGTCATGCAAAGGCTATTGCTGTCAATTTTGGACTTGCAAGTAAATATCAGGGTACATGTAAATTAAGATTTGATGATACCAATCCCTTGAAGGAGGACATGAAATATGTCAATAGTATTAAAGAGGATATAAGCTGGTTAGGTTTCAATTTAGATAATAACGTATTCTATGCTTCTGAATATTTTGAAAAGATATATGAGTGTGCCAGAACCTTGGTGAAGGATGGGAAAGCTTATGTTTGTGAGCTTAGTCCAGAGGAAATGAGAGAATATAGAGGGACTTTGACTACTCCTGGTAAAAATAGTCCATATAGAGAAAGAGGCCCAGAAGAGAATCTTAAGTTATTAGAAGAAATGAAAGCTGGAGTTTATGAAGAAGGCAGTATGGTTTTAAGATTAAAAATAGATATGTCTTCTCCTAATCTAAATTTAAGAGACCCAATTATTTACAGAATAATCAAAGAAAGTCATCATCATGTTGGTCCAGGTTGGAATATTTATCCGATGTATGACTTTGCGCATCCTATCGAAGATGCCATTGAAGGTATTACTCATTCTCTTTGTAGTCTGGAATTTGAAGATCACAGACCTCTTTATGAATATGTCTTAGATAGCTTAGACTGGAAAAATCCTCCTAAACAAAGGGAATTTGCCAGATTGAACATCAATTATACACTAATGAGTAAAAGAAAGCTGCTAGCTTTAGTTGAAGAAGGTATAGTATCTGGCTGGGATGATCCGAGGATGCCAACTATTGCAGGTTTAAGACGTAGAGGCTATACCAGGGACTCAATAATAAAATTTGTGCTAGAAGCAGGTATTGCTAAAAGCAATAGTACGATAGATTTAAGCCAGTTAGAAGCCACGATCAGAGAGGAGCTTAACTATAACGCTAAAAGAGCTATGGGAGTTATTGAACCATTAAAAGTTGTAGTTACTAACTTTCCAGAAAATGAAGTTGAATGGCTGGAGATCGATATTAATCCTGAACAACCTGAGCTAGGTAAAAGAAAAATACCTTTTTCCAGAGAGTTATATGTGGAAAAGGATGATTTTGTTATCGAAGCTCCAAAAGGCTACAGAAGGCTTTTTCCAGGTAATGAAGTCAGGTTTAAAGGTGCCTATTACCTTAAATGTAACGACTATAAGTGTAATGATCTAGGAGAAGTAACCGAAGTATATTGTACATATGATAAGAATACCAAAGGTGGCTGGTCTGAGGATGGCAGGAAGGTTCAGGGTACGATTCACTGGTTAGCTAAAGAATATGCCGTGAAAGCCCAATATAGACTTTTTGATAAGCTATTTAATATACCTAATCCTGAGTCTGGTGATTTCCATGAAAATATCAATATGAATTCTCTGGAAATCAAGAATGGTTATGTAGAAGCCTTTATGAAAGAGGCAGAGCTAGGTGAATCATATCAATTGTTAAGGAAAGGTTATTTTACCCTTGATAATGATAGTGAAAAAGGAAATCTTGTTTTTAATAGAGTAGTATCATTAAAAGACTCGTTTAATAAAAAAAGGTAGGTGAGAAAAATGGTGGATAAAGCTGCCCATAGTAATAGAATATTAAGTCTTGCGGGATTGATAGTTGCTTTAGGTGTTGTTTTTGGTGATATTGGAACTTCACCACTTTATACCTTTAGAGCAACCTTGTTTCTGGCAGGTGGTATAGCTACTACAGATATTATCTACGGTATTGTATCTTTGATTTTCTGGACCTTGACTATACAAACAACTATTAAATATGTGCTTATTACCTTACGCGCAGATAATAAAGGTGAGGGAGGGATATTTTCTCTTTTCACTTTAGTTAAAGAGAAAAAATTCTGGTTGGTATTTATAGCAATAATAGGTGGTGCTATGTTGCTAGCAGATGGTATTATAACACCAGCAATAACAGTTACCAGTGCTATTCAAGGTTTAAGATTATTAAGTCCTGATTTAGCACAAACAACAATAATCACTATTGTTATTGTCATACTTACTGCCTTATTTTTTATTCAAAGATTTGGCACATCGATTGTAGGTAAGCTATTTGGACCGATGATGATAATCTGGTTTCTGTTTATAGGTTTGGTAGGTATCTATAACATAAGATTCAATCCTGGAATACTAATGGCTTTAAATCCTGTTTATGGCATTAAATTATTGTTTTCCAATCCAGTGGGACTCTTGATACTGGGAGGAGTTTTTCTTTGTACTACCGGAGCAGAAGCCTTATACTCAGATTTAGGACATTGTGGAAGGGATAATATAAAAATCAGCTGGATTTTTGTGAAAATAATGTTAGTACTTAATTATTGTGGTCAGGGAGCATACCTTTTAACTATGGAAAACCAAGATGTTACACATATCGATCCTTTTTTTGATATTATACCTAAGGAATTATTGATATTTGGAGTAGTAATTGCTACAATTGCAGCCATAATAGCCTCCCAGGCCCTGATATCAGGCTCTTTTACCTTGGTTTCAGAAGCAATCAAGCTAAATCTTTTTCCAAAAATCAATGTTATTTACCCAACAAAGATCAAAGGACAGATTTATATACCTTTGATTACCTTCTTGTTATGGGTAGGATCGGTTGGGGTAGTACTTTTCTTTCAGAATGCTGAACATATGGAAGCGGCATATGGACTGGCAATTACTATTACTATGCTGATGACTACTATTTTATTATTTTTCTATCTTAGAAAAACTTATAACAAAGTAGTTGCTTCGGTAGTATTTATAATTTTTTCTAGTATTGAAGGTGTTTTCCTGATTGCTAATTTACAGAAATTTTTCCATGGTGGTTATGTTACTTTAGCAATATCTGTAATTTTAATGTTCTTGATGTATGTCTGGTTTAAAGGGTTTAGTATTAAAATTGCCAAACATGCTTCAGTGCCTATCATTAATTATTCTGATCAGTTTGATGCTTTAACTGCTGATGATAATATTCCTTGTTATGGTACGAACCTGATTTATCTTTCTGAGGTGCCTGATCCTAACAGAGTTGAGAGGAAGATAATTTATTCAATTTTGAATAAGGTTCCTAAAAGAGCTCAACACTATTGGTTTGTCCATATAAATGTTACTGACGAACCTTATACCACCCAATATTCAATTAACAGAATCTGCAATCATAGTACCAGGGTGACCTTGCATTTAGGTTTTAAAGTCAGACAGAAAATCAATTATTTTATGAAGTTTATTATTACAGAGATGATCAAACAAGGAGATATAGATGATCAACCAAGAAAATATTCTATCAACCTTCACAATGAGCTGGAGGATCATATTAAGATCAGTGATATGACTTTTGTTATATTAAATGAATATTTATCTAATTACAATGACTTATCAAAATTTGAAAACTGGATATTAAAAGCTAAGTTTTTTATTAAGAAATACACTGTATCACCTATAAAATGGTTTGGTTTAGAATACTCTAGCGTTGTTACAGAAAATGTACCTATGATCATGGGTTCACCTAAGCATACTGTTTTAACAAGAATAGATGATGATAATCCTAAATAATTATTGACTATATAACAATTTTTTTATATAATATTATAGTAATGACAAAATAAACCCAACCTGTATGGTGGAGGGGGGGATAGATATGAGCGAAATTAAAGTTGGAAAAACAGAATCTTTAGATGCGGCACTACGTCGTTTCAAAAGATCTTGTCAAAAATCTGGTGTTCTTTCAGAAGTAAGAAAAAGAGAGCACTACGAAAAACCTAGTGTTAAGAGAAAGAAAAAATCTGAAGCAGCTAGAAAGCGTAAATTTAAATAATTCTTAGGTCTACCTAGCCTGGTAGACCTAAATTTTTTTGGAGAAATAAAAATGGCTAAAAGAGCATTGTTGATTCTAGGTTCATCTGACCTGGAAAAAGACAGGATATTTGAATATCTAGACCAAGATACTATAATCATTGGTGTTGATTCAGGCTGTGATCTTTTATATGAATATTCAATTAAGCCAGACTATATTATTGGTGACTTTGATTCGATAGATAGTAAAGTGTTGGAATACTATCAAAAACTTAAAATTGATATAAAGATATTAAAGAAGGATAAAAACCTAACAGATGGTGAAGCCGCAGTTCTGTTAGCAAAAGAGCTGGGCTGTGATGAAATATATCTTGGCAGTACTCTTAAATCAGAAGAGACAGATCAACTAATAGGTAATATGCTTCTATTAACAAAATATATAGGTTTGTTATTGTTTAATAACAAGGAAATAATCAGTCTTCTGGATAAGGGATCATGTAAGCTAACTAAAGGAGATGGAGAGGTTTTTTCAATTATTCCACTGGAAAAATGTTGGTTGATGATAAGTGGCAGTGCTTATGATGGAGAGTTTCAAGTTAGTCTTGGAGATACAAAGACCATGCGCAATCAAATAGTAGCTGACAATGTCTTGATCAACCTAAAGGAAGGTCGATCTATAATTATTCAAAGAAAGGAATAATGTAGATAAAACCAAAGATTATACATATAAATTATGTTATAATTATAATAGTTTGTTTATTGGTGGTAACAATTGATTAAAGAAAAAAGAATTGAAATCAACAGCTATGAAGATATAAAGGTTCTCTTTGGACAACAGGATCAAAATAAAGATCTGATTGAAGCTGAATTAGCTGTAGAATTAGAAATCAGAGATAATAATATAATAATCAAAGGTTTTGAAGATAATGTTCATAAAACAGGTCTGCTACTGGAGTATTTGTTGATACAGATCAGTAATAGTAAAGAGCTTGACTTTAGAAGAGTTGAATATATCATTGAAGAACTGATGAATCAGGAACTGGAAATATTATTTAAAGGTGAACTGTTTGAAAATCTGGCGGTAACCTACGATAATAAGATCATCAGGGCTAAATCCTTTGGACAAAAATACTATATTAATGCAATTAAAAACAATGATGTGGTTTTTGCCCTGGGTCCTGCGGGAACAGGTAAAACCTTTCTTGGGGTTTTAATGGCTGTTGAGGCCTTAAAAAAAAGAGAAATCAAAAAAATAATCTTAGTCAGACCTGCAGTTGAAGCAGGTGAACAGCTTGGTTTTCTACCTGGAGATCTTCAGGAGAAAATACAACCATATATCAAGCCTCTATATGATAGTCTTCACTATCTCCTTGGAGTTGAACAGGTTGATAAGTACATAGAAAAGAAAATAATTGAAATTGCACCTTTAGCCTATATGAGAGGTCGCACCCTTGATGATGCTTACATAATTTTAGATGAAGGTCAGAACACAACAATCGACCAAATGAAAATGTTTTTAACCAGATTTGGCAATAATTCTAAAATCATCGTTACTGGTGACCCTAGTCAGAATGATTTGAAAAAAGATGAGATATCTGGTTTAATACACAGTACATCGATTTTATCTGACATTAAGGGGATAAAGGTAATATATTTAAAGAATAAAGATATCGTAAGACATAGACTAGTGAGAAAAATAATTGAAGCTTACGAAGAACGGAGGTAATGATTGATTATGGATATAACTGTAATTGATGAACAAAAAAAAGTTGAGTTAGACAGTAAATTGCTGGAAACCATGGAACAGGTGGGAATAAAAGCTTTGTCTGAAGCTGGAACCATGGATAATTATGAGGTTTCAGTGCTTGTTACAGATAATGAAGGTATCAGGAAGCTAAATAAGCAATATAGAAATAAAGACATAGAAACAGATGTATTAAGCTTTCCTCTTTTTGAAGAATCAGATGATTCAGAAGAGCCACTTTTTTTTAATGAGACAGAGGAAATAGTTTTAGGAGATATTGTAATATCTGCAGAAAAAGCTAAAGAACAGAGTGAAGATTTTGGTCATTCCTTTGTCAGAGAAATGAGCTATTTGCTGGTTCATGGCATACTTCATCTACTAGGTTTTAGTCATGATGATGAAGAAGAAAAAGCCAATATGAGAGAAATGGAAGAAAAAATACTGTTAAAGCTGGATTTAGGCAGAGAATAATGATTGACATCAATCTTCTTAAAGAAGCCTCAAAAAAAGTGCTGAATAATTCCTATAGTCCTTATTCAGGAATAAAGGTTGCCGCAGCAGTTTTAACTAAAAATGGAAATGTTTATACAGGTGTCAACGTGGAAAATAGCAGCTACGCCTTAACCTCCTGTGCAGAAAAAAATGCAATCATAAACAGCATTATCCATGGAGAAAAAGATTTTTTAGCTATGGCAGTATATACAGATAGTCATTTGGTTAAAAGTCCTTGTGGTTCCTGCAGGCAATTTATTTTTGAATTCTCTAAGGACCTGCAGATATATTTCTATGGTCCAGATTACTATAATGAATTTAATATCAAAGAACTTTTTCCTGAGGGGTTTAGCTTATGAATAAACAATTTAAATCAGGCTTCATAGCAATCATAGGCAGACCAAATGTAGGCAAGTCAACCTTGATCAATAATCTGGTTGGCAGAAAAATTGCCATCATGTCTGATAAACCTCAAACTACCAGAAATGAAGTTATAGGTATTCTAACAAAAAAAGATGAATACCAGCTAATATTTGTTGATACTCCAGGAATTCATAAGCCTAAAAATAATTTAGGTGAATTTATGATGAGTACAGTTAAAAAAAGCCTTAGAAATGCTGATTTGATAATATATATGGTTGATAGCAGCAAAAGCTTTGGCAGAGGTGAAGAGTATGTTATCGAAATATTAAAAGGACTTAAGACGCCGGTAATACTAGCTATCAATAAAATTGATTTAGCTCCAAAAGAAGAGGTTTTACCGATTATCAAGCTTTACGAAGAACAAATCGATGTAGCAAACATAATTCCCATATCTGCTTTAAAAGCAGATAATATCGAAGAATTAAAGAAGAAAATACTGGATAATATTAAACCAGGACCACAGTATTATCCAGAGGAAGCAACCTCCTCTGTTGAAGAAAAAGATTTGGTAAGTGAAATCATTAGGGAAAAGATCCTCTTTTTAACCAAGGAGGAAGTACCTCATTCAGTAGCAGTTTCTGTAGAATTGATTGAAGAGGAAGGTAATATGGTTAAGGTTTATGCTTCGATTTTCGTTGAGAGAAAATCTCAAAAAGGAATTTTAATTGGTAAACAAGGTAGTATGCTGAAAAAAATAGGGAAAATGTCTCGTGTTGAGCTGGAAAAGCTTTGGGGCATGAAGGTTTATCTTGATCTTTTGATCAAGGTTAAAGAAAACTGGCGAAAAAGGGATTCTGATTTAAAGAATTTTGGATTCAGGCAGGAAAAGTAATGGGTTCTGACAAGAGCATTTTAATTGAAGGAATTGTGATAAATACTGTTGATTATAGGGATTATGATAAAATCATAACTATATTTACCAAGGACAGAGGCAAGCTACAATTTTCTGCCAGAGGGGTCAGAAAAATAAACAGTAAAAACAGAAGCTCCATAGATATTTTTATTTATGGTGAGTATCTTCTTAGTAAAGGCAAGGCATACTATATTTTAAATCAAGGTAAAACAATAGATGCTTTCAGATACCTTAGGACAGATTTATTAAAAACTGCTGTGGCTATGACTATCAACATGTTTTTATTAAATATACTCTATGAAAATAATGCTCAAAAGGAAATATTTTCTCTTTATCTTTGGACCTTGAAACATTTAGAAAAATCCAGGGATCCTAGAATGCTGTTAAGATATTTTCTGGTTAAAGCCATTTTGTTTTTAGGACATAAACCACCATTAGCTGATTGTCATTATTGTGGGGAAAAACAGGGCAGTTTTTTTTATGATTTTAATAATGGGATATTAAGCTGTGGTAATTGCCGGAAAAGTGGCTTTGAAATTGAAAGTCAACTCCTGGAGTTGTATAAGGCTTTAGAGTTAGATGATTTTAATTATCTGAGAAGTCAAAGCTATAATAAGAATAGTCTTGAAAAATTTGATTATTTTTTAGGTAAATTGATTGAAGATTTAACAGATAAAAAGTTTACAGGCTTTGATTATCTGAAAAAATTGATTTTTTAAAATGGTTTGATATGATGATGAAAATTAGACATAAAAATAATAATATTACAAATAAAGAATTAGACAGGCTGAAGTACAAATTAAATGGTGAGTTTTTCAACCTACTGGCTGATTTAATACTCTTATCCTATTCCAAGAAGGAGCTACAGTCCCTTTTAATAAAATCTACTGCTAATAAAGGTAGTTTTATTGAAAAGTCCAGTAGATTATTTCCTTTTGATTTAAGTGAAGAATTATTTTATGCCTATCAAGACATAAATAGGCTGAAATGGGAATATTTTGCCTTTTCTGTTGACAAGGCTTCTGGCTATGAAGCTATTGCCTATACCCAAAATAATATTTTGGCAGTTGGCATCTCAGGTACAGATGGTAGCTATGAAGACGTGATGGACAATGATACCAGACTATTAGTGCCAAAAGGTGTCTTGATTCCTACTCAATTCAATGTGGTTAAAAGAAAACTTTTAGGCTTGATAAATAAATATAAGTTTAAGTATGGGCATTATCCAAAAGAAGTGGTGTTAGTTGGAAATTCCTTAGGTGGTGCTGTAGCCACTGTGGGTTATACTCAGCTTTATCCTTATTTAAGTATTTTAGGTATCAAAATAAAAGCTTTTACTCATAACAGTGCTCCTTTAAGATATGAATATATTGAAGAAATCCTCAATAAAGCTGTCAAAATATATAAGCTGGAGTGGGATAGTAGTTTTGAGAAAGTCTTCTATAAAAATATCCTGAATATTATCAATGAAGATGATATGCTCAATAATATTATGATTAAAATTATTGATAGGATGGATAATTTTGGTCATGTAGGTAAATATGCCATTATTAAAGGGGAGAATAATCTACAGGAACAAAAAATACTCCATTATGCCTTAGAACATATCAATGTAAGACCAATAAGAAATATCAGCTTATCTGTTCATAAAAATATTGAATATTATTCTAAAAGGATGTTGGAAAGCTCAAAAGAAATCATTAAAAATGATATTGATTCATATATAGAAGATAAGATAGTGATTGTTAAGGAATACAGCAGATTGTCTGATCGTATCAAAGGTTCCTTGGCTGGAGGTATGGTGCTGGAGCAACACTTTACAAAATCAACTGCCATTGGTGATGCCAGCTATTCTGTTATGGCAGTAGCTAAAGGGATAGTTGAGAATCCTGAAGATCCGATAAAAAGTATAGGTAAAAACCTGATTGAGTGGCATGCTCTTTATGCTAAAAATATTGGTAAAACTACTGAAGCAGCTATCAAAAATGCTTTGATCAAGGGCGATTTTTTTACTGGAGCAAAAATTGCTCATCAGGAGTTAAAAGAAAAATCTGCAGGTAATGCTTCTTTAAAAAGAACTGCTCCAATTGCTTTAGCCTATAGCAAGTTACAGGATGTAATCGATTTGTCTGGAATACAATCAAATATGACCCATTTTGATGGCAAGGCTAAGGAAGCCTGTCAGTTATATTCCTGGCTCATCTATGAATTACTAACTGGAACAGATAAGGAAAAAATCCTGGCAGATCTTTTTGCTAGCCATCTTTATTATGGTCAGTATAGAAAATTGGAATCTTTAAAAACTATAGATGATCCATGTTATGTGGTTGAAGCCTTGTTGGGGGCAATAACTATATTTTATCATTCTGATTCTTTTGAAGAGGCAATCAGACTTTTAAATATGCTTGATGATCCCTCGGAGCTGGCCTCTTTAACAGGAACACTATTAGGTGTTTGTTATGGTTATGGGAAAATTCCGAAAAAGATGCTTTTTAAAGTCGATTTTAAAGAAAAAATGAAAATGTATAAAATATCAAGTGAATTACTAAAGGTTAGGAGAAGTGAAAACTAAATGCTGACATTTCAAGATATGATTATGAAATTAAATGAATATTGGAGCAGTTCTGGTTGTATGATCCAAATGCCTTATGATCTGGAAAAAGGTGCTGGGACGATGAACCCAAATACTTTTTTAAAAGCTATTGGTCCAGAACCATATGCTACTGCTTATGTTGAACCATGTCGCAGACCAACTGATGGCAGGTATGGAGAAAATCCTAACAGATTACAACACTATTTCCAATATCAGGTGATCATCAAGCCAAGTCCTGATAATATACAAGAGCTATATCTGAAAAGTTTAGAGTACATAGGTATAGATCCCTTGTTGCATGATATCAGGTTTGTAGAGGATAACTGGGAATCACCTACCTTAGGTGCCTGGGGTTTAGGTTGGGAAGTATGGCTTGATGGCATGGAAATATCTCAGTTTACCTATTTTCAACAATGCGGTGGCTTAAACTGTAGTCCAGTAACAGTGGAAATAACCTACGGTCTTGAGCGTATAGCTGCCTATATCCAGGAGCAGGATAGTGTTTATGATATTTTTTGGAATAATCAGGTTAAATATGGTGATATCTATAAAAATAATGAGGTGCAATTTTCAACCTATAATTTTGAAGTTTCAAGTGAAGAAATTCTCCTTCAGCTATTTGATCTGTATGAAAAGGAGGCTGGAAATTGCCTTGAAGCAAAATTGGTTTTGCCAGCATATGATTATGTTTTAAAATGCTCTCATGCCTTTAATCTTTTAGATGCTCGTGGAGCCATAAGTGTAACAGAGAGAACTAACTATATAGCCAGAATCAGAAACCTGGCCAAGGTATGTGCAGAAAGCTATTATGCCAGTAGAGAAGCTTTAGGCTTTCCACTTTTAAATAAGGAGGAAATGTAATGTCAGACTTTCTATTAGAAATTGGACTGGAAGAGGTGCCAGCAGGTAAAATTATTGGAGTTATTGATAATTTCAAGTCTAATTTAGAAAATGAATTATTGGCTAAGGAAATTCCCTTTAAAAAAATAGATACTTTAGGTACCTCTAGAAGATTTACAGTTATTATCAGAGATATTGCTGAAAAGGGCAGGGAACTTTTGGTGGAAAACAAAGGCCCAAGTTTGCAAGGTGCCTTTAAATCTGGAGAACCAACCAAGGCTTTACAAGGTTTTTGTAAGGGTCAGGGTATTGAAGTTAACGATGTAGTTATTAAAGAATTAAAAGGCTCAGAATATGTTTTTTGTGTTAAAAAAATACCTGGTGCTGAGGTCAAAAAGATTTTACCAGAAATTCTAACAGCTTCTTTAAATAATCTGTATTTCTCTAAGCCTATGAATTGGGGAACAAACAAGACAGCTTTTATCAGACCTATCAGATCAATTGTTGCTCTTTGGGATGAAGAGGTGATTGAATTTGAATATGCTGGTATTAAAGCAGACAGGTATACCACAGGGCACAGGTTTTTATCTTCAGCTCAGGTGGAGATCTCCAAGGTTACCAGTTATGAAGAGGAATTGGCCAAGGCCTTTGTAGTTGTAGACATCAATAAAAGAAGAATGATCATTGAAGAAGGTATAACTAGATTAGCTGAAAGTATAAATGCTAAAGCATTATTAGAAGAAGATCTTTTAGATGAGGTTAATTTTCTAGTGGAATATCCAACAGCCTTTTTAGCTGATTTTGATCAAATATATCTTAAATTACCAAAAGAAGTAATTATTACTACGATGGTCAATAATCAAAAATATTTCCCGGTAGTTGCTATAGATAACACACTTCTTAACTACTTTATTGGAGTGAGATGTGGTAATGATCAGTATCTAGATAATGTTATCAAGGGCAATCAAAAGGTTCTTAAGGCAAGACTTGAGGATGCAGTGTTTTTCTATAACGAAGATTTGAAAAAGCCTTTGTTAGAGCTGAGGGACAAGCTTGATAAGGTTATTTATCAGGAAAAGCTAGGTTCTGTAGGTGATAAAATTGATAGAATAAAGATACTAAGCAAGTATATTGCTGATAAACTTGAATATCAAGATGAAAACATAGAGCTGGCAGCTAGTATGGCTAAAATGGATCTGGCAACACACATGGTTTACGAGTTTCCAGAACTTCAAGGAATTATGGGCTATTACTACGCCCTGGAAGAAGGCTATCAAAGAGAAGTGGCTTTAAGTATTCTGGAACACTATAAGCCTGTTGCTGCAGGGGATATGGTTCCAACAAGTGGTTTAGGAATTATTATTGCTTTAAGTGATAAAATTGATACTTTGACTTCAATAGTCAAAGCAGGTTTGATACCTAAAGGTAGTCAGGATCCATATGGATTAAGAAGAATCGCTTTAGGTATTATCAGAATAATAATCGAAAACCAAAAGCATATTTCTATTAAAGATTTACTGGTTAAAAGCCAAAGCAATCTACCAGATCTAATGGATCAGAAATTAGATTTTTATCTTGATTTTCTTATGGTTAGATTTAGGTCATATATGGAAAAGGAAGGCTTAAGCTATGACTTGATAGATAGTATTCTGGCTCTGGAATTTGATGATCTATATACTTTGTATTTAAAAGCAATGGCTTTAAAGAAGTATTCAAGTGATAAAGGCTTTATAGATTTGATCAATTTGCTGACCAGGGTATCAAATATAGTCAAAGATGCTGAGTCTGAGGTTTATGACAAGAATAAGCTGATGGAAAAGGCTGAAATAATATTAGAGGAAAATTTTAGTGCTGTTAAAGCTGAATTTGATGAATTTTATATTGATGAGGATTTTATAGGTTGTCTGAATTCTTTAGGCAAATTAAAAGAGTCCTTGGATGACTTCTTCAATGAGGTTATGGTAATGGTTGAGGATGAAGAAATCAAGAACAATAGGATTTCATTATTAAATTCAATCAGGAAGATAGGAGAGAAATTATTTATAGCAAAGAAAATTGTAAATTAATAATATTAAAAACAGAAAGGAGGTTGAAGAATTAATGGGTAATACAGAAAGACCAAATATGGTTCAAATCATACCCTTAGGTGGGTTAGGTGAGATTGGTAAAAATCTTACATTGATCAGATATAATCATCAGATGATCATGATAGATGCTGGTATGACTATGCCTGAAGATGAGATGCTAGGAATAGATATCGTTATTCCAGACATTACATTTATTAAAGAGAATATTCATCAGCTATTGGGTGTGGTTATAACTCATGGTCATGAAGATCATATAGGTGCCTTACCATATATCATGGATGATTTAAATTCACCAATATATGGAACAAGACTGACAATTGGTTTGATCAACAAGAAAATAAAGGAACGTAAGCTTTTGACTAAGCCGAGATTAAATGTAGTAACACCAAGAAGCAATATTAAGTTAGGTCCTTTTAAAATAACTTTTATTAAGGTTAGCCATAGTATACCAGATGCAGTAGCTTTGGCTATTGAAACTCCAGTGGGAACTATAGTGCACACAGGTGATTTTAAAATCGACTTTACCCCAGTAGATGGTCAGGTTACAGATTTTTATACACTGGCTGCCTTAGGTGAAAAAGGAGTTCTGGCCTTAATGGCTGATAGTACCAATGCTGAAAAAAAAGGTTATACTAAGTCAGAAAAAATTGTTGGTAAAAATGTTGAAGATATTTTCAGAGAAACACAATCAAGAATTATTGTAGCCAGCTTTGCTTCAAATGTTCATAGATTACAACAGATTTTTGATGCCGCTAAGAAAGTGGGCAGAAAAGTTGCTGTAATTGGCAGAAGTATGGAGAATATGGTTGTGGTAGCTCAACAGTTAGGCTATTTAAAGGTGGCTAAAGGTCAGCTGATGGATATCAATGCTATTCAAAAATTACCTAAAAACAGAGTTTGCGTAATTACTACAGGGAGTCAGGGAGAGCCTATGAGTGCTCTTTCCAGAATAGCAGTCAAGGTTCATAATAAGTTTGAAATAGTCCCAGATGATACTGTAATGATTTCTGCAATGGCAATTCCTGGTAATGAAAAGTATATAGCCAGGCTTATAGATCATCTGTTGATGCTTGGAGCCAAGGTGGTTTATGGCAGAGCTTTAGATATACATGTGTCAGGACACGCTGGTGAAGAAGATCTGAAACTGATGATGAGTCTTTTAAAACCACAGTATTTTATTCCGGTGCATGGAGAATATCGTATGCTGATGGCTCATAAAGCTATAGCTATTGAGATGGGTATTCTGGAGAAAAACATAATTATTGCTGAAAATGGAAATGTTATAGCTTTAAACAAGACAAAGGGAGGCATAGCTAACAGAGTTCATTCTGGAAGCATCTTTGTAGATGGCTTAGGTGTTGGTGATGTAAGTAATATTGTGTTAAGAGATAGAAAAATATTGTCAGAAAACGGTATGATCATAGTCGTTGTTCCTATGAATAAGCAAGGTAAAATAATTAGAGATCCGGATATTGTTTCACGAGGTTTTGTCTATGTAAGACAATCTGAGGAGCTGATGGAAGAAATTGCTTTGGAAATTAATAGGATCATTGAGAAGATCAAAAAAGATAAAATAAAGGAATGGTCGGTCATTAAAAATAGAATCAGAGATGAGTTGGATAGCTTTGTTTATCAAAAAACCCAGCGTAAGCCAATGGTAGTGGCTATGATTTTTGAAGTTTAAATTGAGGTGAAAATGGTTTTTAGCATATCTGACTTACATTTATCCTTTGATCAGGAAAAGCCTATGGATATTTTCGGAGAAAACTGGCATAATCATGCTGATAAAATTGCTGCTGACTGGTTGAAGAAAGTAGCTAAAGATGATATTATTTTAATCCCTGGAGATATTTCCTGGGGACTTAAATTAGAAGAGGCCATAATAGATCTGGAATTTATAGATAAACTACCTGGCAGAAAAATCATTATAAAGGGTAATCATGATTATTGGTGGAGTAGTTACTCTAAAATTAAGCAACTTCCACTAAAAACCATTGATTTTATTCAGAATAATTCGATTTTAGCCTATGGTATAAGCTATTGTGGGACAAGAGGCTGGCTGCTGCCAGAGGATGGACTATTATCAGAAGAAGATGAAAAAATATATAAAAGAGAGCTCCAGAGGCTAGAGCTTTCTTTAAAAGGGGCAGAATCTAATCATATAGTCGTTTTACTACATTATCCACCGTTTGCTAAAAATGGTGAAGCCAGTGAATTTGTTCAATTGATGATGAGGTATGGTGTTGAAAAATGTGTATATGGACATATCCACAGACATTTTGAAAACAGAAGCTTTATTGAAGGTATTTATCAGGGAATAGAGTATAAGCTTGTTTCCTGTGATTATTTAAATTTTAAACTAGCTCAAATATTTTAAAGGAGGAATTTTCATGTATGATATTGCAGTATTAGGAGGAGGACCAGGTGGCTATGTAGCTGCTATAAGAGCCGCCCAACTTGGAGGCAAGGTTGCTTTGATTGAAAAGGATATTGTTGGAGGAACCTGTTTGAATAGAGGGTGTATCCCAACCAAATCAATGTTAGCCAGTGCAAATGTCTATAAGCATATTAAAGAAGCTGAAAGCTTTGGTCTGGAGGTAGAAGGTGTAAAGGTACATCTAGATAAAATTATTGACAGAAAGGATGCTATCGTCAAGCAATTAACTAGTGGCATCGACATGCTTTTGAACCATCATGGTGTTGAAATGTTTCGTGGTACAGGAAAATTAGTTAGCAATACTAAAATATTGGTGGCTGGCAACGATGGTGTGGAATCAAAGGTTGAAGCTAAAAATATAATATTGGCAACTGGTTCAGAGGCTGCTACCATAGCTGCTTTAGGTTATGATGGGGTCGATGTGATGACAAGCACAGAGCTTTTGAATTTAAAAGAGTTACCTGAATCCTTGGTGATTATTGGTGCTGGGGTTATAGGCTGTGAGTTTGCTAGTGTCTTTTCTGAACTTGGTACCAAGGTAAC
>JAKEGG010000049.1 GCA_022615965.1 Fusobacteriota bacterium
CTAAAGATATGATAGATGATCAAAATAGTATATAATATTAGTTATGAGAGGTAAAATATGGATATAGACTATCAAATGAAGCTTCAAAAAGAAATAGAGGAAAAAGAAGAATTCAGGAAAAATCTTTCCCTGGAAACAAAAACCAAGAAAACCTTGATAATGTCAGTATTAGTTTGGTTGTTATCTGTCTTCACTGCTGAAACCTTTTTAAAGGCAGGCTTTGGTGTTACAACTCCAGTGATCACTCTTGCCCTGATCATCATACTTCTTTGGTATTACAGAGGAGTAAAGCTAAATCTCAAAGAAAAACTATTTATTACTGGAGTCTTTATACTTACTTTATCATTGTTCATAACTTATAGCTTTATTACTCACTTTATAACTTTCCTGGCTCTCCTTTATCTGATACCAGCCTTGGTTGTCACAGTTAGTGGCTACAACAAGAACAAGCTGTTTTCCATAGGAAAGTTTATCAAAGGATGGGATGCTCATCTGATCAAGGCTTTTAAAGGAATTGGAGCACCTTTTGGTATATTGAAAAATTTAAATAAAAGCTATGTTTTTAAAATCTTTGTAGCTTTTCTAGCTGCCATACCTTTCCTTTTTGTTTTTATTACATTGTTCAGATTTGCTGATTCGGTTTTTGATTATACAGTAAACAACCTAATAGAAAGGATCGGTGTCAACTTTGAAGAAATATTATTTGATATAGTTGTAGGAACAGTGATCAGTATTTTTCTGATTTCAGTATGTGTGGCTTTAAAAATAAGCAAGGAAAACAACTATGAAAAAAGTATCAGCCTAGGATCGATAGACAGCAGCATATTAACAGTATTTCATCTATTTATCTTATTTGTCTTTATACTTTTCGATATTATTCAGTTTTTATACTTGTTTAGCAACAAATTCCAGCTACCAACAGAGCTGACATACTCAGAATACGCTACCAAGGGATTTTATCAATTATGTGGAGTAGTTATTATAACAGTTGCACTAGTAATGATAACAATGGCGCTGGCTAAAAAGAAAGAAGCTACAGGAAGTTATGGGATTTCCCTGAAAGTTGTTTTGTCTCTTATATTGATAAGTAATTATGTAATCGGGGCTTCAAGCTTATTCAGGATGTACAGGTATATTGAAGCTTATGAGCTAAGTATAAAAAGGCTTTTGGTAGCCTGGTTTATTTGTGTACTAATTGCTTTTTTAACAGGACTGTTAGTAAAAATATGGAAACCAGGATTTTCAGTGATTTCATATTTTGGAATCACCTCATTATTGTTTATCCTGGTTTTAAATTTTGGAAATGTCAACAAGATAGTAGCAGACTATAATGTGGGACAGTATCTGAAAAACCCAGTTGAAAATAAAATCGATATTGATTATCTTGCCAAGCTTGGTCCTTCAGGAATACCTGCCACCATAAAACTAAAGGACCAGGATATTTTTCGCAGTGTTTTGACTCAGCAGAAATTTATTGGAGACAGGCAGACCTGGAGGAACACGACACTTGATACGATCATCTATATTCCTATCCTTGATGATTTGACAATAACCGGTTATTTTGACAGCAACAACAAGGAATACTTTGGGTATGATAAGAAGATACCTAGCTTAAGTAAAATTTATGATCCTTATGGCTATGATCCTAATGGATTGAACAAAAACTATATTGATAGAAATGGTAATACGCTAAGAAGCATATATAATTATTATTAAAAATACATAAAAGGAGAAAAATATGGAAGTACTTTGGTTTTGGCTGATATTGATCATCGTAATGATCTTGGTTGAGCTTATGACTGTTAGTTTTGGCTTTATATCCTTTGGGATAGGTGGTATAGGAGCTTTGCTGGTATACCTTTTTGGAGGACCTTTCTGGCTACAGTTAGTGGTTTTTATATTAATTTCTTTACTGGTTCTGATATTTTTAAGACCAGTTGTCTTAAAAACCTTAGGAGGAAAAAAGGAAGAAAGACTCAATGCTAATATCGTTATAGATAAAACAGCTATAGTAACAGAAAAAATATCCTTTAATTTCCCAGGTGCTGTTAAGGTTCTAGGTAAGGAGTGGACGGCGATAGTAAAATCAAGAGACCTGGAGTTCTCTCCAGGAGATGAGGTGTTGGTAAAGGAAATTGAGGGAGTAAAGCTTGTAGTAGTAAAGCTTAAAGATTAAGGAGGAAGATTTATGAGTATTGTTTTTACACCATTTATAGTTTTAGGGGTAATAGTATTATTGCTATTTGTTACAAGTATCAAGGTAGTAGCCCAGTCAAAGGCTTATGTTATAGAGAGAATCGGTAAGTATCACATAACCTGGGAAACTGGTCTGCATATTAAAATTCCATTTATAGATAAGGTTTCAAGGATAGTTTCATTAAAGGAACAGGTAGTTGACTTCCCTCCACAACCTGTTATTACTAAGGATAACGTTACTATTCAGATAGATACTGTTCTTTATTTTTCCATAACTGATCCAAAGCTTTTTACCTATGGAGTGGAAAATCCTTTAAATGCCATTGAAAACTTAACAGCTACAACTTTAAGGAATATCATAGGGGAGCTGGAGCTAGATCAGTCATTAACAAGCAGGGATGTGATAAACTCTAAAATGAGAAGCATACTTGATGAGGCTACTGATGTTTGGGGAGTGAAGGTAAACAGAGTAGAGTTGAAAAATATACTTCCTCCAGCAGATATCCAGCAGGCGATGGAAAAGCAAATGAGAGCTGAAAGGGAAAGAAGAGAATCTATTTTAAGAGCCGAAGGAGAAAAAAGGTCAGAGATCCTAAGGGCTGAAGGCTTAAAGGAAAGCGCTATCTTAAAAGCTGAAGCAGAAAGAGAGTCAGCTATAAGAAGGGCTGAAGGTGAAGCTGAGGCAATACTTAAAATCAATGAGGCTACAGCCAAAGGGATGTTGATGATCAAAGAGGTACAGGCAGATGAAGCCTTGCTGGCTTTAAAGTCAATGGAAGCCATGACCAGAGTT
This sequence comes from Fusobacteriota bacterium, assembly GCA_022615965.1. Taxonomy (GTDB): domain Bacteria; phylum Bacillota; class TC1; order TC1; family TC1; genus WTXA01. The sequence goes on from JAKEGG010000049.1 coordinate 2,990, forward strand.
GCCAATGGTCAGGCTACCAAGATAATCATTCCTAGCGATATGCAGAATTTAGGGAGCATAGTTACCTCGATAGCAGAAATAGCTAAAAAATAGGCATTTGTAAATTTTACGTTGAGTAAATAATGGCTTTATGCTATATTAATACTAGAATAAAAAGGAAGGTGATTATTATGGTTTCTTCAAAATCAAGAATGGTAGCTTTATTGCTAAGTATTTTTTTGGGAGTTTTTGGAATACACAGGTTTTATGTTGGTAAAATCGGAACTGGTATCATCTGGCTTCTTACAGCAGGTCTTTTTGGGATAGGTTCTTTGATCGATATTATAATGATAGCTTTAGGAAGCTTCACAGACAAACAAGGGAATTTTCTAAAAAACTGGAATTCATAGGTTTCTAATGTCTTTAGACATGAAATAAATATTATAATAAAGGGGAGATTTAATCATGAACAAACTGAATAGTGCAATCAAATGGGGTAAATTTAATGCAATCATTGGTATGATAGGTAGCGTTATCGCCATTTTAGGATGTATCTCATTACCAGTTGGTATCATTATGCTGATAGGCTTTATGAAGCTTAACAATGCAACAGACGAACTTAAAGCATTGGCTGCAAAAGCAGGAAGCTCAGCAGAAGATTATGAAAATGTTATTGAAAAATATGGTAATTACTTAAAAATGTTAGGTATTGCTAATATCATCAATATCGTTATGGCAGTATTAGGTGTTATTTTCTACGTTGTTTTCTTTGGATTTATTATGTCATTAGCTGGAGGAAGCGGCAACTACAATTACTAGGATCTATAGATGAGAGGAAAAG
>JAKEGG010000050.1 GCA_022615965.1 Fusobacteriota bacterium
AGGTATTTTAGGATCCTTGATCAAATAATGGAAATATTCGCTTTAATACTATCTTTGATAATAATTTTAATAGGAATAGCCGGGACTATATTGCCAGCACTGCCAGGTCCGATCCTGGTCTATTTAGGTTTTGTATTCTATGGAGCACTGGCTGGTTTTGATAAGCTAGGGCTAAGTTTTTTTCTGATTTCCGGAATCATTGTGGCCATCCTATATTTTCTTGATATCTATACCTCTAAGCTAGGTACCAAGCTATATGGTGGCAGCAAGGAAGCAGGAATAGGTGCAGCTATCGGTCTTTTTATCGGTCTTATAACACTTGGACCTATAGGAATTATTCTTGGTCCCCTTTTAGGTGCTTTTTTGGTTGAGTTATTTATCGGCAAGGAGGTAAAGGATTCCTTTATTTCTGGTTTAGGCAGCCTGGTTGGTCTTCTTGGAGGAACAATATTTAAGATCTTAGTAGAAATAGCTATGGCTATTTATTTTTTGATAAAGATTTTTTAGAGCTTATTGCATAGCTGTAGATAGCCAAAGCCAACCAAACTAGTGCAAAGCTGATCAGGTCTCCCGTAGTAAATTGTTCATGATAGATGAATATACCTAGAAACAGGCCTATTGTTGGTGAAATATATTGAGTAAAGCCTAAGGTTGACATCGGCACTTTTTTAGCTGCGCTAGAGAAAAGAAGCAAAGGGAACATGGTAGCTAAGCCTCCTCCAATAAGCAGAAGGATGATCCAGATATTTTCTGTAACATAAGCGCCAAGGCCAATGCTTTGTCTATAGATTATATAAGCCGAGGCTAAGGGAGCCAACATGGCAGTTTCTATGGTCAGACCAAGGCTTGATTCTGCCTTAACTGATTTTTTGATTCCTCCATACAAGGCGAAGGTCATTGCCAGAGCTAATGATAGCCATGGTATTTGTCCAAACTGAAGGGCTTTTACCAATACTCCTATTGTGGCAATTCCTAAGGCTGCCTTAGTTAGGTTATTCAGCTTTTCTTTATAAAATATTACTCCTATAATGACTGCTAACAAGGGATTGATATAATAGCCCAGACTGGTCTCCAGTATTTTTCCTGAGACTACTGCATAGATATATATCCCCCAATTCAAACCTATCATTATCGATGATATCAACAGGAGTAACAGCTCTTTTTTATTCTTCAGACAGGTTTTTAATTCTGGCCATTTTTTATTCCAGATAAGTATCAATATCAAGATAACCAGTGCCCAGATTATTCTGTTGGCAAGTATTTCTATGGCATTGACTGAGGCTAAAAGCTTCCAGTAAACTGGCAGCAGGCCCCAGATCAAAAAAGCAGTTATTGAGTATATTAGTCCTTTTTTTTGATTCTGCATCTTATTTTCTTCCTTAATTTTTTTCTTTGTATTTGATTATAGCTTTTTTCTTGTTTTTATAGCAAACAGTTTTTAGTCTTGTATTTGATATTTGATTATTTTATACTTAAAATATGAATACGTGTCAGGAGATTTGTAATGTATAATTATTCACTTAGCAGCTTTATTTTAGGACTTGCTGGTTTCTTATTATCTTGCTTTATCCTTGGCCCTGTTTCCTGTTTTTTCGGAATTATATTAGGTATATTCGCTTTAACAAAAAAGCCTGTTGGTCTAGATAAAACATTTGCCATTTTAGGTATTGTTTTTGGTGGTCTTGGGTTAATACTATATCTTGTTTTGCTTATATTTTCCTTTATAGGAATTTTATTGTTCGAAACTTTTCAAGTTTAATTTAAGGAGGATTCATTAATGAAACATTTTGGACTAGTCAGCTTTATTTTAGGTGGCTTTAGTATTTTACTATTTTGTTGCTGTGGTGGTTTTATTCTACCACTACCAAGTATTATTTTTGGTATTATCAGCTTAGTAAAAAATACTGATACTAAATCACGTGTTTTTTCTATACTAGGTATTGTTTTTAGCATTGTAGCTATTATTCTAACAGGTATTTTGCTTATTCTATGGCTTAGTGGTGCTTTTAACTCAAACTACAACTATACTTATTAAATTCTATAATTTCAGGGTCTGTTTCAGGTCCTGAAATTTTTTTGTGTTCTATCAGTATTATTTCTTTTTATTTCATTATATGTTTTTTTCATTGTATGATTTTTTTATCATTATTTGATTTTTAGACTTTACATGTGCTTTATATATATTATAATTAAAACATAATATTTTAGTTGAAAAGTATAAAATTTATCAATTACTTAGATTCTTTCCGGGGGATATTATGAAAAATAAGTACATGATCATCATAACTGTTTTTGCTATTACAGTAATTATATTAAAAATAATTTTTGGAGCCTACAGCTATCTTCAAGCTAAGAATAATCAGACTAATAGGGAAGGGGCTGGAATCAGCTATTCACATTCTATGTAATGCTATATTAAAATTCTTTAAATAATCAAAAAAGGTCAGGCATTTTTTATGTCCGACCTTTTAATTTATAGATTTTTGACTTTATTTATAAACTTCCTTAATTAGCTCAACAGACATTTTTTGAGTCTTTCTATAAAAATCTTTCTCATCGATACCTAGGATCTTGCTATCTTCCATCACTATTTCACCATCAATGATCACAGTTTCAATATTGCTGGCTGAAGAAGAATAAACTAAGGTTGAAACAGATGGTTGTGGTTATTGATAAAGCCTGGAAAGATCACCTTGTCTGTAGATCGATTATTCTTTTAGCATCCTGTGATATTTTGCCCCAAGCTCTATGCTGTCTCCCAGGTCGACAATTTTATTGCCTGAAATAGCAATTGAGCTGTTGTTGAGTATTAGTCCATTGTTGACTGTTACGATTTGGGCATTATTGATTAGTAAATCAATTATTTTTTTTGCTTCTTGATTCATTAAATTAGATCCATGAATCTTTTCAAATAAATAAAATTATGTTATTTACGTTTGTCGAGATACTCATCTCAGTGCATTTTATCATATTGGCATATTTCTTACAATATAGGTAATACTAATAATGCTTCTATCTGCTTATTTTTCTTTGGGAGTATAGATTATTTTTAGAATGATCAAAATGATGGTACAGATAAAGGCTACAATATTCCCCCAAAGTATAAGCATGTCAGGTTTAGTGATCCCATATAAGATCAGAAAACCTGCTTGTAGAAATATTATTACTAAAAAAGCAGTTGATAGATCTCTGGTATGTTTGGTTTTTAAACTATTATATACTGGTGGGATAAGTCTTATCCTGGTATCTGACTGGATGTAAAGGCTACTACTTTGTATTCAGGATTATTTCTATAGCAGACATTAAAGTTATGGAAGTCTCTGCCTGCTGCTCCCATGATAATAATAGTTTTCATGATTTTCACCTCTATTTATGGATGGATATGTATCCAGGTATTACCTGGTTTTAAGACTATCTGGTTGCCTTGGGCATCTTTGTATATAGTTGGTGTTGTAGCTGATTCCTTGGACCAGCTGCCTGTTACATGCATACCTCCAATATAGAAGTCTGCTGTTCCATTGCCTATCATTTCCCAGTCCTTATAGGTTCCTCCTTTGATGGAGTAATTGGTATGTTGGACTATCAGGTTTTTGATCTTGATTTGTGTCTTGGTTTCAGCATCTAAAAAAGTTTCTCCATTCATCGATCTCAGGTATACTCCTTCATTGATATCATATTGGTAGGTGACAAAGTCCTCATTGATTCCTGTGTAAGGCAGGTTGATTGTAGTTACCGTACTACTTCCTGGATAATAGATCGTTGGATCAAATTTCCACCCCAAAGGAATGGGTTGATAATCATAGAGCTTTTGGGCTGCTTGTGGGTTGGCTTGTACATTATGGGGTGCTGGAATCGTGCTTACTCTTTGGTATATGCCACCTGGGTTATTACTTATTCCATCCAGATCTATCTTTATTTGATTATAAAGGCTGTTTCCATAGAAGGTGTAATCGTCTGCATCTTCATAACCTGAGCCTGAGCCACCATAATGCATGAAGATAGCATCCCATTCTCTTTGAATGTAAAGAAAAGGCTCTCTGCCACTTCTTACAGGCATTACTTCTGTTGGTACGTTATCTTGATACACACTAACAAATCTGGTAATATCTCCTTCTACTGGCACTTCATAAACTACATCTGCTATTTGTAGACCTTGTTGTGGTCTGGCATCTGGTGAGTTTTCTATGACTACCATAACTGGCTGGTATGCTTGTTCAGAGGGTAAGCCAGTTGTTGGGGAGGTCTTGATTGGTTCAGAGCTGGTTCCTCTTGGTGGTTGATAGCTAGTTATTTGATTTTTTTGATTATTGGACCAAATTGCTAGTATGGTTATAGCTATAATGATTGTTGTTATGATGCTAATGATAGCGATGGTAATGATTTTCTTTTTGCTCATTTTCTCAACCTTTCCAGCCTTCCTATGTTCTCTGATCGGTATTTTTGCTGATCATTTCCGTTAGATAGCTGATGATTTTTTCTTTTTCTTCTGGGTATGGCTTTTGGCAATTGTATTCTATGCCTTTATCTATGATGATTCTTTTGTTTTTTTACTTATGCCTACCGGGTAGAAGATTACTGTTTTTCCTTCATTGCGGTAGGTTTTCAAAGCTATTCTGATAAAGCCTCCTTGAAGGGCTCTTAGCTGATAGGTATCTCCAGTTGGGTCGATTTCCGGAAAGATAAGGAGCGTGCTGCCTGCTTGTAATGACTTCTGGTTTAAAGCTAAGGTTTGTTTGATACCTTTGGTTCCATGGTAGACTGGTATGCCTTTTATTTTTTTGACTATCCTTAGGAAAATTGGGGCGATAATGGTGGCTATCAGTTTGCTTGTTTTGGAAAAAGTGTTTTTGCAGGTATTTTTTACAGGTGGCTTTTTCCATTATTTCTGCTGTGATCCATGGTCTTAGTTCCAGGTCTGCCCAAAGCAACAGCCAGATTGGTCCAAAGATGCCTAGATAGTTGGCTGCCAGGATCGTGTATTGGTTTTTTCCAGGTTTTCCTGCCCTTTGATTTCTGGCTTAGGGAAGATGATTTTTAGTATTTTTTGGGTAACATGCATTTATTTATCCACAACTATTTCATAAGGCCAATCTGCAATACCCCCAAAATCATATACATTAGTATATCCAATAGCTATCAGTTTTTTTGCAGCCTGAGCGCTACGGTTACCAGAGCGACAATAAACTAATATTAGAGCATCTAATTCTGGTAGCAGTTCTGGTTTCTTGTTGGTTATCGTTTCATTAGGTATCAGGATAGCCTCAGGTATGTGTCCCTCTAAGTATTCAGCTTCTGTGCGAACATCGACAATAATCACCTCTTGATTATTATCGATTATTTCCTTGGCTTCTTTGGGTGTGATTTTTTTGTATTGTATTGTTGGAGTTTGGGGGTTATCTTTATTTATTTCTGTCTTCGTTGTTGGTACTACTATTATTGCTATTAGTATTCCCATTATTGCTCCAATCAATGTTGCTATATAGGGGTTGCTTCTGATCGGACAGCTGCCTGTAGTGCAGCCTATTATTTTATAGAGTATCAGGTAGCCTAAAATGGAACCTGTTATTGCTCCAATTAATATTGGTATGATGTATTTGCTCATTATGATCCTCCTTCTATATAATTTAGCTTATCCTTTATTTATTGTGGTCATGGCTTTTCTCCTTTGTTTATGAATTTATTTTACATGACCTTAAAAAACTTGTCCAATTAAGTGTAGCCTATCCATATTTCTAAATATTTTTTCATATATTCCAAACCTTCATCTGTTAAAAATTAAAAAGCAGACCATAAAATCCGCTTTAATTATTCATAATTTATTTTGTTATTTATCCACT
>JAKEGG010000051.1 GCA_022615965.1 Fusobacteriota bacterium
GCCAATCTTCTTTCTATCAGCTTGACCAGATCCTTGTCTATACAATCGATTTCTTCCCTTAGTCTATCTAATTCCATTTTTTATCCTCCAGATAAGCATCAAATAAGGCAATAGCCAGTGCTGCCTCAACTACAGGAACACCTCTTATTGCTATACAAGGATCATGCCTGCCTGTGATTTCCAGCTCTGTATTGGTTTTAGTCTCCAGGTTGATTGTTTCCTGTTTTTTACTGATAGAAGGTGTAGGTTTCATAGCTACCTTAAAGACTATTGGAGCCCCAACACTAATGCCACCGATGATCCCCCCATTATTGTTGCTTCTTACCTTAACCTCTTCACCAGCCATATAGTAAGGATCATTAGCCTCAGAGCCTTTTAAATCAACAAAGCCAAAGCCTCTTCCAAAGCTGATACCTTTAACACCAGGAACCGAAAACATCAAGGAGGATATCCTGCTTTCCAGGCTGTTGAACAAAGGAGAGCCTATTCCAACTCTTACTCCTAAGGCCATACACTCGATCTCACCACCTACAGAATCCTCATCATGCTTTGCTTCAAGAATAACTGCCTCCATTTTAGCTCCTACCTCAGGGTCAATTACAGGTATGCTCATCTCAGACAACCTGATCAGCTCTTCTGACCCAAATGAACCAAAATCTTTATCCTCAACATTATATATTTTTTTCAGATGAGAGCCAATTACAACCCCCTCCTGTTTTAAATATTCCTTAGCCACTGCACCAGCGAATACTAAAGGAGCAGTAAGTCTGCCAGAAAAATGCCCTCCTCCTCGATAATCGTTAAAGCCTCTATAATGAACATTACCTGGATAATCACTATGCCCAGGTCTCATTTTGACCTTAAGCTCGCTATAGTCCTTACTTTTTTTATCCTCAGTATATATCAACCCACACAAAGGAGCACCAGTAGTATAGCCTTCAAACAAGCCACTAACTATACTCACCTGATCACTTTCCCTACGCATGGTAGTAAGCTTGCTGCTCCCAGGCTTTCTACGATCCATTTCTTTATTAATGCTATCCAGGTCCAGCTTCAAACCTGGAGGCAAGCCATCTATCACCGCACCAATTGCCTCTCCATGAGACTCGCCAAAAATTGTTATAGTAATGTTCCCTACATAGACGCTATTCACTGAACACTCCTCCTAGCTTCTTAAAATCATCCCAAAATCCTGGATAGGATTTAGCTACACTATCTGCTCCAGTTAAAATCAAATCACCACTAGCTCTTTGACTAGCTACCCCAAGACTCATAGCCACCCTATGATCATTCCAGCTATCAACCAAGCCTCCATTAAAACCTTCGACCCCTCTGATCAAAAGACTATCCTCCAGTATTTCTATATCAGCCCCTAGCTTGATCAGCTCTTTAGAGGTTGACTCCAGCCTGTTGGACTCCTTGATCTTAAGCCTCTCGCCATTGATTATTCTGGTTTCACCTTCAGATAAGGCAGCCAGCACTGTCAAAGCTGGTACCAGATCAGGACATTCCTTGATATCTATCGTGATGCCTTGTGTTTTTGAAGGATAGAAGATATAGCCATCTTCAAGCTCTTCGACCTGACCTTGCATTTTTTTAATAATATCTATAATAGCTTTATCACCTTGTAAAGAATTTTTATTCAAGCCTGTTACCTTGATAGGCTTGCTGCCAATCAAACCCGCAACTGCAAAAAAAGCTACCTGAGAAAAATCACCCTCCACCTTATAGCTGCCACCTAGATATTTTTGTTTTCCTGGAATTTCAAAGGACTGGTAATCATTATTGATGATCTTGATACCAAAATCCTTTAAGGCCTTGATAGTCAGATCCACATATGGCCTTGACTCCAGGTTAGTAGTCATCTCTATTCTACTATCTCCCTCTAAAAAAGGTAGAGCATATAAAAGACCAGTAATAAATTGGGAACTGATATCCCCTCTAACCTTAAACACACCAGAAGATAGCTTTCTTCTACCATAAGACAACACCAGAGGTAGATGGCCCTTAGCATTTTTATACTCGATCCCTTGTTCCTTCAATATATCATAATAAACATCAAGAGGCCTTTCCACCAGCTTTCCTTGACCCCTCACTACTACTTCTTCAGTTATAAGCAGAAGAATAGGTATCAGAAATCTTAAAGTCGAACCAGATTCATTGCATTGGAAATCACTGTTGGTCAATTGAAAAGCTCCTCCATGACCCTTTATCCTGTAAGTCAGTCTGCCTTCCTCATCTGCCATCAAAGAAAAATCTACTCCTAGGTTAGACATCACTTCTATGGTCGCCTCAATATCCTTAGACCTCTGTAAATTAGAAACTACAGCTTCCCCTTCACATAATGCTCCACCAATAATATATCTATGGGCCAGACTTTTAGAAGGTGGTATCACCACACTGCCACCTAGCTGTAAGGGCTTGATTCTGATTTCTTTCATATCTATATTCCTTTTCCTATAATATTTCCAAGCAAAGCTTTACTTTCCTTAACAATTATACCATCTCCAATAGCCTTAAGGAAAATCAGGCTGATGTTTTGTCCCTGAGCTTTTTTATCCAGACTAACTCCAGCCACTACTTCCTCGAAGAGCTCCTTAGGAAAGCCATAGGGCAATCCTGTATTCTTTATTAAATCCTCTAATCTTTTAGCTGTTCCAGCTTTTGTGATACCTAAGCTTTCTCCAGCCTTGGCAATCACCATCATACCAATTGCTACAGCCTCACCGTGGCTATAGCCCTTATAGGCCTGAACCTTCTCAATAGCATGGCCCACAGTATGACCGAAGTTTAATAAAGCTCTCCTGCCTTGCTCCTTCTCATCCTCTTCGACTACTATTCTCTTAAAATTACAACATTCATATATGATCTTGGCCATAGATTTTCCAGCCTTGACATCACTAAAAGTAAATTTTTCCGACTCTAAATAACTAAAAAACTCTTCAGAAAAAATAGCCCCGTACTTGATAGCCTCAGCCATTCCATCAATAAAATATTTTTCCTCAAGAGTCCACAATGTCTCTTCATCGATCAACACACCTTTAGGCTGGTAAAAAGCCCCAACCAAATTCTTGCCATAAGGCAGGTCGATGGCCACCTTACCTCCAACACTACTGTCAATTTGAGCCAGAAGACTAGTTGGTATCTGATAAAAATCCACTCCTCTTAAATAGGTACTGGCACAATAACCGCCTAAGTCGCCAACTACACCACCACCTAAGGTCACTAATAGATCCTTACGGCTAAATTCCTGCTTCAGCAACTCTTCATATACCATTAAGGCCGTATTGATATTTTTCTGATCCTCGCCAGCTTTCATCACTATCTTAAATGCTTCAACACCTTGTGCTTTAATAGCCTCCAGAACCTGATCACCATAATATCTATCTACATTTTCATCAGTTAAAACAGCTATCTTGTCCCCTTTGAGCATTGGCACTATGATTTCCCCAGCCTTTTTCAAGCTACCTTTTTCAATTACTATAGAATAGCTTCTAGCTCCTAGTTTTACCTCTAATATCATTGCTTGATCCTCTCTTTGATAATCTTTATTTCCCTGATTTTTTCAGTTAATTCCAGCACATTATCTTCTGCTATCAGCTTTTTAAAATCAACTAATTCAGCTATCAGCTTATCAAGCTCTGTGACAACATATTTTTTATTAGCTAAAAACAATTCGGTCCAAAGGTTTTCATTGATATCAGCTACTCTGACAGCATCTAAAAAGCTTCGACCAACGATCTGTTCACTACCCTCTTCGTAAGCACTTACTAAAGCTAAAGCCATTAAATGAGGGAGGTGGCTGGTGTAGGCAATGAGCTGGTCATGTTGGACTGGTGTCATTTCATAGATATTTTTGACCCCCAACAGCAAGGCAAGCTCCTTGACCTTGGCGATACTCTCTTGAGTATTTTTTTCAGTAGGAGTAATTATGAAGTTGCTACCTAAAAAAAGCTCTTCTCTGGCACCTTTGATACCACTTATTTCTCTTCCTGCCATAGGATGAGTTCCTAAAAACTCTACTCCAGGGAGCTCCTTTTGGATAGTCGTAACAATTTCATTTTTCAAACCAGCTACATCTATTATTAGCTGATTCTTGTTCCAGTATTTTTTGTTATCTTGAATAAACTTGATGATAGCTTTAGGATAGAGGGCCAGGATGACAATATCAACATCAGAAGGAACAGACTGGCAGTCTGTTCCTCCATAAGCTATTATTTTTCTTTCCTTGGCGATCCTTAGAACCTCCAGATCATTGTCCAGACCCACAACCAAATCCACCTTATCCTTTAAGCTTAAGGCGATCGAGGCTCCTATAAGTCCTAGTCCAACTATTCCTACTTTCACTACTTACTCATCTCCATTACTGCTTTTCTTAAAATCATGACATTTTTCATCATTTTATCAAAGCTTTCAGGTATCAGGGATTGTTGACCATCACTAGCTGCCTCTTCAGGTCTATGATGCACCTCAACTGTGATACCATCAGCACCAATAGCAACAGCAGCCTTGGTCAAAGGCTCTACCAACCAGTAGATACCTCCAGCATGGCTTGGGTCTACTACTATAGGTAAATGGCTTTTTCTCTGGATCACTGGAACAGCACTGATATCCAAAGTGTTTCTGGTCCAGGTTTCAAAGGTTCTAATACCTCTTTCACAAAGAATAACATTATCATTGCCTTCAGACATGATGTATTCAGCTGCCATTAAAAATTCTTCATAGGTTGCAGCCAGACCTCTCTTTAAAAGCACTGGAGTTTTAACCTTTCCAGCTTCTTTTAACAAGTCGAAATTTTGCATGTTTCTGGCTCCAATCTGGATAATATCCACATCCTCAGCAAAGTCCTCGATATGCTTAGGAGCCATCATTTCAGTTATGATAGGTAGTCCAGTTTCTTCTCTGGCTATTTTCATGATATCGATACCGGCTTTACCTAAGCCCTGGAAGCTGTAAGGTGATGTTCTTGGCTTAAAAGCTCCTCCTCTTAGGAAGTTGGCTCCGGAAGCCTTTACTGCTTTGGCAATAGTTAAAAACTGCTCTTCACTTTCAATGGCACAAGGTCCGGCAATTACTCCAAAATGACCTCCGCCGATTTTCTGACCTCTTACTTCAACTACAGTATCTTCAGGGCGGAAGGATCTATTGGCCTTTTTGTAGGGCTCCTGGATCCTCATTACTCTTTCTACTACATTATTTAATTCGATCTGTCCTGCGCTTAGAGATCTGGTGTCTCCAATCAAACCAAAGATAGTTTGATTTTCACCTACAGTAACACTAACACTAATTCCTTTGCTTTCTAATTGTTTTTTCATTTTTTCCAGCTCTTGTTCTGGAGCTCCAGGTTTAAATACGATTACCAAAATAATTCCTCCTTAAATTAAAAAGAGAAGGCATTTTGAGCCTTCTCATTATCACTTTATTTTTTTCTCAATAAGACTCTACTTTTATTTACTTCCAGCACAAAAAACCCAATTAAAATAGCTTGGGCTAAAAAAGTAATAAAAGTATTCAGTTGTGATTTTTTTAATATCAAGCATTTAAAAACCACCTTTTCTTATCTACCTTAAATACTATAGTATATTTATATTTTTGTCAATAAACATAGGCTAATTACTATTTAAATGCTACATAATGAGGTATATAATTAGAGAAGAAAAACAAAAGAAAGAAGGAATATCCATGGCAAAAAATACTGTTGAGCTTAATAACCTGACCAAGTACTATGGCAAAGCCAGAGGTATCATTGATGTGTCATTTAATATTGAAGAGGGTGAGATTTTTGGCTTTATCGGGCCAAATGGTGCAGGTAAATCAACAACCATCAGAACTATCCTCAACCTGATCCATCCAACCAGCGGTGAAAGCAGGATCTTCGGTCTTGATACCACAAAAAACCAAGCTGTCATAGCCCAGAACATTGGTTATATACCTTCTGAGATTTTCTATTACGACAATATGAGGGTCAAGGATCTGTTAAAATATTCAGCCAGCTTCTATAAGAAGGACTCTTCAAAAAGAATGAATGAGCTGATTGAAATAATGGAGCTAGATACTCATAAAAGAATCAGAGACCTTTCCTTAGGTAATAAGAAGAAGGTAGGCATAGTCCAGGGACTTCAGCACAGTCCTCAGCTGATTATTTTAGATGAACCAACCAGCGGTCTTGATCCTCTGATGCAACAAAGGTTTTTCGATTTAATAAGGGAAGAGAATAAAAATGGAGCGACTATTCTATTTTCTTCTCATATCCTAAATGAGGTACAAAAGCTTTGTACCAGGATCGGAATCGTTAAAGAGGGACGTTTGATCAAGCTAGAGGAAATGAGCAATATCAAGGAAAATACCTATAAAAAGGTCAAATTACTGACTGACTCTCAGGTTGAAGCAGGCTATTTCAATATTCATGATACTAAAAATATCATTGTGGAAAATGGCAGTGTTGACTTCTTGTACAAAGGCAATATCAATGCGTTGATTTCCAAACTGGCACCTCTTGATATCAAAGAGCTATGGATTTCTGATCCAGATTTGGAAGAAGTATTTATGCACTATTACAGCAGGGAGAATTAAGATGAATATTTATAAGTATGAACTTAAAGCCAATGCCAGATCGACTATTCTCTTTATGATAGGGATGCTGGTTTTTCTGGTATTCTATATGACCTTCTATCCATCCTTTGCCAATGATATAGGTAACTTTATGGATATGCTGAAAAACTATCCAGAAGCCTTACAAAAAGCTTTAGGAGTGGCCTTTGAAAATCTCACTACCTTGCTAGGCTACTACTCCTTTATCTTAGTGTATATAGTCCTGATTGGAGCTGTTCAAAGTGCCAACTTAGGCTTAAACAGTGTTTCCAAGGAAGAAAGAGAAAAAACTGCAGAATTCCTGTTAGTTAAACCTGTTTCCAGAATGAAAATACTTACCGCTAAGCTGGCCTCTATCTTAACCTTGGTACTACTTACTAATATTGTCTATAATATTAGCTCTTTATTAACACTTATGCTTATGGTGGATAAACCCTTTGATCTGAAGACTTTCTTTCTTCTTAATTCCACACTTTTGATCATTCAGCTGGTCTTTATTGCTTTAGGCTTTTTTATTGGTATCTTTATCAAGAGAATGAGAACCATAATGCCTGTCAGTCTGGCCTTGGTTTTTGGTCTTTTTGCCATCGGAGCATTTGCTGTTAATGCCGATGATGATAAACTACGCTATCTCTCCCCCTTTAAGTATTATGACTATAACTATATTTTAGCTAACCAAAGCTTTGAAGCGGTATATTTGATTTTCGCCTTGATCCTGATCCTGGTATTATTGATCACCAGTTTTATCATCTATCAAAAACGCGATATAGAGAGTGTATAGGAGGTTGTTATGAATATTATTTTACATGAATTAAGGATCCATCTTAAATCTATTATCATCTGGTCTATTAGTATAGCTCTCCTTATCATGATGTCTATGGTGAAATACGATGCAATATCTGGCACTGGTGCTGATTTCATCAAGCTGATCGAATCAATGCCTAAGGCCTTACAGGTAATGATAGGAGGAGGCTATTTTGACCTTCTGTTGCCTATTGGCTTTTTTGGAGCTTCCTTCCTTTATATCATGTTTTTAGGAGCTATTCACGGCAGTATGTTAGGGGCCTCTATCCTGGCCAAGGAAGAAAGAGATAAAACCACTGAATTTCTGTTGGTTAAGCCTGTTACCAGGAGCAAGCTGGTAGCTATGAAACTGATTGCCGCATTGCTTATCATAGCTATGATGACTATCGTGGTATTTTTCTCTGCTCAGTTTATTGTTGGCAGCTATAGCGATCCTTCTACTTTGTACTTTAAGGAAATCAGTCAGCTGGTAGCCGGTTATCTGATGATTGAGCTGATTTTTATGGCTTCAGGTCTTTTCATCTCAATAGTAATAAAAAGAGTAAGATTTGCCGCATCTCTTGCTTCTCTGATCCTCTTTCTAACCTTATTTTTAAATATCTTTGCTGAGCTTTTTGAAAAGGTTGATTTTCTAAAGTATTTTTCTCCATTTAGCTGGTTTGATCCTAAGCTTTTATTAGGTATACTTGATTTGCCATCGATTTTCATTTTCTTAGGTATAATAGCAATAATTATCCCTGTTGCCTTGTCATTTTACTTCTATAACAGGAGAGAGATGGAAATTTAAAAAATAATCAGGGTTAAATCAAGGCTTAAAATCCCTAGGTCAATCTATACCTGGCTTTCTTGCCCATTTAATTACTGTGAGATTTGTCAATATACCTATGATCATCATTGTACTGATAGCCTTAGCCGGCTGGCTGATTTTTACCTTTTATAACAAAAAAGCTGATCTGGAATAAAAAAAACCCTCAGGGAGATCCCTGAGGGTTTAATAGTTTAATTATCTAACGATAACAATACTTTCAGCTTGTAAGCCTTTTTGACCTTTTACAACGTCATAAGTAACTTCTTGGCCTTCAGTTAAAGACTTAAAGCCTTCAGATTTGATTTCTGAATAATGTGCAAATACATCTTGTCCATCTTCTCCTTGAATAAATCCAAATCCTTTTTCGTTGTTAAACCATTTTACTGTACCATTCATAATAAGTACCTCCAAATTTTATTTCTTAAACCTCTCGCAATAATCACCAATAAAATTCTTTGTTACTTTTATAAATATATCAGTTTTTTTATTGTTTACCACTAAATTTAAGTCCTCTAAAACTATAACACATAAATCAAATAAATGCAAACTATTTTTCTGTTAGTTCATTTATCAGATCTTTTACATGCATCAATTTATCCCCTTTGTAGACATTGGCTCCACAGAAAAACAACCCTGTATCCTTTTTGCCTCTATAGCTGTCACCAAGGCTATCAGCAATACAGTAGCCTGCCTTAGATGCTCCTTCACCATGATTACAAGGGACGATACAATTGCTGATACAAGGGGTTTTTCTTGGTTGCAGTTTACGTATCAATTCTGTTTCCACTCCCCTGGCAGGGTAACCCACAGGAGATGGGATGATTTTGACATCATCTTTACCTGCTGCTAATAAAACTTCCTTAAAACCCTGGTCTGCATCACTTTCATAGGTTAAGGCAAACCTGGTTCCTAGCTGGACTCCATCAGCACCAAGACTCATGATACGATCGATATCCTCCCTGGACCAAATACCACCTGCTGCAATAACCGGCATATCTCCCCACTTATCTCTCTCTTGGATAACATCCTTTAAGATCACTTCCAGGCTGTGCTCCTCTTTATCAAGATCTTCTTTTTTTACACCTTGATGGCCACCACTTAATGGCCCTTCTACAATAACTGCATCAGGTAGTCTTCCAGCTCTTTGCCAGAATCTGGCAATAACCTTTAAAGCCTTGCCACTGGAAACTATAGGCACTATAGCCACATCTTGGAAATCCTTAACTATTTTAGCCAGATCCGTTGGCAAACCTGCACCAGTAACAATAATGTTGGCACCAGCCTCAACGGCATCCAGCACCACTCGCTTATAGTCTGTAATAACATGAAGTATATTACAGGCTAAAGGCGCATCACCACAAATTTCTCTGGCTTTCCTGAAAATTTCCCTCAAAGCCTCTTTTGAATGTGTATTATCAGAACCAAATGGTCTGTCTTTTTTCAATTCTGCATATTTACAATTATCATAATAACCTGTGCCAACACTGCTGATCGTTCCAAGACAACCTGCTGAGGAAACAGTACCTGCCAGCTGATTCCAGCTGATCCCTACACCCATTCCCCCTTGAACGATTGGCTGTTCAATTATATATTTGCCAATTTTTAAACTCATTTTTTCCTCCAAATTTTCGGATAATAAATATATCCCTGCATTTAATACTATAACTATAGGTACTCAAAGTCAAATAATAGAGGAAAGCATCCATACTGGTTGCTTTCCAATATATACTCTTATGAAAAAATAGGAGTTGACAAATATCTTTCACCTGTATCAGGTAGAATAACTACAATATTCTTACCCTTATTCTCTGGCCTCTTAGCTACCTCAGCCGCAGCATAAAGAGCTGCGCCACAAGAAATACCAACCAATACACCTTCTCTTAAAGCAAATGCTTTAGCATAATCAAAGGCGATCTGATTATCAGCCTTAATGATTTCATCATAGATACCAGTATCTAAAACCTTAGGTACAAAGCCCGCTCCGATACCCTGTATCTTATGAGGAGCAGGATCACCACCACTTAAAACCGGAGAAGACAATGGCTCAACAGCTATTACCTTGATATCTGGATTTTTACTTTTAAGATATCTACCTGCACCAGTAATAGTTCCACCAGTACCAACACCTGCTACCAATATATCCACCTGGCCTTCAGTATCATCCCAGATTTCTGGTCCAGTAGTCTTAAAATGAATATCTGGATTAGCCTCATTATCAAACTGGCTAGGAATAAAGGCTCCTGGAATTTCCTCTGCCAGCTCTAAAGCTTTGGCAATAGCTCCCTTCATACCCTTAGCACCTTCTGTTAAAACTAATTCAGCTCCATAAGCCTTTAAAATGGCTCTTCTTTCCACACTCATGGTTTCAGGCATAGCCAGTATCACCTTATAACCCTTAGCGGCACCTGCACTGGCTAAGCCAATACCAGTATTACCACTTGTTGGCTCAATGATCACTGAGCCTTCTTTTAATAAACCCTTAACTTCAGCATCCTCGATCATAGCCTTAGCTATTCTATCCTTGACGCTGCCTCCTGGATTAAAATATTCTAGCTTTGCCAGGATATTGCCACCAAGATCATAAGCTTTCTTAAATCTTTCTGCTGCTAAAAGAGGGGTTCCCCCAATCAGCTCTGTAATATTCTTGTATACTTTCATTTTAAATTTCCTCAACTGCCTTAAAGGCCTGACTTAAATCATCGATGATATCTTCTATATGCTCTGTACCAATGGACAATCTAATAGTATTTTCCTTGATGCCACTATCTATTAATTCTTCAGCAGATAGCTGGGAATGAGTAGTAGTAGCAGGGTGTATTACCAGAGACTTAAGATCAGCAACATTTGCTAGCAGGGAAAAAATATTCAGACTATCAATAAATTTTGTCGCTTCTTCTGCACCACCCTTAATTTCAAAGGTAAAGATAGAACCAGCTCCCTTAGGAAAATATTTATTGTATAGAGCATTGTATGGATCCTCAGTCAGAGATGGATGATTGACCTTTTCCACCAATGGATGGCTGCTTAAATATTCAACTACCTTCAAAGCATTTTCTACATGTCTTTCTACTCTTAATGACAAAGTTTCCAATCCTTGTAACAACAAGAATGAGTTAAAAGGACTTATTGCCGCTCCTGTGTCTCTTAATAAGGTTGTTCTGATCTTGATGATATAGGCTAGATTACCTACAACATCAGTAAAGACAACTCCATGGTAACTTGGATTTGGCTTGCTCAATCCAGGGAATTTGTCGTTGGCCGCCCAATCAAAGGTGCCTCCATCAATAATTACTCCCCCTAAGGTCGTTCCATGTCCTCCAATAAACTTAGTGGCTGAATGAACCACCACATCAGCGCCATGCTCCAGTGGTCTGAAAAGGTATGGGGTTGCAAAGGTATTATCTACGATCAATGGAATAGCATTTCTATGGGCAACATCAGCAATAGCTTCAACATCAGCAATGCTTGAGTTAGGATTTCCTAGTGTTTCTATAAATATGGCTTTAGTGTTTTCCTTGATAGCTGCTTCAACTTCTACTAGGTTATCAGCATCTACAAAAGTTGTATTGATGCCAAAGTCTGGCAACGTATTGGAAAACAGATTATAGGTGCCCCCATAAAGCTTTTTATCTGCTACTACATGATCTCCAGCTAAAGCAATATTTTGGATGGCATAGCTGATTGCAGCTGAACCTGAGGCTACAGCTAAAGCTGCTACTCCACCTTCTAAGGCCGCTATTCTTTTTTCCAGGACATCATTGGTCGGGTTCATTAGTCTGGTGTAGATATTGCCACCTTCACTTAGATTGAATCTGTTTGTGGCCTGTTGGCAATCTTTAAAAACATAGGAGGTAGTCTGGTAAATCGGTACTGATCTTGAATCAGTTGCGCTGTCAGCTTCCTCTTGTCCTACGTGTAGTTGTAAAGTTTCAAATTTTAATTGTTTATCGTTGTTCATATTTATTTCCTCTTTTCTCAAATTTCTTAATATACTTCTATTCAAATATTTCTAATAAATACAACAACTCATTCGTCTGTTATTTCCGTAGTCTGTAGTTAATATATTCATCTTACACCTCCAACATATATTTCCTATATGTTTACTATGTTTTAATAATATACTTAATCATTTTGCCTGTCAACACCTTAAATAAAATAATCGATCATTTCTGGTTTATGACTTTTTTCCTTTTCCATCAACTCACTTAAATTTATACTTTTAAGGTATTCTTTGATAACCTTATCCAATCCCTCCCACATTTCTATGGTGGCACACTTAGAGTATCGTGTACAAGTATTCACCTCATCCTCCAGGCAGCTTATAGGAGCCAGGTTGCCTTCAGTTACCTGTAAAATATCCAGCACGGTATAATCCTCTGGCTTTCTGGCTAGCTTGTAGCCCCCTTGTGAACCTCGGGAACTGATCAGCAAACCTGCTTTTTGCAGAGCACCACTGATTTGCTCCAGATATTTTAAGGAGATCTCTTGTCTTTTAGCTGCATCTTTCAGCCTTACATAATTACTATCATTTAGTCCAATATCAATCATTAGTCTGATGGCATATCTGCCTTTTGTGGAAATTTTCATTATTTCGACCTGCCTTCTTCTTGTTAATTACCTATTATACTAGAGGAATTGTATACATACAACAAAAATAGGAAAACAACAACTATAGCTGCTTTCCTATTTTCTGAGGATCAAAATGAAAAAAATCTATTTCAAAAGGATTAGTTCCTTTATGATTATATGTTAATATATAAGTGTGATAATTAAGTGAAAGCCAAAGAAAAATATATCAAAAACCAGGAGGTAATATTATGAATATTGATAATTTTATAGCTGATATCGATGTTAAAGCATTTTCTTTAAAGGAGACGATCGGCATGTACGCTCTTTATAAGAGGGAAAAGGATGAAAGTGAAGGCATAACCTTAATTGAGATAATCAATGTTCAGACAGCCTATATCGATAAACTTAGAAATTTATTTGTAGCTGAATAACAAAAGCTCTCTACTCTAGAGTAGAGAGCTTTTACTTTTAATTTGATATTAATTATTTCTTGCTGTCATCATAGATTTTTGAACATCTAATTTGCCATTCTTAATATCTGTAATGATTTTTTCAACTTTGCTTTTTACTTTTTGTACTGTTGGTTCATTGTTGTTAAATACAAAGGTTACGACTATGCCAAAAATATAGTCCTTACCTTCAAATTTATCATCATTGATATAACCCACAACCTCTAATATACCTTTAGATAAGTTGACGTTACTTGAAGCAGAAAGGTTTTTAGAATAAGTATTGAATAACTGCTCACTTACACTAGCACCAATTGATAGTTTGCCTCTGTCTGCAGTTGCTTCATATCCACCTTTTGAAGCTTGGTTTGCATAAGACATGATTACTGAAGAAACCTGGTCAATGAAAGTTAATGCTTGCTCTTTCATTTTGTTAGAATCTTCAATGCTACCAGTAAAGGCTGTTACTACTTCTATATCTTTGCTTATGTATTTGGCACCTGCTACATAACCTTCAATAATAGTTTTAAAGGCTGGTATTTCAGTACCACCAATACCAGCTACCTTCTTACTGCCTAATTCCTGAGCTAGATATACTGCTGTGACACCTTGTAGGAAACCTTGTTCAACTCCATCAGCTAAAACCCCAGCAATATTTGAGCCATTGCCAAACTTGGCATTTCTGTCTGAGCTAGTTATCAAAAAATTGATATCAGGATACTCTTTAGCTACTTCTTTAACAGCATCTGTAAACTGAGACCCATTAGCAATAATAATATTGAAGCCATCTTTCTAATAAGTTCTGATGATCTGGTTATATTGAGCAGGTTGGTGTTTTCATTATAGGCAGTTTCTGCCTGATATTTATCCTTAACACTCAATAGTCCTTCATAGCCTCTTTGATTCCAGCCACCATCGTTGATTGCTCCAGTTAAAACCAAAGCCACTTTCAGA
>JAKEGG010000052.1 GCA_022615965.1 Fusobacteriota bacterium
ATAACCTTTAAATAATCTCTTTTACTTAAATCAACTACAATAGCCTCCATCAGAAGCTGGCTTTTAAAACCACTATTAATAAATTCCAACTGAACTTTTTCAAAATTTATTCTTTCATGAGCTGCATGCTGATCTATAATAAAAAGCTCATCCTTCAGGCTGGCAAGAACATAGCTATCTTTAAAAGTACCGAATACTTCTACATCACGGAAAGGATTATTTATATTTGAAGAAGGATACTCATCATTAAACAAAGTATCTTGAGGCTGATTATTTTCTTGCTGGGAAAAATCAAATGATAAGCTTTCTTTGATCAAGGTTTGTTCTTGTAAAGCTTTTGTTTGTTGAAATTGTTCTGTTTTTTCTGAATTCAACCTATCAATCACCAGGTTTTTTAATAATTCGCCAACTATATTTTCATCTTCTATTTTAACTTCAATTTTTCTTGGATGTATATTTACCTCAAGAGCAAATGGTGGAGCATCTATATAAATGATGCCTATTGGATATCTATTGATTGGCAGACGATTCTGGTAGGCATCTATAAAGTATTTACTTAATCCTTTATGTATCACATAGCGGTTGTTGATAAAGAAGACAATGTGCTCTTTATTACCTCTATATTGATGGATCCCTCCGACCAGTGCCTTTATCTTTATCCCTTGTGCTTCACCTTCAAGATATAGCATTGACTTTGCTGTGGTTAAAGAAAATATTATACTAGCAAGCTCTTTTATTTCATTGTTGCCTTTTGACTTAAAAAGCAATTCAGAATCAACATAAAGTTCCATTTTGATGTCAGGACGTGATAAAAAAAGTTTTTCCACAATACTAATTACATCTTTAGTCTCTTTAAACTGGCTATTTAAGAACTTTTGTCTTACAGGTGTGTTGTAGAATAACTCCTCAACTATTACAGTAGTACCTTGATTGACGGCTACTTCTTTTTTATCAATAGTTTCTCCTCCTGCTATACTTACAGTATACCCAATATCACTACCTACAGTTCTAGAAGTAAAGGTCACCTTACTAACTGAAGCAATACTAGCTAAGGCTTCCCCTCTGAAGCCCATAGTAGTTAATCTATATAAATCATCTATCGTTGTTAGTTTACTAGTTGCATAACGTTGGAAAACTTTATCGAACTGGCTATTGTCAAGACCTCTGCCATTGTCGATTACCTTGATTTTCTTTAAACCTCCTCCTTCAATGAATATAGAGATTTTTCCTGCTCCTGCATCCAGACTGTTTTCTACTAATTCTTTTACTACCGAAGCAGGCTTTTCAATTACTTCTCCAGCTGCAATTTGATTGATTGTATTTTCATCTAATACTATTATTTTATTCATTGATTATTCCTCTGATAATTTTTTTAATTTATAGATCAATTCCAAAGCATTGATTGGTGTTAAATTGTTAGGATTTATTTCTTTTAAAATATCCTTAAGCTTATTATTTTTTTCTATAAAATTAAATGCTATTTGCTTATCTTCTTGAACATAACCTTGTATATCCTGTCCTTCAAAATGCTCTATCAGCTCTTCAGCTCTGGCTATTATCTCTTCAGGAAGTCCTGCCATTTTAGCAACATGTATGCCATAGCTTTTATCTCCACCACCTAATACAACTTTCCTTAAAAATACTACTTCATCAGGATATTCTTGAACAGCCATTGATAAATTGATGATATTATTATATTCATTTTCTAGTTCAATCAATTCATGGTAATGGGTGGCAAATACTGTTCTCCCTTTAGTTACCTTTAAAAGGTATTCACTGACAGACCAGGCAATTGACAGTCCATCAAGAGTACTAGTTCCTCTACCTACTTCATCCAATATGATCAGGCTATTTTCACTACCATTTTTGATTATTGAAGCAACTTCATTCATTTCTACCATAAAGGTACTTTGGCCGCTGCTTAAATCATCACTAGCGCCTACTCTGGCAAATACTCTGTCTACAAGACCTAACTTGAAGCTGGAAGCCGGAACAAAGGAACCACACTGAGCCATTATAGTTAATATTGCTACCATTCTGATAAAAGTTGACTTACCAGCCATGTTAGGCCCTGTAATTATAGCCAGGTTATTATGTTGAAAATCAAAGTCATTAGGTATGTACCTCTCTTCTGACATTAGCTTCTCTACTACTGGATGTCTACCGTCTATAAGCTTAAACACTTGAGACTCACAAATTTCCGGTCTAATATAATCATTTAGATTTGCTACATAGGCAAAACTTGTTAATACATCTAATCTGGCAACATTAAAAGCAATTTCTTTAAGCTGATTTTTCTTAACCAGAACAGCTTGTCTGATACTTAAAAACATTTCATACTCTAATTCTCTTAGCTTATCCCTGCTGTTTAAAAGCTTGTACTCTAACTCCTTTAATTCCTGATTGATGTACCTCTCACTTGAGGCTAGCGTTTGTTTTCTAATGTACTCTGGTGGTGCAAGATGAGCATTAGCTTTAGTTAATTCAATATAATATCCAAAGACTTTATTGTAGGAAATCTTCAGTGATTTTACTCCTAGTCTATCTCTTTCTGCAGTCTCTAAATCCTTGATAAAATTTTTACTTTCTTTGGTAAGTTGTCTTAAATAATCTATTTCATCATTATAGCCTTCCTTGATCACCCCTTCTTCTTTAAGGGTAAATGGAGCATCATCACTAATGCTCTTATCTATTAAATCAATCAAGTCATTTTGATCTTTTATTCCATTTACAATTTCAGCTAACTCAAGGAGGTTTTCTTCAACCATTATTTTTTTTATTTTCATAATATTGATCAGGGATTTTTTTAATGCCAACATTTCTTTCGGGTTGTTATTACCATAATCCAGTCGACCTAATATTCTTTCAATATCATATACATATTTTAAAGCTTCTCTTATTTCCTGATTAAGAATAATTTTATCAAAAAAAATATTTACAATATTAAGTCTTTCCTCTATAGCCGGTAAACTTAACAATGGTTCCTCCAGCCATTTCTTTAGCAATCTTCCACCAAAAGCTGTCTTGGTTTTATCCAGGATCCCTAAAAGTGAATTTCCAGCATCACCACTTCTAAGGCTTTTGGTCAGTTCCAGATTTTTTCTGGTCCAAGTATCCATAACCATATGCTGATCCAAGGAATAAAAATCAAGTCTATCAATAAAAGAAAGATTACCTTTTTTTGTAAAATCAAGATAACTATATAATAGCAAGGCTGCATTAAAAGTTCTGGTTAACTCTACCATGGTTAAGCCAATTTCTACCTTATCTCCAATAGCTGTTATTTCTCCTTGATATATGGTAATGAAATCTACCAGGCTTTGATACTTATTTTTATCGTCCTGATTTGATACTACTAGCTCTTTTAGTTCCAATCTTTTAATTTCTTCATATATTCTGCTTTGATCTTCATATATTTTTTGAGATGATACTTTGAACTCTCCAGTAGAAAGATCAGCATAGGCAAAAGAAATACTATCATCATTTTCCATGATACTGCCAATATACAGGTTTTCTTTCTCCTTAAGACTACCTTCTTCAAGCATTGTTCCAGGAGTTATGATCTGGATTACTTCCCTTTTAACAATACCTTTGGTAGTCTTGGGGTCTTCAACCTGTTCACAAATAGCCACTTTATAGCCTTTATCGATCAATTTTTTAATATATGAGTTAGCGGCATGATATGGTATCCCACACATAGGAATTCTTTCTGCTAAACCTCCATCTCTTCCAGTTAAAGCAATTTCTAAAATGGAAGATGCAGTTTTAGCATCTTCCATAAACATTTCATAAAAATCCCCTAGCCTGTAAAAAAGAATGGTATCCTCATATTTTTCTTTGATTTCTAAATATTGACGCATCATTGGAGTTAATGACATCTTATTCTCCTTTAACCTTTCCAAATAATGACCAGGTATTGGCATCAGTTATTCCAACCCATACCAGCTTTCCTGTTAATTTTTTATCTCCCTTAAAATTCACTACCTTATTGCCACTTGTTCGACCAGTAAGATTATTTCTTTCACCAAAACCTTCAACTAAAACTTCTACAATCTTGCCTATCATCTTATTATTTCTTTCCAGACTTTTTTTATTTTGAAGCTCTAGCAGCCTTTGAAATCTTTCCTTTTTAATAGCTTCAGGTATTTGTTCTGTCATTTTAGCTGCTCTTGTTCCTTCTCTTATTGAATATTGGAACATATATGCTTGGTCATAACCTACCTTTTCAACAACGTCTAATGTATCCTGAAAATCCTCTTCAGTTTCTCCAGGAAAGCCTACTATTATATCGGTAGAAATCGTTGCTTCAGGTAACACCTTATAAATATATTCGGTTAAATCAAGATAATGCTTTTTGGTATAGCCTCTGTTCATCTCCTTGATGATTTTATCGCTTCCTGACTGTAAAGGTAGATGTATCTGATGACAGACATTCTTAGAATCCTTAATAACATCAATCAAGGCTTCATCAAAATCTCTTGGGTGAGAAGACATAAATCTAAGTCTGTAATCTCCTAGAACATCAAGTTCTTTGAGTAGTTTTGCAAAGTTTGTTCCATCTTTAAAGTCCTTACCATAAGAATTAACATTTTGTCCTAAAAGTGTTATATCCTTAAAACCTTGGTCAAGAAGTTCCTTGACCTCTTGAATAATATATTTTATCTCCCGGCTTTTTTCCCGTCCTCTGACATATGGTACGATACAGTAGGAACAAAAATTATTACAGCCATAGATAATATTAACATAAGCCTTTAGCTTATCATTTCTTTTTATCGGAACATATTCTCTGATATCCATGCCCTCACTATCAGAAACAGCCTTTATTTGTTTTTGATCAGCTTTAGCAGACTCTAACAGAGAAGCAAATTCATTTAAATTATGGGTCCCATAAATTATGTCAACTTCCTTGAATCTTTTTTCAATATACCTGGCCACATCCTCTTGTTGAGTCATACAGCCTCCTACAGCAATAATAAGGTGTTTCTTTTTCTTTTTAAGTTTACTGAGAACACCTATCCTGCCGATCACTTTATCTTCAGCCTTAGCTCTGATGCAACAGGTATGTAGTAAGATAAGGTCAGCATCCAAATAATTTTCTGCTTTACTATATCCTCTTTCTTCAATTATTCCACTTAGAGTTTCAGCATCATGTTCATTCATCTGACAACCCCAGACTTCAATAAAATATTTCAAGTTTTCTATCCTTTCTCAAAATCTATAAATATTTATCATACAATTTTATTTTACGGTATCAGGTATTTTATTATCTTTGATTTTTCTAATAATAGCACCAGCTATCCTTCTGATTAATTTTACTAGTTCAGATACTAATAATACTGATAATGCTGTTAATAAAATTTTCAGCCACATTGTCAATGATAGGGGATTTGTATTAAATGCAGGACCACCAAACTGAGTAATCAACAATTGCAGAAAAAATGTACCTGCAAAAACAATCAGCATAACCTTATTATTAACTATATTCTTCAGCACGCTTGTATTTCCCAGTTCTCTTGAATTAAAAGCATTTACCAGCTGGAATAATACAAATAATGTGAATATTACTGTGGCCATTTCATTATCTCCAGCTCCTAGGAAGTTAGTGATTTTTTGCAATAAAATAATGAAGGAAATATATATTCCATTGATAATTATATTACCTAGCATTTTTTTAGTAACTATATTAGCATGCCTTTTAGTAGGAGCATTTTTCATTAAATCATTTCTGATAGGCTCTAAACCAAGAGTTAAAGCAGGAGGTCCATCCATTATCAGGTTTATCCATAATATTTGTATCGCATTAAAGGGTGCAGCAAAACCAATTAAAATAGTTGTTACAATAACAAATACTGAAGAAAGGTTGACAGTTAGCTGAAACTGTAGAAATCTTTGGAAATTCTCATATATGCCTCTGCCCCATTTAACAGCCTTAACAATAGTTGCAAAAGAGTCATCTAAAAGCACCACATCACTGGCTTCCTTGGAAACTTCAGTTCCAGTAATACCCATAGCAATTCCTACATCAGCGCTTTTGATTGCTGGAGCATCATTGATACCATCTCCTGTTACTGCAACTACATTGCCCCTGGCCTTTAACATATTGACTACACGTAGCTTAGTTAAAGGTGTGCTCCTGGCTATAACCTTAATATCGTCTATTTTAGCCTCTAGCTCCTGATCAGTCATTTTTTCTATGTCCTGTGCCTTTAAAACCAAGGATTTATCATCTAATATACCGAGCTCCGCCGCTATGGCTCTTGCGGTAACAATATTGTCGCCTGTTAGCATTTTAACACTTATACCTGCTTGCCTGCAGTGGTTTATTGCTTCATAGACCTCTTTTCTGATTGGATCTTTGATTACTACAAACCCATCAAAAATCATTTCTCCTTCAATTAGCTTTCTATCCTCTTTATAGTTATATGCTTCTGTTAGCTCTTTATGGGCGAAGCCAATCAATCTCATACCTTGACTTTCAAAATAGTGAATTTGTTCTTCAACATAGTTTATATGTTCTTTAAGTTCCTTTGCTCCACCATCAATGTAGATTTTATTGCAAAGATGCAAGATTTTTTCTGTACTACCTTTGGTATAAACTATTTTTTTATTGTTTTCCTCAACAATAGTAGTCATGCTTTTTGTTTCTGAAGCAAATGGATATGAATAAATTATTTCTGCTTTTTTTCTACTTTCCAAATAGGATTCTTGGGTAACCTGATCATGAACTATCAGCAAAGCTCCTTCAGTAGGACTACCAATAAACTTTATCTGATCCTTTTCAATATATTCTAAATGTGCAGATGTATTGATACTAAAATTATTTAATAGATATGGTGAAGTGGTTTGTTTAGGATCAATAAATTTCCCAGCTTCAAATACCTTTATGACTGTCATCTTGTTTTCAGTTAAGGTTCCTGTTTTATCTGAGCATATGATATTTGTGCTGCCAACTGTTTCACTGGCTACCAGATTTTTTACCAGAGCATTTTCTTTGGCCATTTTGATTATATTGATAGCTAAGGAAGCTGCTACTATTGTTGGTAGTCCTTCAGGCACTGCAGCGACTATCAGAACTATACTGCTGATAAAGGCTTCTGAAACATTTTCAAAATTGATATTATTTGCCAAGAAAAGTTTTACTATTTGTATTATTAGGATGAAAACAGATAAGCTGATACCTATAATGCTGATAGCTTTACCTAGCTTTGCCAGCTTTTCCTGTAATGGTGTCAAGGTTTTATCCTGCTTTTTCAACTCATCGGCAATTTTACCAAATTCAGTATTATCTCCTACATCAGTTATTACAGCTCTGGCATTGCCTGCAGTGATATATGTTCCTCCATATACCATATTAAATCTTTCAGCAAGAGGAGTATCTTCTTTTTTGATTATTTTTTTAGCATCTTTATTAACTGGCAGACTCTCTCCTGTAAGTGAAGCTTCATCTACTTGAAGCTCTAAACTTTCAATCAATCTGGCATCTACAGGAATTTTATCACCAGTTTCCAATTGGATTATGTCTCCAACAACAAGCTCTTTTTGAGGCACTAAGGTTATTATTCCATTTCTTATGGTTTTGACTGCAATATTTTCTTTGATCTTATTAAGAGCTTCAAAGGCTTTCTTAGATCTGCCTTCCATGAAAACTGTAATAGTCGTAGACAAAGCTATAGCAATCAAAATGCCAATAGATTCAACAAACTCCCCATGCTGACCATTGACTATTTTAAATATATTCACACCTACAGTTATTGCTGCAGCAATGATCAATATAAATATCATTGGTTCAAATAAGGCTTCTAGAATTCTTTTAAACAAGCTTTTTTCTTTTTCCTTAGAAAAAGAATTTTCACCATAAAGACTTCTGGATTCGATTACTTGATCATCATTAAAGCCTTTTTCTTTGTCTGCTCCTAGGTTTTCTAATAGTTTGTCGATATTCTCCAAATAATTTTTCATGTTTCCTCCTAATAAAAAATAGACTTTCAGCGCTATAGCGCTAAAAGTCTTGTCACCTTGAATTCAGGTTGTAAAACCAGATACTAGGTATCGGGAATGTTGGCTTTACAGTTTTAACTACTCCCTTTTAACTTTTTTAATAATAGCATAAATCATTATATATTTCAATTTTTATTTATATTTTAGTTTTAACCTTTACATATGTCTTTTTTTGTTATATAATACATATTGCGTTGGTAATGCGGGTGTAGTTCAATGGTAGAATTCCAGCCTTCCAAGCTGGCTGTGTGGGTTCGATTCCCATCACCCGCTCCAGTAAAAAAGCAAGCTGAATCATTTTGATTCAGCTTGCTTTTTTACTATATGGCTAAATAAACCGAACATTAAAGGCATCGAAAAGATAAATGGCAAAGCATATCTATAGTATGCATTTACAGGTGAAGCAATGCATACCAAAACCAAAACCAACGCTGGACTAAGGACTATGATACCTTTATAATATTTACGATATCCCATATAGCCAGTCATAAATATCAGAAGCCAGACATGAAAACCAATATTTACAGCAAGACCCAGAACAGGAATATAGGGCAAAACTACTGTTGGATAATAGAGTATATCCCTTAATAGACCCAGATTATTAAAGCTATATTCAAAGCCATCTTCAGTAATTGATGGATTAAAATTATGATAAATATACCAATTAGTTTTCAATGGGAAAAAATAGCCGTAGGTATTGTTCATGGTTGCTTCGAAATAGACACCTGGATGCTTGATAAATTGCTTCAGCCAAACCTGGAAATAATTTTTCAAGTCATCATCTTCATAAAAACGATTAAATGAGTTTTTTACAGGATCAGAAATCTCAGGCTTATATCTATCTGCCAGTGTTTCATAATCCAGAAGTATATCTATTATCCCCTGCTCTTTTAAGGTAACCTCATTACCATAGTATTTGACATACCTGGCAGTTTGCTGAAAAGGTATAGATAAGCTTTCTCTTATGCTGCTTGGAGTGATTTTAAAATATGGTAGTACGACCTTGGTATAGGACAAGGAAAAACCTATCACTAAAACTAAAATCAGCAATAGTTCTTTTTTCAACTTTTTATTAACCAAAATCAACCATGGAAAAGAAAGAAGAATCACATGAAAGCCATTATTTCTAAATAAGATGATCATCATCATCAAGATAAAAATACCAATATACTTCCATTTTCCCAACTTATTTTCTGCCAGGAGAATCTGGTGTAATATAATGATGTAAAACACGATCAAGGCAGAAAATATCACATCTTTAACACCTGTCATTGCATAAAAAGGATATATTGGCAGAATGCTATATATCAATAATATGATTACTCGATATTTTGAGCTGACACCTATTCTTTTCAGATAAACTATACTATAGCTTAATGCTGTGGAGAGAATGGCAATTTGTATGGCTGAATATATAAATAAGCCGAAATTATCATTTTCAAAAAAATGACCTAACTTAAGGGTGCTGCCTAACAATAATGTATGTATTACAGGGTGATGATTGGTAATTATTACATTGCTATCAATTAGTTCAGAGAATAAATTATATAAATTAGTTACCCCAAAAAATTGCTTTATTTGATAACTTGAGTCTGGATTTAACAATATCGGATAATAAGCTATGATATATGGCAACCAGGCAATTAACATGAAAATAAGACTAAAGATAAATGGGTGTTTATCAAATGCCGCTAACATTTTATTGATTATTGAGAATCTACTTTGAAAATCACCTTCGAATAACCTTCCATTATTTACTTTTTTAAATAAATAATCTAGAACTTTATAGCTTATAAAAACAAAAAAAGAATAAATAAATATTGATAGTATAATGTTTACTGGACCACCTAAAATAAGGTTCCAGCTATTGCTTATAATGAAGCTAAAGCCAAACAATATAAAAAAGGCATAGAGGAAACTTAGTGCCAATATTGTTTTGCTGATCTTGTTTTTACCCTTATCTGCTATGTTTGAAGCTTTTTTATTTTTATCCATAGTTACTTTATAGCATATATTAAG
The DNA here is from genome assembly GCA_022615965.1 of Fusobacteriota bacterium. GTDB lineage: Bacteria > Bacillota > TC1 > TC1 > TC1 > WTXA01. Next base: position 10,018 of record JAKEGG010000052.1, read on the forward strand.
TAATTTTAAAACAATTTATATTGTTTTAAGTTGGATTTTGTGGTAATATAAGGGTTGTAAAAAAGCTAACCTTGATTTGGTTGCTTTTTTAAAGTGTGCCAGTAGCTCAGCTGGATAGAGCAACGGACTTCTAATCCGTAGGTCGGGGGTTCGAATCCCTCCTGGCACGCCAGTATACAACTCATAACAAAAAAAGACACATTAACATGTGTCTTTTTTTTATTGTTAAATCAAATGAGCTCTTTATTTTATATTGCAACTAAAACCATATTCAGAGGCTTCTGGTAAAGTCCCATTTTTTTCCAGAAAATTGATTAGTTCAGTGATCAAATGACAGTGGTCCTCTTCTTGACTGATTAAAAACTCAAAAATAGCCTTTTCTTCAACTGTTTCAGCTTTTACCTTTAACTCTTTATATAAATTTATACTTTCTTGCTCCTTTAATAGCGCTTCCTTATAAAAATCCAGTTCCTTATTAACAGAATCAGATTTTATATTCACATCCGGAGCATCTTTAAAAATGCTTTTAACCTCACTTAAAAAGTCTCTGTCAGAAAGTTTATTTCTAACATTATGTAATAAGTCATCTATGATATTGGCATGTACTCTTTCATCCTTAGCCATTAAAATACAGACATTTCTTAAACCTTCATTATCCTTATATAGCTCTGCTTGTTTTAGATAATATTGCTCCCCTTCTCTTTCCATCGCAAATGCAAATTCTAGATTATTCATATTCTATTTTTCCTCCTTTATCTACTTTTATATTTACTGTTTTATTGTATCAAATTAAGTTGTAATAATACAACTACTTACATGACATTAGATAAATCTTCCTGGCATCTGTCATATCCAACTTTTTAAATCTTCCTATAAGACCACCACTATTTATATTCAGCTTAGCTACTAAAATATCGATATCAGCCATATCAGCACCTAGTTCTCTGAAATTTGTAGGTAAGCTTATGCTTCGGAAAAAGCTTTCTAGTTCATCTATTCCTGTTGTAATTATTTCAGCTTTAGTCTTACCAGCGCCATTTACCTCCATGACATTTTGGGCAAACATCAGAAACCTATCTGGACTTACATCAACCACATATCTCATCCAGGCAGGTATCACTACAGCCAGACCAGCTCCATGGGGTACATCATATAAAGCACTTAATTCATGCTCAAGTGCATGACTTGACCAATCTTCTTCTCTACCTGTACCACAAATACCATTATGAGCCAAAGTACCTGACCACATTAAATTAGCCCAGGCTTGGTAGTCCCTTCTATCTTCAATCACCTTTTGGCCTTGTTCGATAATTGTTTTTAAAACACCTTCACTTATTCTATCAGTAACTGCTACTTGAGGTGTATTAGTAAAGTATCTTTCAATTATATGAGCCATCATATCAGCAATGCCACAGGCCATCTGGTAAGTGGTTAAGGTATAACAATTTTCTGGATTCAGTATTGAAAATTTTGGCTTTAACCATGGCGAGCCAATTCCTCGTTTATACATACCATTTATTTTTGTTATAACTGCATTGCCTGACCCTTCACTTCCTGCAGCTGGAATTGTTAAAATCGTACCAATAGGCAATGCCTCTTCAATAGCACCTTTTTTATCAAACAGATCCCAAAAATCTCCCTGATAATTGACACCAGCTCCTATTGCTTTAGCAGAATCAATAACACTACCACCACCTACAGCCAGTATAAAGTCTATATTTTCCTTTCTACATAATTCAATCCCCTCATAAACCAATTCATCAACAGGATTAGGCTTTACTCCACCAAGAGTAAAATATTTGATCGAACTATCATTTAATATCTTCAGTATTTTCTCTAAAAGACCGCTTCTGATAGCAGAGCCTTGACCATAATGAACGAGAATATTAGTACCCTGATACTTTTTTATCAGCACGCCTAGCTCATGTTCAGTATTTTTACCAAATACAAATTCTGTTGGACTGTAATATATAAAATTATTCAAGATTACACTTCCTTATTTTCTTATATCTTATCTTATTTAGTGAATTTTAACCAGAAAATAAAAAAATAGATAAAAAATAGCATTTAATAATATTCCCAGTGATATAATGATAATATATCTACTTAAAAGGAGAAGCCATGAATAAACGTAAATATACCTTAGGTGAAGAAATATTCAATTCTACCAGTCACGCTATTGGTGCCATACTAAGCATACTCGCTCTTATAATAATGATTTGGTTATCTGTTAGTACTAAAAATACTGTAGGAGTCATTTCTTCTATAGTTTTTGGTTTTACCTTAATTCTGCTTTACACATCTTCAACTCTATATCATGCCTTAACCAACAAGACAGCAAAAAAAGTCTTTCAGATTTTTGACCATTGTAGTATTTATTTATTAATAGCTGGTTCCTATACTCCTTTTGCTCTCATGGTTATTGGTGGATCCAAGGGTTGGATCATTTTTGGTATAATCTGGCTTTGTGCTTTATTAGGTATTATTCTTAACTCGATCAATTTGAAAAAATTCCAGCTGTTTTCTATTATCTTATATGTAGGTATGGGTTGGACAGCTATTTTCTATATAAAAGATATATTTGCCAGTCTCGATTTAGGTGGAATAATTTTATTAGCAGTTGGCGGAGTGCTCTATACCCTTGGTATCATCTTCTACTTAGTTAAAAAAATCAAGTATTTTCATTCAATCTGGCATCTTTTTGTATTAGCCGGAAGCATGTGTCATGTACTATGTGTAATATTGTTTGTGCTTTGATACTTACTGTTTTCTGATCAAAAACAAAAAAACAAGCCACTTTTTTAAGTGGCTTGTTTTTTTATTAAAATTAATTTTGATTATTTAACGATTTTTGTTCCAGCTTCAGCAACGATTGAATCTCTTAATGAATCAAGAGATGTAATGATACCTTGACCTCCAGCTTCAACAAACTCCATAATTGCCTCAACCTTAGGACCCATGCTGCCTTTACCAAACTGACCTTCATCTAAATATTTCTTAGCAGTAGCCAAGTCTATTTTTGAAAGGTTTTCTTGATTTGGCTGTCCAAAGTTAATAGCAACATTAGGAACATCTGTAGCAATTACTAAATAATCAGCTTCTAATTCTTTAGCAAGTAAGCTACTAGCCAAGTCTTTATCAATAACAGCTTCAACACCACTTAATTGACCATCATCAGCTTTAACAACAGGGATTCCTCCACCGCCAACAGTAACAACGATACAACCAGCTTCAATTAAATCTTTAACTTCATCTAATTCAACAACGTCTATAGGTCTTGGTGAAGCTACAACTTTTCTCCAACCTCTACCTGAATCTTCAACCCAGTTTTCACCTTTAGCGATACCTGCTTTAGCTTCATCTTCAGTATAGAAGGCACCTACTGGCTTAGTAGGATGTTCAAAAGCTTTGTCATTTTTATCTACTACAACCTGAGTAAGTAAAGTTACTACTTTTTTATCAATTCCTTGCTTTTTTAGTTCATTGCCAATATTTTGTTGGATCATATAACCAATCAAGCCTTGGCTTTCAGCTCCACATACATATAGTGGCATTGCTGGAACCTGGTCTCTTGCCGCAGCATTTTGCAATAAAATATTACCAACCTGAGGACCATTGCCATGAGCTATAACAACCTCATAGCCTTCATTAACTAGTTTTACAATATTTTCACTTGCGTTAAGAACATTTTCCATTTGTTCTTCAATAGTACCTGCCTGTTTAGGCGAAAGTATAGCATTTCCTCCTAAGGCAACAACAACTTTTTTACTCATAATTAATTCTCCTTTTAAAAAAATTAAAAGACACACCACATAAATGGCAGTATGTCTTCGCTTTTATTACACTAATTATTATACTTATTTTTAAAATAATATGCAAGTTTATGTTTTAAATTTACTATTTTTTTAAATAAAAAAAGAGACACACAAAATCGTGTGTCTCAAATAACTATGATTTATTTAACATTTAATAAATTTACCAGCAGGATCACCTATTAAAAATCTTCCTTCTTTATAGGCAATTCCCCCTCTTAGTATTGTCATTACCGGGTAACCCTTTAATTCCAGACCACTAAAAGTAGAATAATCTGCAGCGGTATGAACTAATTTATCACTAATTTCTAATACAATATCCGGATCAATTACAACAAGGTCAGCATAACTTCCAGCTTTGATTGTACCCTTCATAGGATAAAGTCCGAATTTTTTTGCTGGATTTGTTGCCAACAGACTTGCTAAAGTTGGCAAATCCATTTTGCCTGCGGCTACAGTCTGACTATAAATTACTGGTAACAAAGTTTCAGTTCCAGGAATTCCACCATTAGTTTCATAAAATGTATTGGCAAAAAACTTTTGGTGCCTGCTATAGGCACAATGATCTGTAGTAATAAAATCAAAGGTGCCCTTCAGAAGTTCATCCCATAGGAGTAGTCTTTCTTCCTCGCTTCTAAGTGGAGGTTGCATCACGAAAAGCTGTCCATCTTCTCTTTTATAGACATCCTTATTAAGCATTAAATAGTGAGGACAAGTCTCACCAGTTATTTTTACACCTCTAGCTTTTGCTTCTCTGATCAATTTGCCAGTTATACCAGAGGATACATGAACTATATGTGCTGATAAATCTTCGAGTTCACACATCTCAATAATTCTCTGAACTGCATATGTCTCTGCCTGGCTAGGTCTGCTATCACTATGATATTCAACTGCAGTTTTTCCAGCGTTTTTAAGGTCTTTGATTGCCTCGGCAACAATACTGTTATCTTCAGCATGAATCGTAACTTCCAAACCTGCTATCTTTGCATTTCTTAAAACATCGAAAATATGATCATAATCCATGATGAAGCCATAGGTAGTATAAAGCTTCAAGCTATTTATACCATAACTTCTAAAGGCTTTTAGCTCATCAAGTGTATAAGGTCTGTTTCCAGATAAAGTCATATGAACAGTAAAATCAACAAAATTATGTCCTAAAGCCTCTTTTACTCTATAATCAAGTGAATCCAGAAGACTTAATTCATCCCTAGGCTCTGCATAATCAACCACTGTTGTCACACCACCACATAAAGCAGCTCGTGAGCCAGTTTCAAAGTTATCAATGGTATAGACCTTATCAATTGGCATCTTATAATGAACATGGGCATCAATAACTCCAGGAAAAACTATCTTTCCTGAAACATCAATAATTTCATCTCCAGTTCCAGCAACAATACTTTCTGCTATCTGGGCTATTTGCTCACCTTCGATCTTTAAATCCCCTTTTATTTCTTTTTCTTCAAGAACAATTGTACCACCTTTTAGTATGATACTCATTGGAGCACCTGCTTTCTAATAACCAATTTTCTTTAAAGCTTCTGCTAATCCTTCAGATGTAGGTTCAACCTTAATAGGCTCACCAGCTGCTTCAATAGCATTTTTAACATCCTTTAAGCCATTTCCAGTTACTGCACATACAACTGATTCATCTTTCTTAATAACACCATTAGCAACTAACTTTCTTAAACCAGCCATACCTGCACAACCAGCGGGCTCACCAAACACACCTGAATGTTTTCCCATAAATCTCATAGTATCTAAAATTTCTTCATCAGTTACAGTTTCCCAAACACCATTTGATGCTTCAACAGCTCTAATGGCTTTAACAGCATTTCTTGGAACTCCAACTGCAATACTATCAGCTATAGTATTTTCTTCTTCTGGCTTCCATTCTCTTTTTTCCATCCAGGCATGAGCAAGTGGCGCACAGCCTTCGGCTTGAATTCCAGCTACTCTAGGAAGCTTATTGATAAATCCAGCATTATATAGATCTACATACCCCTTATAGGCACCTGCAATAGTACATCCATCTCCAACAGAAAATACGATCCAGTCTGGAACTTCCCAGTTCATCTGCTCACAGGTTTCAATAGAAACAGTCTTTTTACCTTCTACACAATATGGATTAACAGCAGCGTTTCTATTGTACCACCCAAATTTTTCAATCGCTTCAGCTGAAAGCTTGAAAGTTTCTTCATATGAGCCTTGAACGCTCATAACATTTGCACCAAAGATCTTTAATTGAGCTACTTTTCCTTGTGGAGCACGACCAGGAACAAAGATAACAGATTTAATACCAACACTAGCAGCATTACCAGCAGTTGAAGATGCAGCATTACCTGTCGAAGAACAACAAATTACTTCAGCACCTTCTTCTAAAGCCTTGGCAACGGCGATGCTTGAAGCTCTATCCTTTAATGAAGCAGTAGGATTGATACCATCATCCTTGACATAAAGAGTATCTAAGCCAACTTCTTTTGCTAATTCATCAGCTTTATATAGAGGTGACCAGCCTACTCTCAGCTTGCCTTTAGGACCATTCTCTTCAACTGCCATAAATGGCTCATATCTCCACATGCTATAGTCTTTATTATTTTGCAAAGATTCTTTAGAAATGATTGTTTTGATATAGTCATAATCATAAACTACATCAAGTATCCCTAAAGAAGGACCGCAATCATCACAAGTATATCTGCCTTTTTCCGGCTTATATTGTTTTCCACAGTTAACACATTCCAGGTATTTTACATTTTTCATAGGTTTCACTCCTTAAAAATTATTCAATTACTAAATAATTATATCATAAAAATATACCATAAAAAATATGGGAAACTTAGTTTCCCATATTTAATCTACACTTCCAAAATACTTTTTAAAAACTCTTTTGTTCTTTCCTCTTTTGGATTTTTAAACAAATCCTCAGGAGAGCCTTCTTCTAAAATCTTGCCCTCATCCATAAAAAGAACTCTATCAGCCACTTCTTTTGCAAAGCCCATCTCATGGGTAACTACAATCATGGTCATACCTTCCTTAACCAGATTTTTCATTACAGTCAGAACTCCACCAACTAATTCTGGGTCAAGAGCACTGGTAGGTTCATCAAAAAGCATCATATCAGGCTTCATGGCCAAAGCTCTGGCAATAGCTACTCTTTGTTGTTGTCCCCCTGATAAGCTGTGAGGATACGAATTTTCCTTATCTGTTAATTCAATCTTTTCTAAAAGTTTTCTCCCTTCTAAAATTACTTGTTCTTTATTTTCACCAAGCGCAATAACCGGCCCTTCGATAATATTTTCCATTACAGTTTTGTGTGGAAAAAGATTAAAATTCTGAAAAACCATACCCATTCTTTTTCTGATTTTTACAATTTCTTTTTTAGGTAATTCATGGTATTTCTTTTTCTTTTCATCATAGTCCAGTCCAACTGGTTTTCCTTCGAAATAAATCAAACCCTTATCATGTTTCTCTAAATGATTAAGACATCTTAAAAATGTGCTTTTACCACTTCCTGAAGGTCCAATAATAACTACGACTTCTCCTTTTTCTACCTTTAGCTCAATGCCCTTTAAAACCTCATGGCTTCCAAAGCTTTTATGTAATCCCTTAACTTCAATCATCGGCTATATTCTCCTCTTAAATTAAACTTCTTACTTAATAAATATATTATTACCATGATCGAGGAAGTCATAATAAGATATATAGCTGCTGCCGTAACATATATTTCCATTGATCTGACATAGGTTGCATCTAAAATAGTAGCCTTTCTCATCAGCTCTACTAAAGATATTACTGAAACCAAAGCAGTATCTTTCATAGCAGTAATACACTCATTACCAAAAGGCAAAACAACGACTTTGATGGCTTGAGGTAATATGATCCTTCTCATGCTTTGCCAGCTTGTCATGCCAATAGATAAGGCCGCTTCATTTTGACCTTTGTTGATAGAAGTTATCCCTCCTCGGATGATCTCAGAAATATAGGCTCCTTCGCAAACACTTAAGGCACATACTCCTGCAGTAAAGGCAGAAAGCTCTATACCTAGGCTAGGTAAGCCAAAATACCAGATAAACAGCTGTACTATCAAGGGTATGCCACGTATTGACCAGGTATAAAACCAGGAAATGCCATTTAAAACTTTAAATCTTGATAATCTAAATAAAGCTGAAATCAGACCTAATATCGAACCAAAAAAGATAGCTAAGACTGTTAGTAAAACAGTCATTTTAGCTCCTTCTAACAATAGAGGTAAAATTTTAAATAAAAAATTTAAATCCATCAGCATATATCCTATTCAGGGATTAGTCCTGTAATATTATCCTTTCCAAACCATTTCTCTGCTATCTGCTTTAAAGTACCATCTTCTTTAAGTTCCTTTAGGGCCTTATTTACTTTTTCAACCAACTCTTTGTCTTCTTGTCTCATACCTATACCATATTGTTCAGTAATCAACTTTTCCGGCAATAAAGAAAACTTATTCCCCTGTTCATTGATCAAATATGCACCAACTACTGTATCTACAGCAATACAATTGATTCCATCTGCTCTTTTCACAGCTAAATCATTAAAGGCTGCTGGGTAGGCATCATAAAATTTAACATTAGTCTTATAACCTAAATTTTCAAGTCCTTCAGCGCCAGAGCTGCCAGTCTGAACTCCAATGATATTTTTACTTAGATCCTTGATATCAACTGAGGTATCACCTTTATTTACTGCAATTGATATACCGGCATTAAGATAAGGCTCTGAAAAGGCAATTTCTTTTTTCCTGTCTTCTGTTATAGTCATACCACAAATTACCATGTCGATCTTTTTAGTTTTTAAAGATTGTACTATACCTTTCCAATCAGATGGCTGCCACTTTAGCTTAACACCTATCTTCTTAGCAATAGCCTCACCTAAATCAACATCAAAACCTACTATGGCATCTGTATTCTTATCATGAAAAGTCATTGGTGGAAAGGCATCATCGATTCCAACTATCAATGTATCTGCATCTTCCTTTTTACTACAACCTGCTGTAAAAACCAGCACAAAACCTAATAATATAACTACTAAAACTGCTAACTTTTTCATTTCTACCTCCTTGGTTTATAAACTACTTTAATTATTTTAACATTATTATTTACTCAATTAAACTAGTTTTGAATTATTTGTAATACTTAAATTTGCAACGAAAGCACTCGAAAAGGCAAATTGAATATTATATCCTCCAGTACTACCATCTATATCCAGTGCTTCACCAACAATATACATGCCTGGATATTTTTTAACTTCATATTTATTTAAATCTATTTCCTCTAAAGCTATACCACCAGCTGTCACCATGCTATCCTTAAAACCTCCGGTATTTTCAACTTGATATTCGTCTTCAAAGAATAATTTCATAAGATCTTTAAGCTTGTTATTACTTACTTCCTTTAACCAACCCTTATCGTCGAGTTCTGTTCTTAATAGCTGCTTTTCTATAAACCTTCTTGGTAAAACCACTTCTGACTCATTTAATGTTTTACTGACAGAAGATATGGTTTTTATACTGTTGTTTTCTTTCAATTTAATTAATTTTCCAACAGCCATTTCGAAGTTTAAGTCTGGACAATAGTTGATATGAATTTTAGTTCCACTTTCTAAGTATCTGGATATATTCAATATTCCTGGACCCGTAAAATATTTATGTGCAAATAATATACTGTTTTCTTCTTGATGTTTTTTTCTATCAATGACCTTTATCTTTACCTTATTGATAGATACCCCTGCTAAATCTTCAAAAGGATAATTCTTTACAAAGACAGGAGTTAAGGCAGGCTTTAATTCTTTGATTGCTATTCCTAATCTAAGCAAAGAGGGTATTATTGTAGCATTAGACCCAGTAGCTGGATAGCTTTTTCCACCTGTAGCAATAATTAGTTGCTGACACTTATATATAGTTCCTCCTTGAGATTTTATTTTAAATATGCCATTATACTCGATGTCTACGATCTCTTCTTCAGTAATTAACTGAAATTTATTCTTCTTAGCTTTAGCTAAAAGCTTATCTATCAGATTTTGAGGCTTTTCCTTTAAGTAAACTTTATTATTATCTTTAATGCAGGTTTCAACTCCCAGACCAGTAAGATATTGTTCTAAATCCAGGTTATTAAATTTGTATAAGGTTTTTCTGATTAGCTTTCCATTATCTCCATACTTATCAATAAATTCTTTGATCTTTACTATATTGGTGATATTGCCTTGACCCCCTCCTGAAGCTATTAGCTTCAAGCCAGTCCTTACTGTATTATTTATTATAAGCTTTGGCCCAGGAGAAGTGTTTATACTTGAAAAAAACAAACCTGATACTCCTGCGCCTACTACTATTATATTATATACTTTATCTTTACTCATCATATTTCCTTATTTCATGTTTTCTTAATATTACTATATTTTTTATGAGTTGTCTTGATATTGACAAAAAAGCAGCCACTAATAGTTCCATACATATGTGTATGAGCATTGATAAAGCCTGGAACAATTATCGAGTCATCACAGCAAATAGCTTGAGTATTCGTACAGGATGTCAACATATTATTTGGTTGAATATCAGTTATTATGCCATTATTTATTACTAAGCCATGATCTTTTTTCAAACCGTCTTTAGTTAATAAGTACTTCCCTTTTATTACCAGCATTTTTTCCTCCTAAATATCATATTCAATCAAAATCTTTACTTTTTTTATACAAAAAAGCATATGTCCAAAAATTAACTGGCATATGCTACATTAAATCTATTGATGACTCCAGTTCCCAGAACCTAAGTCTAGATTTCTTATTTATTTGTATTAAAAAAGCATATGTCCAATACAATACTGGCATATGCTAACTAAATCCTTCTTTGACTTCAGTTCCCAGTACCTAAGTCCAGATTGCTTATTTATTTATATTAAAAAAGCATACGTCCAATACAATACTGGCATATGCTAACTAAATCCTTTTTTGACTTCAGTTCCCAGTACCTAAGTCCAGATTGCTTATTCGCTTTTTCTATTATCATTATATCTGTTTTACAGAATAAGCAATACTTTATTTGAAAATATTTTCAAAAATATTGATTAATTTTATCAATAAGTAATGAACATAAATTATGTTGTATAAAAAAGGAGCAGAATATCTTTCTGCTCCTCGAAAACAAAATTTCTTAGTTAAACAAACTATTTAACCCATTTTTCTTGACTTGCATCTTGTGTTTTAGCATATAGATCCTTGTCAACTTCATTACCAGCCATAACAGCTTCTACCAAATCAGTATAGGCTTTATAATCTGAATATAAAGGTACTTCTTGGCATAATGCCTGAACATCTTTTGCTATACCATCTTTATCATTTTCAAAATGATCATCGCTTAAAGCTCTGCTGATAATTTCAGCTATTTTAGCCATATGCTCTTCATTAAAACCTCTGGTTGTAGCTGCAGCTGCTCCTAAACGAATACCACTTGTGATGAAAGGACTTTGAGTATCAAATGGAATTCCATTTTTGTTGCAGGTAATACCAATTTCATCTAATCTATGCTCAGCTTCTTTACCAGTTAAACCTAAGCTAGTCATATCAACCAACATAACGTGGTTGCTTGTTCCACCAGATACTACTCTGATATTGTGTTTCATTAAGCCTTCTGCTAATGCAGCAGCATTTTTCACAACTTGTTTTTGATATTCAACAAATGAAGGCTCCAAAGCTTCTTTGAAAGCAACAGCTTTTGCAGCAATAACATGCATCAAAGGTCCACCTTGTAGGCCTGGGAATACAGCCTTATCAATTGCTTTTGCATGCTCTTCTTTACATAAAATCATTCCACCACGAGGACCTCTTAAAGTCTTATGGGTAGTTGTAGTTACAAAATCAGCATAAGGAACCGGAGATGGATGAACACCAGCAGCAACTAAACCTGCAATATGAGCCATATCAACCATCAAGTAAGCTCCTACTTTGTCGGCAATCTCTCTGAATCTTTTAAAATCGAAAATTCTTGAATAAGCACTTGCTCCAGCTACGATCAATTTTGGCTTGCTCTCAACAGCTAATCTCTCTACTTCATCATAATCGATTTGCTCTGTTTCTTTATCAACACCATAGTGAACAAAGTTAAAGTACAGACCTGAAATATTAACTGGGCTACCATGTGTCAGGTGTCCACCATGAGCAAGGCTCATTCCTAATACAGTATCTCCTGGCTTTAATACAGCCAGGTAAACAGCTTCATTCGCACTTGCTCCAGAGTGAGGCTGAACATTGGCATGATCTGCACTAAATAATTTTTTTGCTCTGTCTCTGGCAATATTTTCAGCTACATCTACATGCTCACAACCACCATAATATCTTTTTCCTGGGTATCCTTCTGCATATTTATTTGTTAATACAGAACCTTGAGCCTGCATAACTGCTGGGCTTACGAAGTTTTCTGAGGCAATCAATTCGATTTTATCAGTTTGTCTGCTTCTTTCATCTTCTAGAACCTTGGCAATTTCAGGGTCATAATTTACTAATCTTCTCATTATTTGTTTGCACCACCTTATAAAATTTTAAACCATACTATAATTATATATTTATTATCAACTTATTTCAATAAAAAACAAAAAATACTCCCGGAGTTTATCCAGGAGCATTTATTTGCTAAATATAGCCTTTATCTTTTAATACTTCTTTAGCTTTATCAAGATCTTCATTTGCTACCATGACAATTGGACCTGTGCAGCCCATTCCACTAGTTGCATAAATTTGTTCTTTCCAAAGACTTGATACTGCATCATCTAATTCTAAAATATCAATACCACTGATATCAGCAGGTGTAGGCTTAGAAGGTGGTATTTCCACCTTGTCTCCACTCTTTTCATTATTATCTTTACTTTCAATTTCCTGGATGATTTTCTTTAAATCAGCAATATTAGCCTTATCAAATTCATCATCAACCTTCTCAAGTAAATTGCCATAGGCACATAGACCAGCATAACCAATAGCTCCAGCTATAACATTGGCACCGCTGGCTCTGGAGATAATACAAACAATACGATCATAATTCTCTCCGACTCCAGGACCATAGCCATAACCAATTGATTCATAGTTACCGCCACTGCCATAAGCTCCAAATATTTTCATCATTACGTTTCCTGTAAGACTATCCATAGTCATCACATTAGGAACGCCCAGCAATAAGTCATTGCCTCTCATAATTGTACCGCCATCGCTTCTGGCTGATTCAGCAAAATCAACATCATAACCATTTAACTCTAGTTTTCTTAAAGCTTTTTCTACCTGCCTGGCTCCTTCAATATTCAGGATACCAACTGTTGGCCTTTTGATTCCACAAGCCTTAGCAACTGCAATACCAGAAATTGTATTTTTGATCATCGAAACTACTCTGTTAGTGTCTGTTGTTCCTGTCGTATTGGCTACAAACATTTTCGAACCTTTACCAGGAGTAATTGCTCTACCTACTGTAGAAACACCTATAGGAAAATTATAGTGCATAGTAACTGCAGCATCTAAAGTACCATTTAAAAGCATTCTGTCCATAACCTCATGGGCTTCATCCTCAGATGCAACCTTGATCAACTCTAAATCTGTTGCTACGTTATGTCCAATTACTACAACTTCAATATGCCTATTTCTTTTACTAGCTAGTTCAGCACCTCTGATAATTTCCATTTCACCATGCTCGCTACCTAAAGTAGTAACTCCTACTCTTGTTCTTTTACTAAAGCTGCCTGTCTCCAAAGCTAGTGCTATTTCTTCCAGAGTTTCTTTTACATAGGATTTAACTTTATCTTCCAAATCAAGAACCTCCTTATTATAAGTTTTGAGCTAAGTTCTTCAAAGCTTCTGCCACTATACTTCTAACTTCTTCCTTACTTACATTGGTTGTCTCTTGTACGCCTTCATTAGTCTCCATGATAAACGAAACACCATCAAATAAGTTTGTTAATCTGCCAAGGAACAGGCTTCCTTTGCCTATTATCATTGCTCTTTTTATATTTTGATTTAAAATTTCCTGTCTGGCAAAGCCAATATATGGTACTCCAGAAGGAATATGTCCCTGAGTAGGAGCAAAACCTGGCATACCTTTTTCATTAACGATTTTATCAATATCTTCCTTGATAAAATCACCACGCTTAACACCTAAAGCTGCTATCATTTTATAGTTTGATAGAGGAACATCACCTGCTCCTGCTGGTACAGTGATTTCAGGGTTTTGTAATTCTGGTGAAAACTTATCAACATCTTTTAGAGAAATATCTACTCTGTCCAAAGGATCAGTAACAATAGCCGTGATAACAGCTTGAGGGGCAGAACCTGCACCTATAGTATGTCTGCCAACTGCATCTGTTCTGATGACCGGATTAACACCATCATTTTCTCCAATATGTATTGCAAAAGTACCTAAAACATCTTCAAGTACAGGTATACCTTTTTCGATATGTGATTTAGAGTTCATACCTAACTTAGCTGTACTTCCACCAGCTAAAACCACAACATTCTTATATACACCTGACTGCACTAAGGCAGCTGCCTGGACCAAAGCATGAACTGGCCCGGCACAAAAGCTTCTGGTATCACTACCTGTAGCGTTGACGCAGCCACATACTTCCCCAATAGCCTTGGCTATATTGCCACCACCACGTTGATTCATATCACCACACGCTTCTTCAGATGCCTCAATTATGTAATCAACTTCTTCAGGTCTTAAATTTGTTTTTGCAAACATACTAAGTAAATTGATTGCTGCAGTAGCCTTGCTTGCTAAATTTTCAAACATTACATGACTTGTCAACACAGCATCAAATTCATGTGCTTTTTTCACACAGCCTACCAGCCTACCTGCATGATACATTGGTTCAGCACCATCTTCTAAAACCAGTTTATCTAGTTCATCAAATAATACACCTTTTGTATCTAGCTTTGCCAACTGCTTATCTATGATTTGTAATTCTTTTCTATTTTCTAACTTAACTTTTGTAGCTTTTTGAAAGCTATCTTCAAGGACTACCAAGTCAAAAACATCTACAACCTTAATAAATGCGATTAATTCATCTTCTGCATAAATTGAACCATATGGTCCATCTGTATTGGCTACTGCCAAAGGATTTTCATACCATGGACGTTTATGGCACTTCAACATTTCTGGCTTTACATTGCCGATATATACCTGATTTGGTGGATATTTAACAACCTCATCAAAACTTCTTAAAGATTTTGGAATATCTTTTAAATGCTCTGAATCTGGATTTTTATGCCTCTCTGAAGTTTGATTAGTTCCTTGATGTACTGTCATTTCTGGCGCATGAAACAAGCTGTAGCTTGTTCCTTTTATTACCGGAAAACTCATATATAATACCCTCCTTTAAAAAATAGGGATAGCCAAAAAGCTATCCCTTTTCTGCTAAAATACAGTTTGTTCAGAAACAGGTGTTTCTAAAGCCTTTAAAGCCTTTTTAACAAGTTTCCTTCTCAACTCTTTTTCATCTTCCATGCTTAATGCTGGATTTCCTAATGGATAAGGAATTGCTACCGTAGGTACAATTCTATTTGCTCCTACTGTCAATGAAATAGGCACAACTGTGCACATATGAACAACTGGGAATCCAGCTCTTTCAATTTCTTTAACCATCGTTGCCCCGCAACGAGTGCATGTTCCTCAGGTGGAAGTTAAAATAACAGCATCTACACCTGCTGCTTTTAAGTCTTGAGCAATCTCAGTTGCGAATTTTTTTGAATTGGCAACTGAAGTTCCATTTCCTACTGTTGTGTAATAAAATTCATGTAAGCTGCCAACCTCTCCGTTGCTTTCCATTTCTCTTAAAACATCTAACGGTAATACTCTGTCTAGATCCTGATTTGCATATACAGGATCATAGCCACCATGAGCAGTTTCACCATTGCTTGGATCAAAGTTATCCATACCAGCGATGGAATACTTGCCGTATTTAGAAGCACTTGAAGCTTCTATTCTATCTGGATTACTTTTCGGCACTGGTCCACCAGATGAAACCAAAGCTATTTTAACTTTCGTTACATCTTGAACAGGCTCTGCAGGATCCACTCTGTCAAAGACAGGCATTGGATATTCTGTTTCAAATCCTTCACCATTGATTTTCTTGATCAAAAGATTTACAGCTCTTTTAGCTCCTCTTTCTTCACAGAAAATATTTTTCCTGACTCCTCTAGGCATATAGCCTTCAGCTTCAGGTGTGCCAATAGCTTCACCTTTACCTAATTTCAGAGCTAAAGGTGCTATTTTACTTAAAGCATCCTTCATTCCTGCAGCTGAATTTGCAGTTTCTATCATATAGATATCTTTCTTATACATATCAGCTCCAGGATTTTCATTATACATTCCTGATACTACAGGAATGTTTAGCTTTTCTACCACTGCTTTTCCTACAGCTCCACATGCCACACCATAACGTCCGGCATTAAAAGCTGGTCCAGCTATTACAACATCTGGATTTTCTTCAGAAATCATTTTTATTATTGTATCTAAAGCTTCATCCACATTTTCGTTAAAATATGAGTCTCCACAAATCACAGTGGAAGTAATTTTTCCCTCATCTCCTAAAATAGCTTGAAGTCCCATACCTGGACCTTTTACCCCAGCTACTTTTTCAGGAGTGTAGTCAGCTTTATCTTCTCCGCCGATTCCACCATAAAATTGGTTAATGTAGTGTACTACTTTAATTCCCAAGGTTCGACCTCCTTTATATTCTAATATTAGGCTCTAAATTTTTTTACTGCATCAATCAATGCATCAACATCTAAAACCATTTCCATCATACCAGCCTGGTCGTCGTATACCCCTGGATCTACAGAATCTTTAAGTTCAAATGCATGATAAACTGGAAGTCCTAACTGAACTCCTGCCAATGGACCTGCATATGTAGGATCACCTTCTGTAACTGTTTCAGCTGCGAGGCTTGCTGCTTCAGCTTCCCCTGCTCCTAATACAACTACTAAATCCTCACCATATTGATCAGCTAAAGATTTAATTCTAGCTTGATTTTCTAAGTCCATTGCTCCAGCGCTTGTTCAAACAAAGCATTCTGTAGTAGAAAATACTACTTCAGCGCCGGCTATTGTTTTGACCATTTCTTCTACAGCTTGTCCAGGCACACCATCTCTGTCCCCAAGAATAGCTACTTTTTTATTTTCTAACATAGCCTTTCCTCCTTATATTGATTATATCTTTTCATTCTTTTTAATTAATATGTTTTTGCTGATAAATAACCATAGCCAACTTCACTTGTTGCTCCGGTGATAGCTTGTAGTTCAACTATTATGCTTCCATCTTCATTTAAGCTTCCTTGGAAACCACCTGCAATAACTTCAGCTACTTCAGGATAACCAATGACATTTTTCATTACTGGTAGTTTGATTATTTCATTTGCATTGCCACCAGTTACAACAGCATCTCCTAACGGAGTTGAATCTGCCAGGGATTGTGAACCACCATCCTGACCAGCATATTCATCTGTAATAAGAACTGTTTTGATCCCTTTTTTGGTTATCTTGTTACAGTTCATAACTAAATCAGCATCTGGATTACCAAAACCTTCCTCAGAAATTATTACTGCATCCACTCCTAAAAATTCAACAAGCTTAGCTGTCATATTTGAAGATCTTTCCTTATCCATCAAAGTTACATTTTCATTGGTTATTATACATCCTAAGAAATTATAATCCTTACCATGTCCAGCATAGAGCTCTTCTATAACAGGATGATTCATATGTACATAGGTTGGATTCTTATCACAAGCAGAAACACAATTTCCACTGACAATTGCTCCATCAAACACTTCTGTTGGATAAAGGAATGTTGGGATGATCTTCTTAGCATCTACTCCATATACATAAGTATCATGTAGTAAGCCTTGGGTTTGCAGCATATATACGTAAGCTACCTTTGGCAAATCCTTATATTCATTGATTTGCTCAGCTAAAGGCTTAGTTTCAAATACTTTAACCTCATTTGGTTCAATATCTTTTCCTGCCTTGCCCACATAAATAGCAGCTCTAAATCCTGCCAATCTTACTATTTCTTCATGTTCATGCTGACCTATCCCCTCAATAGGTTCAACCTTTAAAACTATATTATTGGTTTTAGAAAACGGTGTAAATTCTGCTCCAGGGCCGCTCATATCTATTATGCCCTCTTGGAAACCTACAATTCTTCCTGTTGTTACAATTGCAGCACCCTTCAGAACATTAGTGATTCCATTGCCTACCTGTTCTACATCAGACATAAAACCTGGAAAAATTCCGCCTTGACCTTCAACTTTCACTCTAGGCTCAATAACATCCTTTACAGGAATAATACGTGTTTCCTCACCTGGTTTTGCCAAATATACATCAACAGAGGCTATTCTTTCATCAGCTCCTGCTTCTGCCAAAAATTCATCCTTATTAACATAAAGTATGTCACCCTTTACTTCTGTAGCATTTCCAAACTGTACATCATCAATAAAGATATTCCCAATTTTTAATTGCAAAACCTTCACCTCCTTTTAAATTCTTATATAAAATTATTATATAGACACAATTTTGTATAAAGTAGTCCCTAAGCCTTCCACTCCAGTTTGAACGAGACTAAAATCAATAAACATCAAATCATTATCGATCCTCTCCTGCTCCTTACCCCAGTTTCGAACAGGCTTAACAAACTTCTTGCTGGTTTCAATAGCATTTTCTATCAACCTTAAAGAATCTACATCTACTGAACCTTCTTTTTTTTCCATGACAACTGATTTGTATTCTGTTTCATGAGGCTTGATACTTCCAGCTAAAGGATGGGTCAATATAATGTTTCCCTGATGTACTAGATCTCTGATTTTTTCAAATACTGAATCAAGATTTCCATCAACAAAAACAACTTGATATTTTTCTGCAACCATTCTATTATTGCTTACAACAAATATTTCTTTTCTCATCCTATCCTTCTAACAAACATCAATTTATACCCATTTAATAGTACAACAAAAGGCTAGAAAAGTAAATGTTTTCACAACCTTTCACAGCATATTTTCAGGTTATTCGCAAAAAGTGAATAACCTGAAAATATATTCTTATATTTGTATCTAATAATTTTATTTCATTAAGGAATAAATCTATTTTCTATTCTTTTTTTTATTGAAAATTATTTTCTTCTCTTCTCCTATTATAAGCTTTTTAATATTATTCCTATGCTTATAAATCACAAAAAAACCAACCGCCAAACCACCTAGCCTCACCAAGAAGTTAACGTACATCCCAGTAATAAATTCTGGCAAGACAATCAATATCATGCCGGTAATAGCTCCAATGATCGATGCCAAAGAAACATAACCAAAAAACAACAACACCACTATAAAGACAACAAGTACTATTGTTAACTGAAAAGGCGCTAGAAAGAAAAATACTCCTGCACCAGTAGCAACGCCCTTACCACCTTTAAAGCCAGCGAACACTGGATAGAAATGGCCAATAATCGCCATAACACCAGCAACCAAAGCCAATGCTTCTCCTCCAAGAAGTGAACCTATCCAAGCGGCGAGAAAACCTTTTGCTATATCAAGAATGATCACAGGTATACCAACTTTAGCACCTAACACTCTGATGACATTTGTTCCTCCCAGATTGCCACTGCCGTGCTTTCTAACATCAACTCCACCAAAAATTTTACCTAAAATCAAGGCAAATGGAATAGATCCTAACAGATACCCTATCACAATTGCTAAAACAGCCTTAAAAACCATGATTTTACTCCTCGATATATTTACCAGGCATCAGCTCATTTAACCTGGATAATGATGCACCCGCTAAAAACTCTTCAATTATATTTTTACCTAATTCATCAAGCTCAGGTGTCAGAAACTGCGCTAGTTGCTCTTTAAAGAAATTAGTTAGCTTGTTTGCCCCTTGATTAAAAACCTCTTTACCTACATAAATCTGTTCAGTTACTCTTAATATTCTGGCAGGTATTTCCTTTCCATCTAACTTGACATTCTTCATACCATATCCTAATACTGGGTATTCAAGATCAACCAGCTCCTCTTTCTTAAATGTTGCCTGGCCTCTTCTGGATAAATATTCTCTGGAAATATGTTCAGCCTTAAAGCCAACCTTGTAGCTGCCAATATATTGATTAGGAATAAGTACATATCTGGTTGCAGGTGTTTTCAACATTTGCCTCAACAATATGTTTGCCTGATCGACTTTTTTTCCAGTTGCAAATGGCCAGTATGATCCCACTCCTTCACTTTCCATCTTATCAGAATGAGTTATACTTGGATTTGCAAACCCTCTTGGCGCTACCAATCTCCATAACCAGGCAATAGCTGGAGGCAAAACATGAAAAAGACCTACCACTCCATAGCTAATATTATTTTTGGATGTAGGTGGTGTTCTTAATCCAAAGCTTCTTAGATCAACCTCCACTACTTCATCTTTTTTAGCACCAAAGTGCTCTTTAGGAACGATGACCCTAGGATTAGAGCAAGGCTTGCCAGGTGCATCCATAATATGCTCCCAAATCAAGGCAGTAGATTTAGGTGAGGCATCGATATTAAAAAATAACATTGGGGATTTGGGATGAATAGTCAATCTTTCTAAATGTCTTTCAGTTCCATATTCTTTTATATGATCTACTCTTAAAAACCAGCCTGATTCTGCATCCGTTACAGTTATCTTCTCAGAATTCTGTAATTTAGGATGTGCTAAAGCCATGTCGTCTGTCACTGGCTCTAACTCAGAATTAGCTAATAAATCAATATATATCTTATCTCCACTAACTGTACTTTCACCTAAGAGAATCCTTCCATCTAATTCTCTTTGTGTATTTTCGAGCATTTCACTTTTACCACCACCTGAAGCACCTTCATGCATAATGGTGTATTTATTTTCATAAGGAGTTGTCACTTTTACTGTCGAAGCATGGAGTGTATTCCACCCCTCCTTTTCTCCTAAATCAAGTAACACACTATAAACTCCTTTTTTAGCACTTGGACCTGGATACAGATTGTAGGAAAAAATTTCATGTAAATTTTCAAGACGATTATGAACCACCACCTGCTTACCTTTAAAGTATGTGTGCCTAAAAGGAGGGGCAACGTACATCACCGCTTTTGGTTCAAAACCTTCTTCAATATCTTCAAAAGATATGAAATCTTGAATATCTCCTAAGGCCGTTGCGAAAAATGCGGCATTCGCCGGAGCTAAAACTAAAGATGGATAACCAAATTTCTTACCGCCTGACATAAATGGCATAGCAATCACATTATCTAAACCTTTAAACCATTCTATAGTATCCTTTTTTAAAGATGTAAAGTCTTCTTTAAATCTATTTATAAAGGTATCTTTATCAGTTGGCTGATCATCGGCAATAACCATACAATTTGGATCTCTTCTTCTCATATAAGGATCAGTATAATTTATCGCCAGACCATTTTTACACTTTGCTACAGTACATTCAACAACTTTGCCTATTCCCTCTATAGTATAGTAAACTTCATAAAAATCTCTGGTACCACTTTCAATACCTAAAGAGTATTTAAACAGTTCTTCACGATTTTTAGCAAATACTACATTAGTGCTTTCAAAAATTTCTTCAACTTCTTTAGGAACTTTCATTTTTCTTAATATGTCGTTCATTTTATACCTCCATAAAATATTTGTTATTTATTTTCATTTTCAGCTTTAGCTATAGTGACCTGTGCTACGTAATCACTAAATTCCAACAGATAGGTTCCAGCATCACTTGCTCTAAACACAAGCTGATCAAAGGTATCTACCGTTATCTTGCTGCCTGTCAGATTATATTCAACTAAAATCCTATTGCTACCTTTTCCAGTAATATCTTTAACACCATTCACTTTAAAATCAGGATTTGTAACCATTGCATAAAGCTCAGTAAGAAGAGTTTTCTTTTCTTCTAGATTACCTTCATAACCTACAAAGCTAATAAGATCGTCTGTTGAGCTCAAGAAAGTATTTTGATCCATACCTTTGATCGTAGTAAAAAAGCCTTCCATAGTTTCTTTACTAGGTAGATCAGTTTTGCCATCACCTGATTTTACAATTTGATTGACCAAAAAGCTCATAAAGAATAACATGAAAACAAATAAGCCTAGCAAACCAGCTAAAATCTTTACCAACTTTTTATTAGACTTCTCATTGTCTTTTTTAAAATCATCAGATTTCTTTTTTGGAGCAAGACTCCAAGCAGGTAAATTGATCAGCTTCTTTTTATCAGATTTAACAACTGGCAACGATTGATTTTTAACTCTTTTCTCTTTCTGTTTCGGCTTGAGAAATGTGTTTTCAATTGTATCTTCATTTTTAAATAATCCGTTAAACGTTGTCTCATCCTGAGCATTTATTGGTTCTTTAAACATATCTTCCAAAGACTCATAGTAATCTTCTTTTTCAATACCATCTGCACCAACTACTGTTTTTATCGACTCATAATACTCTTGATCGATTTTTTTCAACTTTTCTTCTCTGGCTCTCTTTTCAGCTTTTAGCTTCATTTCATCTTCAAAAGGCTCTTTGACTTTTGTAGAAACAGGGACATATTCATCAGACATAAAATCTTTGATCATGCTGTCATAATCCTGAAAAGTTTTATTGCTGACCGGTGAATTAAAATTATTCTCGACCTCTTTGTAAAAATCTTCTGAGTCTTTAGGATCTGAAACAGTTAAAAAATCATCTGTAGCTCCGCAATAAGAACAGTATACCGGCTCTTTATTAAATTTTTTTCCACAAACTTTACATTGCCACATCTAACGAAACTCCTCATATGAATTATTCGCTTTTTCTATTATATATTTTTTTCACTTTTTTTTCAATTTTTTTATTGACTATAGATATAGGTAGCTATATAATTAAGTTAAATCAATTTTATATAATCTAGTTTATACTATTTTAAATTATATATATTTATATTTCATATGTTAGGAATATACAAATGTTTATTGGAAGAAAAAAAGAACTTGCTGAATTAGAAAGCAGATATATGGAAAAAACTCCTCAACTCGTTGTTGTATATGGAAAGAGAAGACTAGGTAAAACTGCTTTACTTAAAGAATTTGCAAAGGATAAAACCCATTTTTTCTATGTAAGCAGGGAAACAATCGATAACGAACAAATCAAATTATTTTC
>JAKEGG010000010.1 GCA_022615965.1 Fusobacteriota bacterium
ATTCTTCTTCTCTATTGTTCAGTTTTCAATGACCTTGCTTCCTCTTACTTTTGGTCGCCTAATTAATATACCACCTCATATATCAACTGTCAATATTTTTTTAATTCTTTTTTTAAAATAACTTAAATTCATTCA
This sequence comes from Fusobacteriota bacterium, assembly GCA_022615965.1. Lineage (GTDB taxonomy): Bacteria > Bacillota > TC1 > TC1 > TC1 > WTXA01. The sequence continues at coordinate 136 of JAKEGG010000010.1, forward strand.
AAAGACTTAACCAAGCTTTCAACCTTGATTTTAACATCACTACTCAATCCTTCTAAAGAGGCTACTTGAATATATCCTTCTTTAAAGCCAAGTTCAACTGTCTTCCCTTTTAGACTACCAGTATTGAAATCAATAAAAATTCTTTCAAAAATATTATTATAATTATAGGTAATAACAGGAAATTTAGCATCAGGTTCAGCTTTGCCACCTACCACTAAAAATTTTACTCCTGCTCCAGTAAGTGAATTTTCCAGATCCTTAGATGTAAGAAATAAAACAGCAGCTGTATCACCTTTACTACTTAAACTATTAACAATATCAATATAGTTTCCAGAATTCTTTACCAGGTATTTATCTAAAATAATTGAGTTATTAACACTTTTTGCACCCTTAGCCAGGGAATCAGAATAATATAGCGTGTTATCCTTAACTACATAGCCTATACTGTCAACCTTGGTTAAAAAACCAGCAATATAGCCTGCCAGTAAACTAACATCATCTTCTGCCAGCTGATAGGTAGTTACATTCTTCTCACTTTTATCTCCATTTATACAAACAAACTGAGTATCAGTATATGATTCCGAGGCATTTAACATAGGTTCATTAAACAATGAACCTATGCCAATAACCAGCTCAAACCCACTTTTTCCATAACTGCTTAAAAGATAACTGGCATCATCTTTATTAGTAACATTCTCATTATAGGCTATTTCCACTCCATATTTACTCTCAAGATACTTCAAAGCACTATAACCATAGGCACCTTCAGAATAACTATTATCAGGAGAAGAAGTAAGCAGAAGACCCACTTTGATTGGGCCTTCATCTTCTTTATTAAAATAGCTGCATCCAGTCAAACCTACCAAGACAAAAACCATAATGACCAGACCAAAAAATTTATTTTTCATAACTACCTCTAAAAGTGAAAATCGCCATCTGCCAGTTTCTTATACATATCATATTTTTCTTTAGCATATTTTTCAGCTGCATCAAACAAATGCTCTGCTAATTCTTTATTCACCCCTATCAGAGAAGTATATCTTACTTCCTGTCCTAAAAACTCTTTAAAGGGTTTAACAGGCTCTGATGAATCTAAGGTGAATGGGTTTTCTCCAGTTAGCTTCCTATCAGGATTATACCTATATAAGTGCCAGTAACCAGAGTCAACAGCATCTTTTTCTCTTTTCATGGTATCAGTCATTCCACCTTTGATACCATGACTGATACAAGGAGCATAAGCAATGATCAATGATGGTCCTTTAAAGCTTTCTGCTTCTTTGATCACTTTCATAAAGTGATTTTTATTAGCACCAATTGCTACCTGAGCTACATAGATATGTCCATATGTCATTTGCATCAATCCAAGATCTTTTTTCCTTATAGCCTTGCCTCCAGCAGCAAATTTTGCAATTGCCCCTAATGGAGTTGCCTTTGAAGATTGCCCACCTGTATTTGAATATATCTCTGTATCAAAAACCAGAATATTGACATCCTTACCACTCGCCAGAACATGATCAAGACCACCATAGCCAATATCATAGGCCCAGCCATCACCACCAACTATCCAAACAGATTTTTTAGATAGAAGATAATCACTGTTCAATATTTTATCAGCTAATATTTTTTCTTTTTTATCAAAATCTCCTGACTCTAAAGCCAAAGCTAAAAGCTTAGAGCTATGTCTGGATTCAACGGTATCATTATAGGCTTCCAGCCAGTTTTCGATGGCCACCTTCACCTCTCCACTAACCTTTTTATCTTTTAATTTTTTTAAATTATCTTTTAGCTTTCTTCTTCTCTGGCTTATGCCCATCAATATCCCTAAACCAAATTCCGCATTATCTTCAAATAAGGAATTTGCCCAGGCCGGACCCTTTTCCTCCTTATTCAGACAATAAGGAGTCGATGGTGCTGATGCACCCCATATAGATGAACAGCCAGTAGCATTGGCAATGATCATCTGATCACCATAAAGCTGGGTAACAGTTTTTATATAAGGTGTTTCCCCACAACCAGCACAGGCCCCTGAAAATTCTAAATGAGGCTGCAGGAACTGGCTGCCTTTAACTGTGTATTTATCTACTCTGTCATTTTTTATGCTAACTTCTTTAGTCATAAAACTCCAGTTTTCCTGCTCTTTTAACTCATCTTTTAAAAAGTTCATCTCTAAAGCATCAACCGGGCAGGTGTTGACACAGTTCTCACAGCCTGTACAATCTAATGGGCTGACCTGGATCTTATATTTTAATCCTTCCAATTCCTTACCTTTAGCTTCAAGCAAGATTCCTGTGAAATTCTTTCTTTCTTCATCATCAAGCAAGAATGGTCTTATTACAGAATGAGGGCAGACAAAGGAACATTGGTTACACTGAATACATTTTTCCGCCAACCATCTTGGAACCTTGTTGGCTATCCCTCTTTTTTCATAAGCAGTTGTACCCAAAGGAAAATGTCCATCTTCCCTACCTACAAAGGAGCTAACAGGTATATCATCTCCTTTTTGAGCATTCATAGGCTTACAAACCTCTCTGATAAATTCAGGAATATCTGTCTCTTTATCCTCAGCAACAAAGCTTTTGCCCCAAGACTCCAGTATCTCAACCTCAGTAATGGCATCTAGACTTTTATCAACTGCTTCTTTGTTCATCCTGACAATAGTCTCTCCCTTTTTACCATATGCTTTTTCTATTGATTCCTTCAATAAAGAAATGGCTTCATCTATAGGCAGAACTTTCGACAGAACAAAAAACGCAGTTTGCATGATCATATTTGTTCTATTGCCAAGACCAACCTCTTCTGCAATAGCTACTGCATTGACCATATAGAACTTGATTTTTTTATCAAAAAGTTTTTTCTTGATTTTTGATGGCAGTTTATCGGCAACCTCCTCCTTGGTCCAAGGAGTATTCAGCAAAAACACACCACCCTCCTTGATACCTTCCAGCACTTCATACTGATTTAAATAGGATCTTTGAGAGCAGGAAATAAAGTCAGCTGCATCTATCAAGTATGTTGACTTGATTTTTTCTTTACCAAACCTTAAGTGGGAAATAGTTACCCCACCTGATTTTTTACTATCATAAGAAAAATATCCTTGTACATAAAGAGGTGTATTATCACCTATGATCTTAATAGCTGATTTATTAGCTCCTACAGTTCCATCTGAACCTAATCCCCAAAATTTACAGGCTATGGTTCCTTCTGGTGTCGTATCTATCTGTTCTTCAACAGCAAGAGATTTATGAGTTACATCATCATTGATACTGATAGTAAAATCATTTTTCATCTCTCCATCCAGGTTGTCAAACACTGTTTTTAAATGACTTGGATTAACATCTTTAGAACCTAGACCGTATCTTCCACCTATAATTGCTGGTTGATCATCTATTCCATAGAATATTGATCTTATCTCCTGATATAGAGGTTCTCCTAAAGCTCCTGGTTCTTTAGTTCTATCTAAAACAGCTATCTTTTTAACTGTCTTTGGTACAACATCCAATAAATATTCTTTAACAAAAGGTCGGAATAGATGGACCTTGATCACTCCAACCTTAGCTCCTCTGGCATTAAGATAATCTACAGTTTCTTCCAAAGCCTGAGTTACTGAACCCATAGCAACAACTATATCAGTTGCTTCAGGATGTCCATAATATTTAAAAGGCTTATATTCTCTACCAGTTGTTTTGGAAACTTCTTCCATGTAGCCTACGATAATTTCTGGCAGCTTCTGATAATAATTATTGGCCGCTTCTCTATTTTGAAAGAAAATATCAGGATTTTGAGCAGTACCTTTCACTACAGGTTTTTCAGGATTCAAGCCTCGTTCCTTAAACTCTTTCAATTCTTTTTCTGGCAGGAATTTTTTATAGTCAGCTTCCTCAAGGACCTCGATTTTTTGTATTTCATGGGAAGTTCTAAAGCCATCGAAAAAATTAACAAAAGGAACTCTTCCTTTAATAGCAGCCATATGGGCTACTATAGAAAGATCAGCTACCTCCTGAACACTGCTGGATGAAAGCATAGCAAAGCCAGTTTGTCTACATGCCATAACATCAGAATGATCTCCAAATATAGATAAGGCATGAGTAGCCAGTGTTCTGGCAGTCACATGGAAAACAGCAGGTAAAAGTTCACCAGCTATCTTATACATATTAGGGATCATCAGCAGAAGGCCTTGTGAAGCTGTAAAGGTCGTGGTTAATGCACCTGCAGCTAAAGAACCGTGTACTGCTCCTGCTGCTCCACCCTCTGATTGCATTTCCGTTACCCTGACAACTTGTCCGAAAATATTTTTCCTTCCTTTAGCTGCCCATTCATCAACGTTTTCAGCCATAGTTGATGAAGGAGTAATCGGATAGATAGCCGCCACATCTGTATAATGGTAGGCCACATGAGAAGCAGCACCATTGCCATCAGTAGTAATCATTATTTTTCCCATTTTTTCCTCCTATAGAAAATTTTCTTCATAGGTTTCTTTTACCTTTTGAAGAAAAGCAAAGGTATCTAAAACTACGATGTTTTCCAAAGCAGACATCTGTCCTAGGTCCTTAGTCATATAACCAGCTTCTATAGTTGCAATAGAAGCCTTTTCCAGGTTTTCGGCAAACCTGATTAATTCCTCATTATTATCAAGCTGACCTCTTTTTTTCAAAGCACCACTCCAGGCAAAAATCGTAGCCATAGAATTAGTTGAGGTCGTTTCTCCTTTTTGATGCTGGTAATAGTGCTTGGTAACTGTACCATGTGCAGCTTCATACTCAAAATATCCATCTGGTGAAACCAATACTGAAGTCATCATTGCTAAGCTGCCAAAGGCAGAAGCAACCATATCACTCATTACATCTCCATCATAATTTTTACAAGCCCAGATCATACCTCCTTCTGACCTGATGATCCTGGCAACTATATCATCGATCAAGGTATAGAAATATTCTATACCAGCATTATTAAACTTCTCTTTATATTCCTTTTTAAAAATATCATTAAAAACATCTTTGAAGTGGTGATCATATTTTTTGGAAATAGTATCCTTGGTGCCAAACCACAAATCCTCTTTAGAATCCAAAGCGTAATTAAAGCAACTTCTGGCAAAGCTTTCAATTGAAGAGTCCAAATTATGCATTGCCATCAGGATCCCTTTATCCTTAAACTCATGTACTACTTCTTCCTTTATACCACCCTTATTGCTTACATAGGTTAACTTGGCAACACCAGCTGTATCAGCTACCAGCTCTACATCCTTATAGATATCTCCATAAGCATGCCTGGCAATAGTAATCGGTTTTTTCCAAGTCCTGACAAAGGGTTCTATCCCCTGGACAATGATCGGCTTTCTAAAAACTGTGCCATCTAAAATTGCCCTGATAGTTCCATTAGGACTTTTCCACATTTTTTTCAAATCATATTCCTCAACTCTTTGTGCATTAGGAGTTATTGTAGCACATTTTACCGCAACTTTATGCTCCTTAATTTTCAAAGCTGCATCAATTGTAACCTGATCATCAGTTTTATCTCTGTTTTCCAAACTTAAATCGTAATATTCAGTATTTAGCTCAACAAAGGGTTTGATCAGATAATCCTTGATACCTGCCCAGATAACTCTGGTCATCTCATCTCCATCTATTTCCACAATTGGTTTTTCCATCTTAATTTTAGCCATATTATTTGATTTCCTTTCTATCTTCAAAAGCATAAAGCAAGGTCATTTCATCTGCAAATTCTAGTTCCCCTCCAATTGGTAATCCATGGGCTATTCTGGTTATTTTTAAAGCAAAGGGCTTTAACAGCTTGTTTAGGTACATGGCAGTAGCTTCACCTTCAACACTAGGATTAAGAGCTAAAACTATTTCCTCATAGTTTTCCTTATCAAGTCTTTCTAGAAGTTCCTTGATCCTTAGATCCTCTGGTCCGATATTTTTACCTGGTGACAAAGATCCTTCCAGAACATGGTACTTACCTTTAAAGTTCCCTGCTTTTTCCAGAGCAATTACATCCTTTGGATTTTCCACGACACATAAAATCTTATTATCCCTGAATGGATCCTGACAAATTTTACATGGTGTTTCATCAGTCAAACTAAAACAAATTGGACATTTGACGATTTTTTCTTTAGCATCTAACAATGTCTGACTAAGTGCAACTACCTCTTCATTAGTCATATTCAATATTGAATATGCAATTCTTTCAGCACTTCTCGGGCCTATACCTGGCAATTTTTTAAGCTGCCCTATTAGCTCTGTTAAGGCTTTTATCTGAATAAGCATAGTAACTCCTATAGCCCAGGAATGCCTAAACCACCAGTAACAGTACTCATTTCCTGTTCCTGGATCGTCTTAGCCTTTTCAATTCCTTCTCTTACTGCTGCCAAAACCAGATCCTCTAGCATTTCTACATCTTCTGGGTCAACTACATCTTTATCGATTTTTATAGATTGAACTGTCAAGTCAAGGGCTATCTCCATTTTGACAGCTCCGCCTCCACTAGTAACCTCTATCGTTTTGTTTTTGAGTTCTTCTTGTTTTTTCAACATGTCCTGTTGCATTTTCTTAGCTTGTTCCATTATTTTTTTCATATTTCCAAAACCCATAATTCACTCTCCTACATAATTATTCATGTTAAATTATAGCATAAAAGAGGATAGTTATAAATAACTATCCTCTTTTAGATATCCGCTTTTTTTATATAATTATTAATTAAATTTCTGATTTTTCTGATTTTTCCAGTTCTTTGTCAAACAATTCCAGGATTTCTCTTTGCAATATTTGTCTTGCTTCGCTATTTATAGGGTGGAAGATATCCTTAAATTCCCCCTCTTTAAGCTTTTTAGATGGCATAGCGATATAGTAGCCTTCTTCACTTTTTAATATTTTAATTCCATGAATCACATAAGCATCATCTAAAGTAGCTGATACAACAGCTTTAACCTTGCTATCCTCCTCATATCCTTTACGAATCCTTACATCTGTTACCTTGGCCATTATGAACCCCTTTCGTTCTACTATTAGCATTTTAGAACTTTCTTTGATACTTATATAATATCCTATCAGGTAAAAAATAAATTAGGTATTCAATAGCTTTACAATAAAGATTTTTTATAATATATCCACAATATTATTTACCATTAAAACTAAAAAATATTTATTTAAAAAGTATATTCTCTCATTATTAGATATTTTTAAGTTTTGTCATAAAGACATTTTTGTACATATCCTTAAAAATATCATAAAGTTTTTTTATGGAAGCATTATCACCAAAACAATAGCATGTAGGTCCGCTGCCACTCATCAGAGGTATAACACCTTCATTTTTCATCAAATTGATAATTTGATTTACTTCAGGATAGAGGTCTGTAGTTGCCTTTTGTAAATCATTGTATAAATACTCATCGATATTTTTGCCATCATCTATCGATTTGATCATTTTTCCGCTATAATCGTGGAACAGGCTATAATCATACTTATCTACTTCTTCATATACTCTTTTGGTGCTCACCCCAAAATCTGGCTTGACAACAAGTATCTCTCTTTCACTTATATCTTTGATTTTTAAGACTTTTTCTCCGCGCCCTTCAACTAAAGCTGTTCCCCCTAGAATAGTATATGGAATGTCCGAACCAAGAATTCCTCCAAGTTCCATTAGTTTTTCTGTACTAAGTTTGAGACCCCAAAGCTGATTCAAGCCTTTTAATGTAGCTGCACAGTCACTGCTCCCACCGGCCAAGCCTGCTTCTACAGGTATTCGTTTTTCCAGATAAATTGCAACCCCTCCCTTGATCTGATACCTTTCTTTTAATAATCTGGCTGCCTTCATAATCAAATTAGAATCGTCATAGGGTATTTCCTGGCTGCTGCCAGCCAGCTTTATCGTATTTTCAGGAATCTTCTCAAAGTAAAGTACATCAAAGATATCTATTGTTTGCATGATACTTTTTATTTCATGAAAACTATCTTCTCTTAAACCTAAGACCTCAAGTGTTAAGTTTATTTTTCCATAAGCTTTTAATTCTAACATCTTATCAATCATATTATTTTGCTATCCATCTGTTTTTATTTTTTTCAAAATACTTGTTAGGCCCTAATATATCTTTGACCACAACATTTATTTCCTTGATATAGTTTTTATATGTTTCTGTCTCAGCAGAATATAAAACATTATTTTTGCCTAAATATTTCTCATTATAACTATAGACTCCATCAACTGTTGCTAGTTCCTTGAAATAGTAAAAATAATCTGGCATATTTAGACCTATATAGCTTAACGTTCTGGCTGACAACTGACTTAAATCCATTTTTTGATCGTTTTTAAGTTCACCAGTTTTATTATAGTTGTTCCAGATCAATATATTTCCTTGATTTAGCTTACTATCTTCTTCTATACCTTTTTTTTCACCAATATAGCCAACGTCACGATAAAAAGAGTTGTTTTCTCCTAATACAGGAAGTTTGCTAGTATAAAAGACCATAACTGTTGGTGTTGTATTCAGGCTTATTGTCTCTTTAAGCTTTCCTATATAGTTATCAAGCATCTTTAAATCCTCACTATAATTATTAACCACATCGCCTTTATAAGAATCCTTCATAATCTTTAAGCTAGTATAAATAAATAATCTGTCCTTCGGATTATTTGATAAAGTATTCCTGATATTCTCTAAAATATTTTCCGGATCATCTGACTTTAATTCTTCCAAGGTTATGATTTCTTCGAAGCCTAATTTTTCATAAAAACTTTCTCTGGAATTGTCTGATTTACTTTCTGGTGTGATTGAATATGTAAGGTAATCATCAGCTTGTAAAATACTTCCCAGACCAATGCTTTCCTCGGGTAGATTGTCTCCTCTCACCTGCACCTCATAGGGATACCATTCAGAAGGGAGACCTGAAAGAACCTCAAACTCCAGGTTCAGGCTGTTTTTTTCAGCAGTTGTAATATCTGAGTATAGATATATACCATCAGTAAAGATACTATGGTAATTCACCAAAGGATCCTGTTCCAGCTGGGTCATTTTAGTAATATCCACAAAATTAGGAAGCTGGACATAGATAATGTTAGGTTTTATTTCTGTATTCTTCTCTTCAGCTAACAGTCCATTTTTAATAGCTAAAACCTCTTTCTGCCCAGGATAATCAATAGAATTGAAGGGCAGTATGCCATTATTAAAAAACAAGATGATACCCTGCTTTTTAACATCAAATGTTTTATTGGCTAAATTAGTGATTTTCGGTGTCAGAAACTGAGAAAAAACAATAAAAATAAGTAGTAAAAAAACAGCAATTGGTAATTTTCTTTTTAGACCAAGACTCCAACTATACATAAAATAGATCAGTAGGTTAAGAATCAAGAGAAAAACCAAGGCTATTAAAAAGAATACTATATATACTGAGCCTGGTGTATTTTCCAGAAGCTTTAGTTCATTGAATATTTTAAGATTACTCAAAGCTAACCCATTATCAGTATTATAAAAAGTTATTCTGCTTCCTAAAGCAATTATAAAGGTTATACCATTAAGTATATTTAAAGCAATCCATTTGTTTTCTGTTAATATCAGAAGGATCGCACCTAACCAGACAACTAATATAAGGTTGAATAAAAAATAGAAAAAATTACTAAAAGGGAACAATAATGAGCTTATCAATAAGCCTTGACCTAATATTTGAATCATTATGACCAATAGTAGTGGATATATGATCCACAATAATTTCCCATAGGTGTCAGTTAACTTATGTTGATTGTTGATTTTTTTATTTAATTTGCTTTTTTTGACATAGCCTAGACTTCTTGGCAACTTCATCCCCCCTCTTTTTAATTATAGCAAAGTTACTTAAGATTATAAATTGCTTTTCAGCTCCATCAATAAATCTCTTAATTCAGCAGCTTCTTCAAATTTAAGTTCTCTGGACTTTTTACCCATTTCTTTTTCCAACTCCTTGACCATTTGCCTTATTTCCTTCTTCTTCATTTGGCTAAAGCTCTTTCTATTATCACGATCACCTTTATAGGTGATCTCTAAAATGTCTCTGATTCCTTTATTAATAGTAACCGGTATTATATCATGATCCAGATTGAATTTATGTTGAATTTCTCTTCTTCTGTTGGTTTCCTCTATTGCCTTAGCCATAGAATCAGTTACCTTATCCCCGTATAGGATAACTTTGCCATTAACATTCCTGGCTGCTCTGCCAATTGTTTGAATCAAGGATCTTTCAGACCTTAAAAACCCTTCCTTATCTGCATCTAAAATTGCTACTAATGATACTTCTGGTATATCAAGACCTTCTCTTAAAAGATTGATACCTACTAACACATCGAAAACACCAAGCCTTAAATCTCTGATTATTTCCATTCTTTCCAGTGTTTTAACCTCACTATGTAAATACCTTACCTTGATATCATTATTTTCAAAATATGCAGTTAGATCTTCTGCCATTTTTATAGTTAAGGTAGTAACAAGAACTCTTTGTCTAACAGCTGTTCTCTTTAATATTTCATTTTGTAAATCATCTACCTGATGTCTGATGGGTCTTACTTCAATTTCCGGATCAAGTAGTCCTGTAGGTCTGATGATCTGTTGAACAAAGTTGGTACTGTGGCTTTGTTCATAAGGACCTGGTGTTGCTGATACATAAATCACCTGATTGATTTTGTCTTCAAATTCTTTGAAATTAAGAGGTCTGTTATCTAAAGCTGAAGGTAATCTGAAGCCATAATCTACCAGTACTTCCTTTCTCGAACGATCCCCTGCATACATTCCACCTATTTGAGGTACTGTCACATGAGACTCATCAATAAAAAGTAAATAGTCATCTGGAAAATAATCAAAAAGTGTATTAGGGATTTCTCCAGGCTTTTTTCCCGTCAGGTGTCTTGAGTAATTTTCAACTCCTGAACAATGACCTATTTCCTTCATCATTTCAATATCATGATTGGTTCGTTCTTCTAGTCTTTGGGCTTCAAGAAGTTTACCTTGGTCTCTGAAATATTTTAACCTCTCAACTAGTTCCTCTTTGATAGCCTTTATAGCCTTGTCCATTTTTTCTTCAGAGACAATATAGTGGCTGGTTGGAAAGATTGCAATATGTTTAACATTTCCTAATACTTCCCCAGTTAAAATATCAAATTCCCATATTTTTTCGATCTCATCACCAAACAGCTCAATTCTATAGCCTTGTTCAGATAAATTAGCTGGAATTATTTCAATAATATCACCATGTAGTCTGAAGGTATTTCTAATAAAATTAACTTCATTTCTGACATATTGAATATCAACCAGTCTGGCCACAATCTCATCTCTGGAAATAATCTGTCCTTCTCTTAGTGATAATAACAGATCTTTATAGTCTTCTGGTGAGCCTAAGCCGTAGATACAGGATACACTGGCTACGATTATTACATCCTTTCTTTCAAATAATGCTGATGTAGCTGAGTGTCGTAATTTATCTATCTCTTCATTTATTGAACTATCTTTTGCTATATAGGTATCAGAAACTGGCAGATAAGCCTCTGGTTGATAATAATCATAGTAGCTTACAAAGTATTCTACTGCATTTTCAGGGAAAAATTCCTTAAATTCACTACAAAGCTGGGCAGCCAAGGTTTTATTTGGAGCCATGATCAATGTAGGTTTATTAGAATCAGCAATAATATTGGCCATGGTAAAAGTTTTACCACTGCCTGTTACCCCTAAAAGTGTTTGATGTACATCTCCATTTTTTAACCCTGTCAAAAGACTTTCCACTGCAACTGGCTGATCTCCTGCCAGCTGGAAATCTGAGACTAGTTTGAATTCTTTTATCATAAGTCCTCCTATGAACAAAGAACTGGCCTCAGCCAGTTCTTTTATTGCTTATTAATTACTTCTATAGCTTTCACCAACTGTAGATCGTTTATTTCATCAGGTAATCGAGAGGTGTCAACTTTTTCCAACTCATCCTTTGACATAACTACCACAATATCAGGCTTGATACCCTCTTTGTTTATATCTCTTTTATTTGGAGTCAAGTACCTTTTTGTTGTTAATTTGATTATCCCTCCATCAGACAGATTAAACATTGATTGAACAACGCCTTTGCCAAAAGTCTGTTCACCGACAATAGTACCTGTCTTATAATCCTGTATCGCACCTGTTAGTATTTCTGATGCACTAGCTGTATTGCCATTAACCAGAACCACTAATTTTTTATTTAAATATTTTTCACCATCAACAGTTAGATTCTCCAGGCTTGATTCCTCTCGGCCAACCTCATATAGGACTGTTCCACCTTTGATAAAGTATCTGGCAACTTCCATGCTCTGAGCTACCAATCCTCCACCATTATTTCTTAAATCCAGCACTATACTGTCTGGCAGCTTTGGATATGAAGATAACAGCTCGGCTAATTCAGTGGAAGTGCTCTCCCCAAAGGAGGATATTTCTATATAGAGAGTTTTGTTATTGTTGATCAGCTTACCTGAAACTGATGGAACTTTTATCTGAGCTCTGGTAATTGTAAATTCTAATTCTTCTCTATCCCTGAATACTTTTAATGTAACATTTGTCCCAGCTTCACCTCTAACTTTTGTAGCAACCTCTTCTACGTTTAAACCTTCTGTTGACTCCCCGTCTATTGCCAGAATAAGATCTCCGACCTTTAAGCCTGCCTTGGCAGCTGGTGAACCCTCAAAAACCTTGATACCTTTAACCAGCTTTGTATCCTTATCTTCTCCTAAAAGCATACCAATACCTGCATATATGCCATTTAGCTGAGCTGTATACTCTTTCCACTCTTCAGCAGTGAAATATTCTGAATACTGATCATCAAGAGAATCCACCAGTCCCTCAGTAATCCCTGAAATCAATTTAGCAGGATCGATTTCCTGATAAAAATTATTATTGATAATATTATAGGTTTGATAAGCAGTAAATATCTCCTGAGGATTTTTAACCAATAAGGAAAGTATAAAAAGTGATACTAAACCTATAAAGGCAAATACAGAGAGAACTGTCAATGATACTACCTTTAATATAAATAGAAAAATACTTTTACCGTTCATTACTCACCTATTTCCTTAAAAATTCTAACGGATCGATATAATTGTTACCTGAGCCATCATTGACAAAT
>JAKEGG010000053.1 GCA_022615965.1 Fusobacteriota bacterium
CCAAACTTGGCATTTCTGTCTGAGCTAGTTATCAAAAAATTGATATCAGGATACTCTTTAGCTACTTCTTTAACAGCATCTGTAAACTGAGCACCATTAGCAATAATAATATTGAAGCCATCTTTCACATAAGTTCTGATGATCTGGTTATATTGAGCAGGTTGGGTGTTTTCATTATAGGCAGTTTCTGCCTGATATTTATCCTTAACACTCATTAGTCCTTCATAGCCTCTTTGATTCCAGCCACCATCGTTGATTGCTCCAGTTAAAACCAAAGCCACTTTCAGATCTTTTTTTTGATTCTTCTTCTTGTTCATTACAGGCAACTGCTGTAAATCCTAAGATCAGAACCAAGAAAACTAAGATAATTTTTTTCATGTTCTCCTCCTAATAATTAGTAATACTTTATTTTTTTATTAGCCTATGAAAATATTTTCAAGATATAGTTGTATATTTTCTGTTTTTTTATGTTTTTAATCTATTTTTCTAATTCTTTCTAAATATCATCTAAAAAAGTGGAGAGACGATCCTCTTTAGTATCATCTCTCCACTTATAATGAAAAACCCTTATTATTAAATATTTATTTTATTATGTATTACTTAACAAATGTATTAACAAATCATCACCTTTTTGTCAACCATTATTAAATAATATTATTTATTCCAGTAATCAATGTGAATTTTCATGATTTCATCTCTCATGTTTTCAAAAGGACCAATTACTTCAATCCACTTTTGACCAGAAGCAAAAACCTTTCTGCACGGTAAGCTCATTGTTGGATTAACAGGATCAGCACCAGTAAGTTCTAATAAACTTTCTTCAGATAAGCCATAAACTACTTTACCAACATTGCTCCAATAAATAGCTCCAGAACACATGGCACATGGCTCAAATGTAGAATACAAAGTACAATCCTTTAAAAAATCCTTCAAATAGAGCATAGACGCCCTGGAAACCAACTCAGTCTCAGCATGACCTGTACATCTGCCAGTAGTTAACTCTACATTCTCCTGCTCTAACAACACTTTACCTTCACCATCTACCAACAAAGCGCCAAAGGGAGTATTACCATTCCTTACAGATCTTTCACTAATTTCAATACATTTTTTTAAATAATATTCATGACTCATCATTAACTCAACCTATTTCTTAGAAGCCTGATACAAGGTTGTAACATCCATTTTTCCAGATTTAATATCATCAAAGATTTTCTGCACCTTATCCTGAACCTTTAAAACATCAGGCTGAGTTTTACTAAACTCTATTGTAACAACTTCCTCTTTAACACCACTAATAAAGTTTGCCGCCTTAAAATCACCTGCTACATAATAACCAACAACCTTTGTCATAGCTTTTACCATGCTTACATTACTTGTAAATGCCAGATTATCCTTATAGGTCTCCAACAAACCAGAAGCATTGGCTCCAATAGAAACCCCACCTTTATCCTTAGTAGCTTCAAAACCACCTTTAGTTGCAGCGTTAGCAGTTGACATCACAACTGTTGCACCTTGCTGAATAAAAGTAATGGACTGTTCTTTCAGCTTGTTGATATCATCAAAGCTACCAGTATATGACTTCATAACTTCAATTGAAGGATCAATATAATGAACACCTAACTCAAAGCCTTCAATAGTTGTTTTAATAGCAGGAATTTCCAGACCACCAACAGCCGCTACCTGTTTGCTGCCTTGATTCTGAGCTATATAGCCAGCAGTCACACCCTGTAAGAATCCTTGTTCAACACCATCTGCTAAAATACCAGAAATATTTATACCATTGGTAACATCAGCTGTACGATCAGAACTAGATATGAAGTATTGAACCTCAGGATACTCTTTAGCTACTTCCTTGACTGCATCCTTAAATTCCATGCCATGGGCAATAATCACATCATAACCTTCTTTTGCATAGGTTCTGATGATCTGATTATATTGAGAAGCCTGAGTATTTTCATTATACACAACTTCAGCACCATATTCTTTTTCAATAGCCTTTAATCCTTCATAACCTATCTGACACCAACCATTATCAGTGATAGCTCCAGTCACCACTAAAGCAACTTTCAGGTTGCCGCTATCACCTTGTTTTTCATCTTCGCAACCAACTGACACTAGAGCCAAGGCTACCAAAAAAATTGAAATAAGTAATCTTTTCATCTTTCTCCTCCTTTTATTAAGTATTATTTAGTATCGATTGTAACAAGCCTTTTGTTTTTCGTCAACAAGAATTTAGTTTATTATTCCATTCTTTAGGCTATACTGATATAATATCAACAATGGAGGTGATTCAGTTGTCAGAAACAAAACTATCAGTCAGGCTATTTAAACAACTACTATTTGAACTAAGAGAAGGCAAATTTGCCAACAGCAAAATACTCCCAAAGGAAGAAGAACTGGCTCAGCATTTAAAAGTTAGCAGAACAGCATTAAGAGATGTTCTCAAAACACTGGAGCAAGAAGGCTACATCCTAAGAGTAAAAAAGAAAGGTACCATAATAAATAAAAGAGTGCTAGACTTAAATTTCCGCATTGATATCGACTATGAATTCAAGGATCTATTAGAGTTAGCCGGCCTTAGCCACACCTCTAAGGTTATCAGTTATGAAGAAATTACTGCTGACCCCTATATTGCCAAGCAACTGGAACTTAAGGAAGGACAACCTTTAATCAAATTAGAAAAGGTCATCTATTCCAACAGGAAGCCTGTTATCTACTGTATAGACTATCTGAACCTGGAACAGTTTCCAACCAAACCTGAAGCTGATAACTTTAAGGAAATGGACATTTTCTCCTTGTTGGAAAGCCTCTCAGGGGAAGTAATGGATTTTAATATAACTAAATTAATACCTGCCTTACCAGACAAAAGTACGGCTAAGCTATTTAAAAGCACTGGTCCTTTGCTCTCCATAGAAGAAGTAGGCTTTACCAGAAATTTAAAAGCTATACTCTTTGCCAGAATCTTCTGGAATAGTGATTTTTTTGATTTCCATCTTGTTAGAAAAAGATTTTTAGGATAAAAAAAGCTGATATCAATCAGCTTTTTTTAATTGTATCCACTATCTTCAAGACCTTCAGACAGCTCTCCCTCATAATACTCCAGATGACCCTTGATTTCTCTGATTGCTTCTAAAATATCAACCAGCCTGGTAATCTCAGCAAAATCAGTACCAGATCTTATCTTCTCTAAATCACCAGCTATTACCTCATAAGCTTCTTCAAGACCACCAACTAAAACATCAAGACCAGAAACTACCATCAAGCCTTCTTGCTGATGCTTTTCCCTCAAGTATTTGATCACTTCAAAAATTTTCTCCTTTTCCACGATACACCTCCCAATCAGTATTACACAACAAAAGATAGTTGAAAACTATCAACTATCTTTCCCCAATTTACAAAACATATAAAATTAATCTTTTTCCTGTTCCTCAGCTACACTTTCAGTTTCGATAGTATGAGAAGCTTCAGTTATCACTTTTGACTTTCTGTTCTTCAACTTTTCTCTGATAAAAACTACTATGCTCGGTACCAAGGAAATCAAGATGATGGCGATGATCACATACTCAAAATTCTCCTTGATAAAAGGTACATTGCCAAAGAAATAGCCAGCAGAAACAAAAATAAAGACCCAGGACAAACCACCGATCACATTATAGAATAAAAACTTACGATAATGCATGGTCCCGATTCCAGCAACAAAAGGAATAAAGGTTCTGACTATCGGCATAAACCTGGCTAAAACTATTGCTTTAGCCCCATGCCTGACATAAAACTCCTCAGTTTTTTCCACATGACTGGCTTTGATCAGCCTACTCTTCCCTATAAGCTTCCTGCCAAAATTTTTACCAATAGAATAGTTGACTGAATCACCGAGAATCGCTGCCACACTAAGGATAGCCAGCGAAATAAAGATATTTAAACCACCAATAGCTGATAAAGCACCAACTGCAAAGAGCAAAGAATCACCAGGTAAAAAAGGCACGACCACTAATCCTGTTTCCATAAAAATAATCAAAAACAAAATCAGATAAATCCAAAAACCATAAGCAGCAACCAACTCCACCAGATAAGCATCTATATGCAAGATAAAATCTATAGCACCACTAATAAAATCCATTTACATCTCCTTGATATTCATTCATATACAATTGATTATATAAGAAATATTGTTTCCTGTAAAGAAAAGAGCAGTAAATACTGCTCTTTTCTCTAATTTATTCTATTTCGTAATATATTTAATGTTTAGTCAGGTTTATTTTAATGAACCTTCATAAATTGAAATCCATTCTTCTGGTGTGAATTTTTCTGCCAACTGGCCAATCAACTCTAGATCGATATCTTTTTCTTTCCCAAACCTGATACAACTTTTACCCATATTGAGTTTTTTGCCTTTTCTTCTTTCATATTCTTCAGTAAACCACTTTAACTTAGCTTGGTCTGCATACAAACCTAAATGATAAAAGGATATATACTGTTTTTGAGCAGCCAAGCTGATAAATGGTAAAGGGACATGCCCTATCCTATACCCTGGAGGATAGATAGAAAGTGGTATTACAAAGGTTGGCATCTTATATTCTAAAATCAGTTCAAAGCCTTTGGGCACTTTGTTTTCCAGCACACCTAATATTTTCAGATAGCTTTTTTTCCATTTTTCTTCTATATTGTCAATATATTTCTCTACTTCTGTGTTTCTCATATTATCTCCTGATTACTTTTTATTCAGTACCATTTCTTCTCCAGTTTTCTGGACTCTTAAATATAGCCTCCTGATGCCTTGTTCTATGTCAACTGGAAAATGTATCTATCCTGCTTCAGCCTCCATTTTTCCATCTTCAGATTTAGCTTTAGTAAAATCTATGCCTGCCATGACCTGATCATCCTTATAACTTTTGTTATATATCTTTATTCTATACTTCTCTTTTATCTTGGTCAAATATCAGTCTAAAATATGATAAAAAGCATAGCGGATAGCTATGCTTTTTATATAACTTTATGCTTGATTATAGATTTTACTTAGACTTTCTGAATAGATTTATTATGGCCAATAAAATTATTGCTCCAAGGATAGCCACCAATAAGGATGGGAAGCTAAAAGACATTCCAATAGAATTACCAGTTACCCAGGATACCACGAAACCACCAATAAAGGATCCAATAACACCTACAACGATGTTGGCTATAAGTCCCATTGATTGATTTTTCTTCATGATCATACTAGCGATCCAACCTGCTACTCCTCCAACAATTATCCATGTTAAAATACCCATTAAAACTCTCCTTTCAATTTTCCACTATATTATCACTTATGCTATTTTGTTGTCAATAAGCATAAAGAAAAAACAATGATCAAAAAACTAAAAATATCTGAAATTTCCTGATTATCTTTTTCTAGTAACTACAAGTACTCCGGCTCCGGCTATCATAACTGAAGCTCCTATCAGATAGGAAACATCCCCTGTTTTTGGCAGACCGCCATCACTTATTATTGCAGTATCTTTTGCTTTTACTACAATTTTAAATCCATTTTCAAGATCTCCAGTGATCTCGATATCACAATCTCCACTAGCTCCATTTATCTCTACTGTATAAACGATCTCTTCTCCTGTTTTAGGATCATATTTTGGCAGGCAGTTAAAGGTATACATCCAGCCATTTCCTTCATTTACAGTTGCTGTATCGATCACAACCCCATCTGCCAGCAAGTTTACATCAACGCTTGTTGCCTTGTCACAGGTCAGATCAACCTTAACAGGAATATCAACTAATGCGCTATTATAGTTAACTACCAAGAATCCATCATCCTGATTGCCTGTAATATTAGTAGCATATCCAGGTAATGCATCCTCTGTTACTATATAAACAAATTCATCTCCAGTACTTTGGTTATACTTGTATAAATCAGCAAAACCATATGTATTGTCTACATCATTGATTTCTATTTCATCGATCTCTACACCTTCATTCAACAAATTGATTTTTGCCCCTTTTGTACCAGGTCCGATCCAGTCCTTCATAACCTCAACAGATATAGTTTCCTGACTTATATTGGTAATCTTGATGGTTTTGTCTCCACTGCCTCCTGGATCGCTGATATGGGTAGTATAGCCAGGTATTGGATCTTCAGTAATAGTGTAAACATATTCTGCTCCAGTTAC
>JAKEGG010000011.1 GCA_022615965.1 Fusobacteriota bacterium
AATGTAGGACATCGCCCCAACTATTTTTTCACCTTTTGTTAATTCATCCATTTTCTGCTCCTAAATAAAAAAAGTGGTTGTACCCAAGCTTTGAAAGTATCACTAAATAACAAGCATCAAATGTTAGCTCCACTTAAGAAGTTTCTAGCAGCTCCAGACACTACTTACTGCTGCTCCCTTCCGGGCCTGACAGGGTTCATAGGCTAAAGTCTCTAAAAGGCTCAAGCATCAACACCACTTATTCAACCTCAATTAAAAAATGAATACTCCCTCAGACCTTGGTCTTCGATCTCCCTATAGCGGATTTGGAGTTACAAGGAACCGCTAGTTCCCCATCTAGTACAACCTTGGCGGAGAAAGAGGGATTCGAACCCTCGATAGAGCTTTTGTACCCTATATCCGCTTTCCAGGCGAACGCCTTCAACCACTCAGCCATTTCTCCATGCTATATTATTGTATACTGAAATAAGAAAAAGTTCAAATACTTTTATTTTTTGAGTTTATTTTTTACTTTTTTTAAATTTTTTTTAATTATTTTTTTAATATTATATTTTTCATAATGGTTGATTATATCTATGAGTGCATTATTAATCTTTTTACCATACTGTTGATTTCTATTACCAGTAATTCCTTTATCTAATTCATCAGAATAGATTATATTAAACTGACTAAACTCAATTCTAATTATATCATTCCTATTGAATTTATGTCTGATACCATACATTGGATCATCTGTAATAAATAAATCTGAATAACCATGTCTATAGCCATTGATAGGTTCAATGGAAACTTTTTTCCCATTGACATATGCTTCAATTCCTTTCGTACTTAGACTATTGCCCTCAATAGGGTCAAACCTAATAAAATTACACTTGTATTTTATATTTGTATTAACAATGAATTTCCTAGAATCCACATCTAACTTAATAATATCTTGGGATATTTTATCTTCACTAAATACACCTTTAACTCGATGATAAAATTTAGCTGGAAAATAATTCTTTGGATGAGTATCTTTTTCTAAGTATAAATATAATAATTCGTTAATATATATTTCGCTTTCACTTTCACTGAATACAGAATAAGTAAGTAAATTACATGCTTGAACAATATAAGGAATACTATTGAGAAAGTTTTTCAAAGAATCACTATAGTTATTATATCTTTCTAACTCAACTAGTTTATTCCAATCAATATAATTAATTACTTTGCTACGAATTATAAATGATCCTCCCAATGGACCCAAGGAAGGTTTATTAATATCCAGGTTAACCTTTATATTTAATTTTAATAACAAATCTTTAACTTTATCATATGTACTTTTATTCCAACTCCTGTTAACTCCTGCATATTCACTATGCAAAGCCATTGGTGGAACAATTAAGCCTAAGCTTTTATTGTTTTCAAACATATCGACAATTTGTTTAATTACATTATCATTTTTTACAAAAGAATTTAATGCTGTTTCTAAAGAAAGAATCTCTGCAATTCTATTACTTAATCCGTATGGAGGTATTGATAAAAATAATAATAAATCATATTTATCTGCAGCCTCTTGAATATATTTTAAGTAGTCTTTAATATTACCTGGATGAACAAATATGTTAGCCTTAGAGAATGTTATATTTTTTCTTTTAATATTATTAGTTACATATATATTTATTTCTATTTTTTCATTTAGATTTTCAATAAATCCATTTATGATTTCTATTTCATCTAAATTATCAATAATTATAATTATGCCAAATTTATAGTTATTATCATTTACAAGGTTTTTATCACTATATATCTGATAATTAGAATTTAAACTACATCTAATATCAAACTGATTAGCGGTTCTAGTAATATTTTCTACAATCTTACCAGTATCATATCCTATCGAATCTAAATAATTAAATAAGTCTCTACCTTCATTTCCTTTAGTTACTCCTAAATAAACCCTATAATCTAATATAAATGATTTTCTTTTAAATACAGGACACTTCAAATCTTTTATTAACTTAATTGGCATATAGTTTAAATGATAATTTGTCCAATCATTATATTTTTGACTTTGTATATATGCTCTCCAAGTATATCCTAACTCCTCAAAATGTTTAGTGAATACTACTTCATGTTTGGAAACTGCATCATCATATGTATTTATTGAAGGTAATTCTTTCCAGTATTTCTCAAAGTCCAAACTTCCTAGCATATTTTTTCTAATCACAATAAAGAAAGATTGTAAATGTGTTGGTATATAGTCAAATCTACTGCTATCCCAAGGATTATACTTCATTTTTTTATAAACAGTCATACCCCAAAAATCTAATTCTTCTTTTGACATTTCATCAAACATTTCTTTAAATGAAAATACTGGTCCCATAATACTTGAATTAATAATTAGCAGCTCATCATAATTCTTTAAATTTTCAAATCCTGTTTTTAATAATGTTTCTTGTATTCCGCCTATATCAAAGCCTTTATTATCTCTTTCAAAAATACTAAGTCCTTCGATTGATTCCAGTTTTTTCTTTCCCTTGCTTTCAACAGGACCATTACTGACAAATATTATTTCATCGAAATATTTTTTAACTTCTTCCAGCATATCAAATACAAATCTGTCAACTATTCCTTCTTTATCATAAAAACTATAAATACATAATTTTCTCATAATATACCTCGTACTTTATTTTATATCATCTGTACCCATATATGGCACTAAGGCTTCAGGAATCGTAATGCTCCCATCCTCATTCTGATAGTTTTCCAAAATAGCAGCAATAGTTCTACCAATAGCTAATCCAGAACCATTTAAAGTATAAAGAAGATTCTTTTTACCTTTTTCATCCCTATACCTTATTCTTGATCTTCTAGCCTGAAAATCAGTATATAAGCTACAAGAGCTGATTTCCTTATAGCCTTGATAACTAGGCAGATACACCTCAATATCATAAGTCTTAGCAGAACCAAAACCAATATCACCACCACAAAGATCAACAACTCTGTATGGAAGTCCTAATTCCTTTAAAATACCTTCAGCTTCAGCAGTGATTTCCTCTAATGCCTTTACACCATCTTCAGGCTTAACAAAATTAACCATTTCCACCTTGCTGAACTGATGCATCCTGATCAGTCCCTTGGTATCTCTACCAGCAGCACCTGCTTCAGACCTGAAACAAGGTGTAAAGCCACATATTCTAATAGGCAACTCCTCACCATTAATGATTTCATCTCGATAATAATTGGTCAAAGGCACCTCGGCAGTAGGAATCAAATAAAAGTCCTCTCCCTCTACCTTGAACATATCCTCACCAAACTTAGGAAGCTGACCTGTGCCAAAAAAGCTGTCACTATTGGCTACAAAGGGACAAAAAACCTCTGTATAGCCATTTTTTACATGAAAGTCGATCATATAGCTAGCTAAAGCTCTTTCCAATCTCGCTCCTAAGCCCTTCATAAAAACAAATTTAGAAGCTGTGACCTTGGTAGCTCTTTCAAAATCCATAATCCCAAGAGCCACACCTAGATCCTGATGATCCTTTGGAGCAAAAGAAAATGCTCTAACTTCACCAAATCTTCTTACTTCCAGGTTAAAGGTTTCATCCTCTCCTTCTGGCACACTATCTAAAAGAAGATTAGGCAACACAGAAAGTTCACCTTTGATATTTTCCTCAACTAATTTCAACTCTTTATCCAAAACAGAAATCTCATCACCTAAAAGGCGCATTTCCTCCATTATTTCCTCTGGATTTTCTCCTTTGCTTTTTAGTAGCCCAATTTTTTTAGAAGCTTCATTTCTGATTCTTTTCTTATTTTCTGTTTCCAGAATGATTTTCTTTCTGCTTTCATCTAAATCCAATAATACCTTTAAATCAAAGCTCTTACCTCTTTTTAAAAGATTAGCTTCAACTTCAGTTCTATTTTCTATTATTCTTTTAATATCCAACATTAAAACAATACCTCTTCATCCTCAGCTTCTTCTATCTCAATATCATCAACCTTGGTCAGAATACGGCCAACAGCAACGATCTTATCTGTCTCAGGAAGGTTCATCACCTTAACACCTTTGGTTACCCTGCCAATAATTGAAATACCTGTGACTTTAAGACGAATCATTTGTCCCTCTAGGGAAATAACCATGATATCATCTCCATCATCCACTACCATGATGCTGACAACAGCTCCATTTCTAGAGGATTTAGCTATAGAACGTGAGCCTTTGCCCCCTCGGCCCTGAGTACGGTACTCAGATAGTTTTGTTCTTTTACCAAAGCCATTTTCCGTAATCACCAGCAAGGTTGCTCCTGATTTCGAAACAACAAGACCTACAACTTCATCATCCTTTTCTAAAGTAATGCCTTTAACACCCCTGGCAGTTCTACCCATAGGTCTAACATCACTTTCAGCAAAGCAGATACCTGCTCCACCTTTGGTGCCAAGAATAATATCTTCATTACCATTAGTAAGTCTTACACCAATCAGCTCATCTCCTTCATCAAGGTTAACAGCTATCAAACCTTCTTTTCTAGGACTATCATAAGCATTCAAAGAACTTTTTTTAACAATACCTTTTTTAGTAGCTACAAACAGATATTTATTTGGATCATATTCTTTAACTGGTATAACTGCCGTTACCTTTTCATCTCCTGTTATATTCAGCAGATTGATGATCGCATTACCTTTTGCCTGCCTGCTTGATTCAGGGATTTGATGAACTTTAAGCCTTAGTACTCTTCCTTTATTAGTAAAGAACATCAAATAATGATGAGTTGTAGTCACAAAAAGATGCTCTACAAAGTCATCATTCTTCTTGCTTAAAGCTTTGACACCTTTGCCCCCTCTTTTCTGGCTTCTGTAAAGGCTGGTAGACATTCTTTTAATATAGCCAGTATGAGTGATAGTAATAATGGCATCTTCTTCAGCTATCAAATCTTCGATTTCAAAATCACCTTCATCTGGAAGAATATTGGTTCTTCTAGGATCGCCAAATTTCTTCTTGACCTCCTGCAGGTCTTCTTTGATCAAGGACAGGAGGATCTGCTCATCAGACAATATTTCCTTATAATAAGCTATTTTTATCAATAACTCCTTGTATTCCTCTTCTAGCTTCTCACGCTCTAAACCAGTCAGTTTACTTAACTTCATTTCTAAAATGGCATTAGCTTGAAGTTCGCTCAAGCCGATTTTTTCCATCAAAGAGTTTCTGGCTGCTTTAACATCTGAGGATTTCTTGATTATTTCTATAACCTCATCAATATTGTTGATAGCTTTTCTCAAGCCTTCAACAATATGGGCTCTTTCCTCAGCTTTTCTTAGATCAAACTGAGTTTTTCTGGTAAACACTTCCTTTTGATGATCCAGATAATATTTTAGCATTTGCTTGATATTTAAAACCTCTGGTCTACCTTTAACAATAGCTAGATTTATTATACCAAAGGAGTCCTGTAGCTGGGTATGCTTATAGAGCTGATTTAAAATAACATGTGGATTAGCATCTTTTTTTAGCTCTATTACAACTCTGATCCCTCTTCTATCTGATTCATCTCTTAAATCAGTAATACCTTCCACATTTTTTTCTCTAACTAAGTCAGCTATTTTTTCTATTAATCTGGCTTTATTCACCTGGTAGGGTATTTCGGTAACAATTATTCTTGGCTTGCCGCTTTTAGTGGTTTCAATATGAGTCTTACTACGCATTTTAACTGAACCACGCCCTGTTTTATAGGCCTGGATTATTCCACTGATACCGATGATATTGGCTCCTGTTGGAAAATCAGGACCTTTGATATGGGTAATTATTTCATCTATAGAAATTTCCGGATTATCAACTAAAGCCAATAGTCCATCAATTACTTCACCTAAATTATGAGGAGGTATATTGGTAGCCATACCTACAGCAATACCTGAAGAGCCATTAACTAATAGAGCTGGAAACCTGGCAGGGAATACTACAGGTTCCTTTAAAGATTCATCATAGTTAGGGGTAAAGTCCACTGTTTCCTTGTTGATATCTGCCAGCATCTCATTGGAGAGTTTAGACATTCTGGCTTCAGTATAACGCATAGCCGCAGCTGAATCACCATCTATGCTACCAAAGTTTCCATGACCATCTACCAGTAAATATCTGGTAGAAAATTCCTGTGCTAATCTAACCATGGCATCATATACTGCTGTATCTCCATGTGGGTGATACTTACCTAAAACGTCACCTACAAGCCTGGCTGACTTTTTATAAGGCTTATCCGAAGTCATTCCTAGCTCATGCATAGCAAAAAGTATTCTTCTGTGTACAGGCTTCATTCCATCTCTGACATCAGGCAGGGCACGTCCTATAATTACGCTCATGGCATAATCGATATAGGATTTTTCCATTTCATTTTCAATATTTATGGGCAGGATTTTTCCATGGGTAAAATTTTCCAATTTGTCCATCTCCTATCTTTCTTTTAGCTTTTCAATCAAGGTCCAAAGCTCATCGCTTTTAGGCTCTTCTATTTTAGCTATCTCATTGTTTCTTTTTTTAATGATTCTATCTTTATTTTCAGTAAAATGTCCTATGACAAAGCTCTCTACTCCATTCTCTTTAAGCTTTGCTACTATGTTGGCTTCCTTAGCTGCAACAATCAGCAAAGAACCACTTGATATCAGCCTTAACAGATCCAGTTCCTTAAAAACTTCCTTTAAAGCCAAGGTAGCTTTGTGGAAATAGATATTTTTTTCTTCTATTTCTATACCTAGATCTGTTGTTTCCGCTAACTCATAGACTCCACCTAAAATGCCACCTTCAGTGACATCATGCATGACCTTGGCGCCATTTTCTCTTGCAATCATACCTTCCTTGTAGATCGATAGCCAGTTAAGCATTTCCTGACCTTCTGTTATCAGTCTGTCAGGAACCAAGCCTATAAATCTATCGCCATAGTCGTTGAAGATTATCGAGGTGCCTTCTATGGCCCCTCCCTTTGTCAGGATGATTTCATCTCCTGCTTCTATTTCAGACTGAGCTGCCAGATAACTTTTTTCTTTGGTCCCTAAAGCAGTTAAGGAAAGAATGTTCTCTTTAACGCTGGTAGTAATTTCAGTATGCCCACCTATGATTTCTATTTCCAGTTCCTTACAGGCTTTGTCTATTCCTTCAATTATCATGGTTATATCTTCTTCTAGTGTTTCTTCTTTTAAAAGCATGGTTACCAGTATCCCCAGTGGTTTGCCGCCACTAGCTATAACATCATTACAGGCAACATGGACGCCTAAGTAGCCATTATCCTTGCTGGCTCCGGTTATAGGGTCGGTGGAGATAACACAAAGCTCTCCGCCAAGATCGATAACGCTACAGTCTTCGCCAATGGCGGCGTGGACCACTACTTCTTGTCTTTTAGTTCCAGTATATGGAAAGACAATGCTTTTTAATTGTTCTATCGTAAGTTTTCCTGCTTTCATGATACCTCTTAAATATCTAGATTATGTACTTTATGTGCGTTGTTTTGAATGAATTCCTTCCTTGGCTCTACCTGATCACCCATTAGTACAGTAAAGATACTGTCAGCCTCGGCTGCATCATCAATGTTGACCTGAAGGAAGGTTCTTTTGTTAGGATCCATGGTAGTCTCCCATAGCTGTTCTGGGTTCATTTCTCCTAAACCTTTATATCTTTGGAGGTTAACATTTCCTGCTTCAAAATCCTTCATTTTTTCTTCGAGTTCTCTGTCAGAATATACATAAAGCTCTTCTTTGCCTGCCTTGATCTTGTATAAAGGTGGTTGGGCTATATAGACATAGCCATATTCAATAAGAGGCTTCATATATCTAAAAAAGAAGGTCAGCAACAACGTTCTGATATGGGCACCGTCAACATCAGCATCAGTCATGATCACAACTTTTTTATACCTTATTTTTTCAACATTGAAATCTTCCCCGATACCTGTACCTAAGGCTGTGATCATCGCTTTGATTTCATTGTTGCCTAAGATCCTGTCTATTCTTGATTTTTCTACATTGAGGATTTTTCCTCTCAAAGGCAAGATAGCCTGGAAATTCCTATCACGTCCTGTTTTAGCTGAACCTCCTGCTGAATCTCCCTCTACGATATATATTTCGCTGATTTCCGGGTCATTGATCGAGCAATCAGCAAGTTTTCCAGGTAGCCCTGAAAATTCCAAGGCATTTTTCTTTCTAGTTAATTCTCTGGCTTTTCTGGCTGCTTCCCTGGCTCTGTTGGCCATCATGGCTTTTTCGATGATTTTTTTTCCAGATGCAG
This sequence comes from Fusobacteriota bacterium, assembly GCA_022615965.1. Taxonomy (GTDB): domain Bacteria; phylum Bacillota; class TC1; order TC1; family TC1; genus WTXA01. The sequence continues at coordinate 8,240 of JAKEGG010000011.1, forward strand.
GGTTTTCCTCAAGATAGGTGCTGATTTGTTCACCGACAATAGATTCAACGATTCCTCTTACTTCGCTGTTCCCTAGCTTGGTTTTTGTTTGCCCTTCAAACTGAGGCTCTAAAACCTTGACGCT
>JAKEGG010000054.1 GCA_022615965.1 Fusobacteriota bacterium
AGAATCATCTTAGTGGGTCAGATTCTGTGGATGCTGCCTTAGCTTCATATAATCGTACAATGGAAATATTACAGCCTGGTTTAGATAGCTATAAAGTGGAAGCTCAGATAGTTAATGATCAATAATTTATTAAGAGGTATTGAAAATGAAAAATAATGCTAGAAAAGGAATCATTGTAATTACAGGTTGTGATTCTGGTATAGGTAAAGGTCTGGTAGAAGAATTAGCAAAAAAAGGATATACTATTGTGCAATCCTATCTGGAAATAAACAATTTTGAAAATCATCAAGATATATATTCAATAAAACTAGACCTGCGAATAGAAAAAGATATAGAACAATTTTGCAAATTTCTTAAGGATTTACTTGAACAAGGCAATAAACTTGAAGGGCTGATTGCCAATGCTGGTATGGCCTTGGGTGGGCCTATTGAAAATATGCCAATAAATTTATTTAGAGAAACATATGAAGTTAATTTTTTTGGAGTGATCAAGGTTATCCAGTGTCTTATTCCAGAATTGATCAGAGATAAAGGGAAAATCATGGTTCATGGCTCAATGGCTGGGAAGGTTGCTGTACCCTTTTTGTCACCATATGCTTCATCAAAATTTGCTTTAGAGGGATTTGTTGATTCTTTAAGAAGAGAAATGCTTCCCTTTGGAGTGAAAACTATACTGCTGGAAACAGCAGCAGTGGCTACTCCGATCTGGAATAAATATCAAAAACAGGATATCTCTTTTGTTCAAGAAAAATATATGAAAAGCTTGATTGAATTTAGAGATAAATTTATAGAAGGGGGAAATAAAGGTATGGCAATAGCTAAAGCTGCAACTATGATAGCCGATATATTTCAAAAAAAACAGCCTAAGGCCAGATATATTGTAGCTTCAAACAGATTGACCTCTAAAATGCTCACTATGATACCAAACTCTCTTTTAGATAAGATACTTCTTAAGCTGTTTAAGATGGATTATGGCGATAAGTAAGTAGATAATAAGTATTATTAATGAAAATAAGTTATGGCTTTGATATAATTAGCTTAAGAAAAGCTATAAGAAGGTAGGCTATGGCAGAAGTATATCTTGGGCAGATTTAATGATATTGGCTGGAAACTGTGCTTTAGAGTCAATGGGCTTTAAAACCTTTGGCTTTGGTGGAGGCAGAGAAGATATCTGGAAACCTGAAGAGGATATTTATGAAGGTACTGATTTGAAAACAGGAGCTTTAAAATGGAAAGCCAGCCGAGTTGATTTGATTTTTGGTGCTGATTCAGAGCTTAGAGCTATAGCTGAGGTTTATGTTAGTGATGATTCTATGGATAAGTTTTTAGCTGACTTTATCTATGCCTGGAATAAAGTGATGAATACCGATCATTTTGATGTAAAATAGTTGTTTTATACTTACGTAGTAAAAGGGAAATCTTTCAAGGAAAGCTTTCCCTTTTATAGTTGTAATCTGAAATAGATATGAATAAATTATATATTATGATAAAATAGGTCTAAATATTATTTTAGTTAGAAGGAAGTATAACTATGAAAAAGAATTTGAAATATTTTTTGTCTGAAGCACAGGTTGAGAAGTTACATGATGTTATGAAGGATCAATCTACAGAATGGGTTAGTTATGTTGTCATGGTTTTGCTGGCAGCAGTTGTTGCTTCTTATGGATTGTTAACTAATAGTACAGCAGTAATTATTGGGGCAATGTTGATTTCTCCAATAATGGGCCCTATTCTTAAGATTTCTTTTTCGATAAATACTGGAGATAGAAAAATGATGTTCAGAGCTTTTGCTACCTTGGCATTAGGCATAGTCTTGGCTTTGCTTGTTAGTGGACTGGCAGCCTTGCTATTTCCACAAGCTGATTTTACCGATGAGATATTAGCCAGAACTAAGCCTACAATTGCTGATCTCATTATAGCTATTGCTTCAGGGGCTGCTGGAGCTTTTGCCATGGCAACTTCATCAGGCTTGACAGCTTTTGCTGGAGTAGCGATAGCTACTGCTTTGATGCCTCCTTTATGTGTTGTAGGTATTGGGCTAGCTTTAAAGGATTATTCTATGGCCAGTGGAGGCTTTTTATTATTTTTGTCCAATATGATTGGTATTAATCTGGCAGCGGCAACTGTATTTAGAATACTAGGTGTATCGGTTCCAGGGATTTCTTCTGATACAGATGGAGCTGAGCTGGTGATATTAAAGAAAAAACGTAGGAACAGGTTTATCATTTCTATTCTTTCAACAGTTATTATTATTTTACCTTTGGGGCTTATTTCCATTGTGACAGTAGTTCAGCAGGAAATTGATTATAGCATAAAAAATTCTTTGGAAGATTATTTTAAGGAGTACTATGAGGAGAATTATACTAAATTAGTTAGTTATGAGAATAAGGGGTCTGGTGATAAAATCATTGTTGAAGCTGTAGTCCGTTCTGATACTTCTTTTACTAGTACAGATATTGTCAGGATGCAAGAGCTTTTAGAGAAAAAATTAGGTAAAGATGTTCTTGTTACTTTGGAGTTGATTTATACTTTAAGTATTGATCAGGATACTAATTTAAAAAGTCAGTGATAGATTCAAATATTAAAAAAATAATATAACAAGATATTGAGCAAAGAGGAGAATTATCAGATGGAACTATTATATCAGTATAGCTGGATATTTTTTACCTATGCTTTTTTAGGCTGGTGTACTGAAGTGATATATGCAGCAACAAGCACAGGTAAATTTACTAACAGAGGCTTTCTTAACGGACCTATTTGTCCCATATATGGCATTGGAGGAGTAACGCTTATTTACTTGCTAATGCCCTTAAAAAGCAATTTACTGTTTCTCTTTCTAGCTTCTGTAGCAATAACATCTATATTAGAATTCATTACAGGATATTTATTAGAAAAGTTTTTTCATCAGAAATGGTGGGATTATTCAGATTATCCCTTTAATATAAAGGGATATATTTCTTTGAAGTTTTCCCTATTATTTGGTCTTGCAGGGGTGATAGTAATATATGTGATTCAACCGATAGTTATGTTGCCAGTTAAAATTATTCCGGTAAACATTGGCAGAATTCTATTGGTGCTATTCTTTATAGCTATCTTTTCTGATTTCATAGTAACTATTTTAGCTTTAATGAAGATCAAAAAAGAATTGGTTTTGGCTGATATCATTGAAACTAAATTAAATGATATATCTGAATTCTTAGGTAATAATCTTTATGAAGGGATAATCAAAACCAAGGAAGGCTTAGATCAGGCTCAGGATGATCTGGCAAAAATCAAGGGAAGCTATGAAAGAATCATCCAGGAAAACAGATATTACAGAGAACGTATAATTAAAGCTTTCCCTGATATCAAAGGTATGATCAAAAAGAACTTAAATAAATATGAAGATGAAGATAAGGATGGAGAAAAATAAGAAAATGAAAGTTGGGATATTATGAAACAAAATATCGTAGATGCTTTTAGCTACAAGGATCGAGCTTAAAGGTCAGTCAGCTCTTTATTCAGTAGCTGAGATCTTTCTGAAATAGTGGTGTAGGAGCTCTGGTTAAGAGCTCCTTATTTTTAAAAGAGAATAATATAGACTGAAATTCATTATTTAAGGTATAATTAAAATACACAGGTTAGGAAAAATGAAAGGAAAAAATTAAAATGGAAAAAAGAAAAATATCCATATTCCGAACCATTTTTGGCATGATGATCAGCTGGCTTGAAGGATATGGTTGTTTTTGTATTGGAAGAAGGTAAGATTAAATTATTATCATTAACTAGTCAGCGGTTGCTTAAACTAATTGAAAATCTTTTGAGTTTTCAAAAAAATTAAGGATAATAAGAAATGACTTTAATTATGTAGTGATGGATATCGATAAGTAATTGATTTATCTTTAGCTTGAAATCTAACTTATCTGGTATTGCTTTATAAATTTATATATGCTAAAATGACCATAGATTCAAACATTTGTTATCTAAAATTAAATATTAGAATGATATTGAAAAAGAGTAATGGGGGCGTCAATCCCTCATTTTTTTATGTGAATTTTACTGTTTTTTGAATCAATAATATTTATGAAAGAGGTAATTATGTTTAAAACAAAATTTTTTTCGCTATGTGCTCTTTGGCTTTGGTCTATTAATAACTGGCTTTGGCATTGCCTTAAGCACCAAGATGGGTCTTGGTACTACTCCAATATCCGTAGTACCATTAGTGGTATCTGATTGGTTCAATTTGACCTTTGGCATGGCGGCTAATTTACTAACTCTATTTTTTATAGGGTTAGAGGTACTGTTTGGTAATTTCAAAAGAAATGCTATTCTAGGACAACTTTTAGTGGTTCCGTTTTTCGGCTGGTTTATCGACTTTGGCTTCAAAGCTTTTGCTAATCTGGATCCGAGCTTGGGTAGTAAATTTATTTATTTGTTGATTGGTTGTATGTTAATAGCCTTTGGTATCCATTTGCAAATTAAAGCTGATGTAGTTGTAAATCCATGTGATGGTCTGGTACAGGTTTTTTTCCAGAAATTTAAAATAAAATTCAGAACTGTTAAAATATTAGTATACGTTGGTATCATGATGATTGGTGTTCTGATTTCATTTGGTGCCTTTGGAGAAGTCCGAGGGGTAGGAGTAGCTACAGTATTTTTAGCTCTTTTGACAGGGTATTTTATCAGATTATACAAAGTAATATTTGACAGATTAATACCTGTTTGGATAAAAGAAAAATAAACTAAAAACAACCCTTGATAATAAGGGTTGTTTTTAGTTTATTTATAAAATCAGTTTATATTTACCTTGATCTCTGGTGGAGTTTCCA
>JAKEGG010000055.1 GCA_022615965.1 Fusobacteriota bacterium
ATGTTGTCTTACCATGGTCTACGTGCCCGATTGTTCCTATGTTTACGTGGGGTTTTGTTCTTTCAAATTTAGCTTTTCCCATTTTATTAAATCCTCCTAAATAGCTATTTCAACCTTAATATTAATAAATACCTCTCTTTTTGTCAATATTTATATTGTAAATCGAGAAGATGATAAATCCAGTCAAATATGTTAAGATATAAAATATAAAAGAAAAACAGGAGGTAACAATGGAAGAAAACAACAAAAAAAGCAGACTGGTGGCAGGTCTTCTAGGTATGTTTTTAGGCTCATTCGGAGCACACAATTTTTATTTGAACAAGAAGAAAAGAGCCTTTACCCAATTGGGTCTGATGATAGGAGGCATAGCGCTGATGATATTAAGCTATGTTATCTACTTCATAGCAATTTTTTCTATGATGTTTTCCACTATGACTATGAACATGAACAGCAATATGGAATCAGCACCTTTCTTTGGTTTCTTTATGTACTTCATCATATTTTATATTATGTTACTAGTTGGAATTCTGCTAATAATTGCTGCTCAGCTTTGGGGCTTTATCGAGGGAAGCCTGATATTGACCGGCACTATTAAAAAGGATGGTATAGGCAATGATCTGGATAAACCTATTCCAGAAGGACAAAAATCAAAAGTTGCCGCTGGAGTATTGGGGATCGTTCTTGGTACACTAGGTATACATAACTTCTATTTAGGTTACACTGGTAAAGGTATAGCACAATTACTTTTAACCTTGCTTGGAGGCTGTATTATATTAGGACCCATAGCAGCCTTTATCTGGTCACTGATTGAAGGAATAAAGATTCTGACAGGAACTATAGATAAAGATGCCAAGGATATTCCATTATTCCAGGATTAATCTAATCAATCTACATAACTATAAATACATAAATACGGAAAATAAAAGAGATAGCAACCAAAGTTGCTATCTCTTTTATTAATCTATATGACAATCCAAAATGTCCTATCTTTCTTCTCTGTCATATGGTTTTCCTAAGGCCTCAGGTTCGCCGATATCCTTGTTCTTGGAAAAGATAAAGGTAACCATTAAAACAACAATTGTAGCTACATATGGTACCATATTCAAAATATAGATATTATTGAACCAACCATAAACCTGGGCTCTGGAAACTAAAGCAATAGCTACACCAAAGAGATAAGCTCCCCAGATAACCAGCTTAGGATTCCATCTGGCAAAGATAACCAAAGCAATAGCTATCCAACCACGTCCTGCTACCATGCCCTGACCCCATTGTCCAACGCTGCTTGCAGAAATTATCAAAGCAGAACCACCAATACCAGCAAAGGCTCCACCTATCATAACATATACATATCTTGAAAGCTTGACATTTACTCCAACAGCATCAGCTGCTCCTGGATTTTCACCAATCGCTCTTAAATCTAGTCCTTTTTGAGTTTTGTACATGTAAAACCAAACTAATATAACCATTATATAGGCTAAATATACAAGAATATCCTGATTCAAGAATATCCTTAGTATTTCACCAACAACTGGTATCTGAACAGCATCAGCGAAAGTAAACTGTGTCAGCCTTGTTTTAATAATAGCTGTAGGATCGCTGATAAAAACCTTACCGATATAGTAACTTAGACCAGTACCAAGAATCGATAAAGCCAAACCAGAAACGATCTGATTAGCTCTTAAAGATAAGCACAAGAAAGCATGAATACTAGCTACCAACGCTCCAACAATGGCTGCCAAGATTATCACTATTATCAAGGCTGTCGTTGAAGGTAATCCACTGCTGGTTAAAGCCAGTCCACTTAAGAATGCAGTAATAGCACCCATGTACATCATACCCTCAAGTCCCAGGTTTTGAACCCCAGACTTTTCAGCTATTATCTCACCTATAGCTGTAAATAGAATAGGAGTACCCACGGCTACAGCTGCAGAAAATAAATCTTGAAAAATACCTAATCCACTCATAACTTACCTCCTATTCCTTAACCATCTTCACTTTATATCTAGAGAAGAAATCCCCTGCTATAACGAAGAATAAAATCAAACCTTGCATCAGCTTGGCTATTTCTGTTGGTATACCTGCAGCTGGAAGACTAGTTTCAGCATAGAGCAAGGCTCCCATGAAAACAGAAACAATACCAATTACCAGTGGATGCAATCTTGATAACCACACAACTATTATAGCTGTATAACCAATATCAGTATTCATATGAGGACTTAAACGACCTTCTAAAGCAGAAACCTGAATAGCACCAGCTAATCCTGCTAAAGCACCACTGGCAAACATAGCAATAAAAATATTTTTTGCCAGGCTCATACCACCATATCTAGCAACATTTCTGCCTTCACCAATAACTCTTATTTCATATCCCCATCTGCTTTTGTTTAACAAGAAGTAGAATACAATTACAACTATGATAGCTATGAGCAAACCATAATGCAATCTTCCTGTTGGGAAAATAGTTGGTATTCTAGCTGCTTCAGGAAATGGATCAGTCTGAGGGAAGCCCATGCTTTTAACACCCTTCCAAGGACCATTAACTAAAAATTGCAGAATATACAACGCAACATAGTTTAATAACAGTGAAGTAATAACCTCATTAACATTCCAAACAGCTTTGGCTCCACCGGAAATCAAAGCCCAAAGTCCACCACCGATTATTGCTGCAATGAACATTGCTGGTAGCAATAGGGCTGGAGGAATCCAAACATGTAAAAATAAAGCAACACCTGCTGCAAATATCATCCCCATCATCATCTGACCAGCTGCACCAATATTCCAGATCACCATTTTAAAAGCAATCGCAATACCAATACCAATGATCATCAACGAAACACCGTTAACTAAAACCTCCTGCCAGTTTATTAAAGAACCAGCAAATATAGTATTCAAGGCTGCCAGAGCATTTTCTCCGGTAATAAGTAGTATCAAAGAGGAAAATAATATTGCTACTAAAACTGAAACTATTGGAATAACGACTTTTAAATAGGTAGGTGTTTCCATCCTTTTTTCAACCTTAAGCATTTGTATCCACCTCCTCTTTAATACCAGCCATCAACAGACCTAATTTTTTAATATCAGCACCTTTGGTTTCCAGGACATCCATTATCTGCCCATCAAACAAAACCGCTACCTTATCAGTCATCTTATAAATTTCCTCTAAGTCCTCAGAAATCAACAAGATAGCTTTTCCTTTTCTTCTTTCCTCAGCTAGTTTTCTATGTACATAATCTGTAGCTCCAACATCAAGTCCTCTGATCGGATAAACTGCTATGATAAGCTCTGGGTTTTCAAAGGTCTCCCTGGCTAAAATCAGCTTTTGCAGATTTCCACCTGACATTAGTTTTACATTACAGTTAATATTTGGAATTTTTATTTCAAAATCGTTAACCATTTTTGTAGTTGCTTCATCGATTTTTTTCTTATTAAGTAAAAATCTGCCATATTCTTTTTTGGTATACATTTTTAAGATAGCATTATCTGTAGCCGGAAGGTTATTAGCTAAACCCATACCATGTCTATCTTCAGGAATAAAGGCAATATTTCTGTCAATGATCTTTCTAACTGATTCCTTGGTAATATTATCACCTTTAAAAATAACAGAACCTTTTTTAACAGATCTTAAACCAGTTATTACTTCAGATAGTTCTTTTTGACCATTACCAGCAACACCTGCTACTCCAAGAATTTCACCACCCTTGATTTCAAAAGAAACATCCTTTAAAGCAGGTAAGCCTTTATCATTCATGGCTCCTACATTTTCAAGCTTCAGAACAACATCACCTATATTAACACCATCATCTATCATCCTCTTGGTATCTAGCTGTCTGCCTACCATCAGATCTGCAAGCTCGCTTTCATTAGTATCAGAGGCATTTAGGGTTTTTATAGCAAATCCTCCTCTTAAAACGGTGATTCTATCAGCATAGGTCAAAACCTCATTCATTTTATGGGTAATAAAAATAATAGATAAGCCTTCTTTGGTCATACCCTTTAAGATATCAAAAAGACTTTTTACCTCTTGAGGTGTTAAAACTGCAGTAGGTTCATCCATTATAAGTATTTCAGCACCTTTATATAACATTTTAATAATTTCAACTCTTTGCTGCTCACCAATAGATAACTGCCAAATTTTAGCCTTAGGAGAAATTTGTAGTTTAAATTTCTCGGATATTTCTTCAATTTTACTAACTATTGATTTTTCATCATAAATAATTGTTTTTCTGTTGCCTAATACCATGTTTTCAGCAACAGTAAATGGCTTAACTAATCTGAAGTTTTGATGTACCATACCAATGCCTTTGGCAATAGCTTCTTTTGGTCCATATTTTCCTTCGATTTTTTCATCGCGGATAAATAACTCGCCTCCATCTTGTCTGTAAAGACCAGTCAAAATATTCATCAAGGTACTTTTTCCAGCTCCATTCTCACCTAATAAAGCATGGATCTCACCTTTCATGATACTAAGATTGACCTTATCGTTAGCTACTACCCCGCCAGGAAAAACTTTACGAATATTTTTCATTTCCACTAAATATTGTTCCATCTCCGGCTCCCTTCTAAAAAAATTAAAGCTAAAGGAACACTAAGTCCCTTTAGCTTTATAAATAACTTACTTAGGTATTACACCATCAACACCTTCAACGAAGTACATCATTGATAACAATTCTGTATCTGTTGCAGATTTGCCAGCAGGTATAACTTCTTTGCCAGTATTATCTTTTATAGGACCTGTAAAGATATTGTATCCACCTTTGATTTTAGCTTCAGCAGCATCAACCTTAGACTGAATTGTAGTGTCTTTGATTATGTCTGTGTTTAATTTAGTAGCCGCAACTACACCTTTATCTAAGCCTTCAAAGTATTGAGCAGATGCGAATGAACCATCCATAGCTGATTTGATTGCAGCCTCATAATAAACTTCCCAATTCCAGATAGCTGAAGTTAAGTTGGCTTTTGGTGCAAAAGACTTCATATCTGAATTGTAACCAACACTATATTTGCCTGCATCTTGAGCGGCAATTTGAGGACCAGCAGTATCCTGATGCTGAGCTATAACATCACAACCATCTTTAAGTAAACCGATAGCAGCATCTTTTTCAACTTGTGGGTCATACCAGGTATTTGTCCAAACAACCTTTACAGTAGCACTTTGATTAACTGAACGAACACCTAATGTAAATCCATTGATTCCCCTTACAACCTCAGGAATAGGCATAGCAGCAACGTATCCGATCTTATTGCTTTTTGTCATTAAACCAGCTGTAATACCAGTTAAATATCTGGCTTGTTCGATTTTACCAAAATAGGTGCTTAAATTATCAGCTGTTTTGTAACCTGAGCAATGGAAGAAATATACATCTGGATGCTTGGCAGCCAAATCAACTATATAGTCCATATAGCCATAGCTAGTAGCAAAAATAGCTTTGCAGCCCTGGTTGATCAAAGCTTCCATAGCCTGAGATGAACTTTGGTCTTCTTTGACATTCTGTTGAACAACCAATTCGACCTTATCCTCCCCAATAGCTTTAATTGCAGCTTTTAAGCCTTGGTCATGAGCATAAGTCCAACCTGCATCACCAGGCTCACCAATGTAAATAACACCGACCTTGAACTTGTCAGAGTCACCAGTCTGACAGCCCACCAAGCTAAAGCTTGCCATTAAAAATAAAGCCAAACCTAACCATAAAATTTTTTTCATTTTCTTACCTCCTCATTATTTCAAATAATTTCTAGCAAATTTAGATTTCGGTAATGTCACATGTCCATACTTGAAAAAATTCATTGAATATGTTTTCATCATTATACTATTAATTAATAATTTTTTCTAGTATTTTTTCTGTATTTTTTCTGTATTTTTTATAAATTTTAAGGTTGGCGATAAACACCTTACAGCCAACCTTATATAAAACTCTATTTATTTTTTATAGCTTCTAACACTTTTTCTTTAGTAATAGGTAAAGTCTTGACTCTAACTCCTATTGCATCATAAATAGCATTTGAAACCGCAGGAGCTACTGGATTTACAGGTAGCTCACCCATTCCTTTTGCTCCATAAGGCCCCTCTTTTTGAGGCTCTTCCACTAAAATTATATCCATATCAGGCATTTCCGTGATTTTTGGCAATTTACACTTAGCTAAACTGTCAGTAACTGGATAGCCATCCTTAGTCAAATACTCTTCGCTTCTAGCATAGCCAACACCCATGGCTACTCCACCGGCAATCTGACCCTCAACCTGTAAAGGATGTATAGCAGTACCTAAATCATTAGCAGCAATGATCTTCAGAATCTTATAATCCCCAGTTGCTTCATCTACCTCGACAATGACTGCATGAGTAGCAAAGGTATATGAATAGTGGATCTTATAGGCTACAGGATCAACACCTGGCTTTACAGTGTTATCTATATTCAAGGCACTGGTTTGAGGTGGAATGTACTCATATTCAACTTCAAAAGTACCTATCTTATCAACAAGTTCCTTATAGCTGCCAGCAACACTTCCAGCTTTAAAGCCTTCTGCATCATAATTGATATCTTCTGCTTTTACTCCATAAGCCGCAACTATCTTTTCAGCTAGTGCTGACTTGAACTTTTCACCACATAGCTTTGAAGCATTTCCAGTTACGAAGGTTTGTCTAGAAGCAGTTGTTTCTTCACCATTAGGACACTCAGGTGTCATATTGTTGATCACATCTATTTTGCTATATGGAATCCCAGTTGCCTCTGCAGCAATCAAGGCAAAGGTAGTATCAGGTCCTTGACCTAAAGATGCGGCACCATGCTTCAGCATAATAGTTCCATCAGACTTTAATTCCATAATTGCTCCAGCACCATCATGTAGACCAATACCAATACCAACGTTCTTAAAGGAAGAAGCTACACCGATTCCGATTTTTTTACCAGGCGCACTAGGGGTATATTGGTCCTTAACAGCATCCAATCTTGCTTTTACCAGTTCTAAGCTTTTCTTTAAACCAATACCAGATCCCATTGTCTGACCAGTAATACCTTCCTTACCATCTTCCAGTGCATTGATCATCCTTATTTCAAATGGATCCATGCCAATTTTTCTAGCCATTTCATCTATCAGTATTTCAGCTCCAAAAGTAACCTGAGTGCTGCCAAAGCCTCTGAAGGCACCACCTGGAGCCAAATTGGTATAATGGCCAATACTATCAGTATGAGCATAAGGCACAGCATAAGGTCCATTCATAACTACACCTGATCTGAAAACAACAGGTCCACTAAGTGAAGAATAGGCTCCTGATTCAACATCAGATCTACCCTTAAAGGCATGGAAGGTTCCATCTTTCTTACATCCATACTTCATTGTCATTATCTCAGCATGTCTTTTAGTGGAAACCATCATTGATTCTTCTCTGGTCATAACAATCTTACAAGGTCTTCCTGTCAGCAAGGTTGCAAGAGCACATTGAATATGTACAGTTGGCTCTTCCTTACCTCCAAAACCACCACCAGTAGGACAGGTATCCATAATAACTTTATCTTCTGGGAGATTCAAGGATTGTAAAAACATATTTCTCATGTCGTATGCACCTTGGTGGGACATGAACACATGAATAGCACCATTGTTATCCATTGTAGTTACACAGGACTCTATTTCCATGTAGGCATGCTCTACTCTTGGCACATAAAAGTCACCTTCAACTATCACATCACATTCTTCAAAAGCCTTATCAGTATCCCCTCTTCTGATTTTAGTATGAGAAGAAATATCCTTATCATCCCAGATCTGAGGCTTGTTTTCTTTTATTGCCTCAGCAACAGAATATACTCCTTCTAAAACTTCATACTCAACTTCAACTAATTTAGCTCCTGCTTCAGCGACTGCCAAAGATTCAGCTAAAACAGTTACTATCGGGTCACCGATATATCTGACTTTCTCGCCAACACCTACCATTACTGGCTGATGAGGGTTTAACAGACCATAAGTCTTCCTGCCAGGCACATCATCAGCAGTTAAAACTCTTACAACCCCAGGTACTTCTAACGCCTTGCTTACATCTATTTTCTTGACGATAGCATGAGGATGATCAGTGTATTTTAATTTTCCATACAACATGTTAGGAAACTCTCTGTCTTCAGCATAAATCGGCAATCCCATAGCCTTTTGCACGACATCCTTACCAATTACTGAGGTACCAACTCCACCTTCTGTTGGCAGATAGGTCACATCTTCACCTCTCATGATTTTAGCAGCCATTTCCACAGCATTGATAATTGCTACATAGCCTGTGCAACGGCAGATATTGAATTTTAAGGCATTTTGGATTTCCTGCTTGGTTGGACTTAAGTTTTGATCCAACAAGGCTTTAGCTGACATTATCATCCCAGGAGTACAGAATCCACATTGGATAGCTCCTGTATTAACGAAGCCGACCTGCACAGGATGAAGTTCTCCATCTTTAGCCAGATTTTCAATAGTTTCGATTTGAGCACCTTCAACTTTGCTCATCTTGATCGTACATGCTCTTTTAGCATCACCATTTAATATAAGAGTACATGCACCACACTGAGCCTTACCACAGCCATTTTTAGTACCGTAAAGGCCAAGCTCATCCCTTAAATAACTTAATAGGTTTTGACTTTCATCAACCTCTACGTCGTACGCCTTGCCATTGACTGTAAATTTGGTTTTGATCATTTTTTACTATTCCTCCTCTGTTCTACAGTAGTCTCTACAGCGTCAAGGATCTTTTGATATCCTGTACAACGACATAGATTACCTGATAACCCTCTTCTGATTTCATCACGACTAGGATCATCATTTTTATTTAATAGAGCCGTGGTGGAAATAACAAATCCAGGTGTACAAAAGCCACATTGTACAGCACCTTTATCAACATAATTCTGTTGAATATCAGATAAACTGCCATCTGGCTTACTTATACCTTCGATTGTTGTAATATTCTTTCCATCAGCCCAAACTGCCATATATATACATGAATCAATAGTATTGCCATCTATCAAGACTGCACAAGCTCCACATTCTCCAACTCCACAGCCTTGCTTAGTGCCTGTTAGATGCAACCTATTTCTCAACATATCCAGTAAAGATTCTCTTACATCTACCTCTATTTCCTTTGGTTCTCCATTTATTATACAATTAATTTTCTTAAGCATTAAAACCACCTCCTATAGCATTGTTGATAGCTCTCTTTGGAAGCTCTCTTATCAATTGTTCTCTAAATGCTTTAGAAGCTCTCCAAGAGTCTCTGGCACTTGTATCTTTAAGACACATTTCACCAATTTCATTTAAAACCTCCTGGGAGATTTCTTTGCCAACGCCATATTCTTCTGCGCCTTTTGCTCTAACTGGAGTTGGTCCAGCAACTCCATAAGCTATCTTCAGCTCTTCAATTATTTGACCATTTATTTTGATCATAACTGAACAGCCTAAGGTAGCAATATCCATGGCCTTACGATGACTATATTTAATATAGTCTCCTTTAAAGCCTTTATAATTTTTCTTAAGAATAACAAAGGAGGTCAATATTTCTCCTTTATTTAAAGCCACTTTGCCAGGTCCAAGATAAAATTCCTCGATAGGTACTTCTCTGATACCTTCCTTTGAGGCAATTCTAACTATTGTATCCAAAGCAAACAAGGTTGAGGCACTATCTGCTGAAGTAGCACCATTAGCCACGTTCCCTCCGATAGTTCCCATATTCCTGATTTGTGGTCCACCTACGCTGCCTACTGCTGTGCATAAGGATGGTATATTGCTTTTTATAATTTCATTTTCCTCTACTTCAGTAAAACTAGAAGTAGCTCCAATGACTATATTTCCTTCAGCATCGATTTTGATTCCTTTAAGTTCAGGGATCCTCATAATACCAACCAGATCCCTATCAACATAACCACCTTTACGTTCTCTGGTTTTGATAAGCACGTCTGTACCCCCGGCAATTATCTGGGCATTATCATTTTTATTTAAATAATCAATAGCCTCACTAATAGTTGAAGCTTCTAAATATCCGTTGATCTGATACATTTTTTTATACCTCCTTGTCCTTTGCATTTAATACCTCTATAATTTTTTGAGGAGTAATTGGTATTGCATTTATATCAACACCAATTGCATCAGCTATTGCATTTCTGATAGCTGGTGCAGGACTACAATTCGGAGGTTCTCCTAAGGATTTATTGCCATAAGGGCCAATTGGATCAGGTATTTCTACAAAATCAACCATTAAATCCGGAACATCCATCATTGTTGGCATTTTGTAGTCAAGCAGATTGTTATTTAATGGCTTACCTGTACTGGAATCATATCTTAGCTCTTCATCAAGTGCATAAGATATACCCATGGTCATACCACCTTCAACCTGGCCAGAAGCCATCAATGGATTAATAATCACTCCTGAATCATGAATGTTCAGAATATTATATATTTTGACTTTACCTGTTACCTTGTCAACCTCAAGGTCTACAAATGTACCTCCATAAGGATAGGCATTTTGAATACATTTATTAGACACATCAGCTGTCAGGCATATACCTTTATTCAAGTGATAATATGTCTTAAGAGCCAGATCGCCTAACTCAGTGTATAGTGAGCCATCTGACTTTTTAATTACTTTACAATCTTTTACATCTAAATCAACAGTTTCTGCCTCCTGACCTTCTTCAGCAAATTCTAAAGCAGCCAAAAGTATTTTTTCCTTTAGCTCTTCTGCTGCCTTCTTGACTGCCATACCTGATACAAAGGTCTGCCTTGAAGCATAAGCCCCTGTGTCAAAAGGTGAAGTATCAGTGTCTGTCACCTGATCAGCATAAACCATATCTACAGGAACACCTACAGTTTCAGCAACCATTTGTCTGAATACCGTATCAGATCCTTGTCCTATTTCTGTTGCTCCTACCATCATCTTAATGCTGCCATCCTGATTCAAAACCAATCTACAGCCTGCAGCTTCCAATCCTTTAGGATAGGTTCCTGATGTATAGGCAAAAGCAGCAAAGCCTAATCCTCTAAGCTTACCTGCCTTCTTAGCAGCAGCTACTTCCTCAACTCTTTTTTCCCATTGGAATCTTTCTTTTCCTTGCTCTATGCATTCCCTTAACCCCATAGTATATTGAGTCATATGTAACAATGGATTTTCTTCCATAGCTTTAGTCATATTTATTTTTCTCAAATCAAATGGATCAATGCCTAATTTTCTGGCAGCTGTATCCATAAAGGTTTCAATTGCATAGGATATCTGGGGTACACCATAACCTCTCATGGCTCCTGCTGCAGCAATATTGGTATATACTGTCATAGCATGATATTTAAAATTAGGTACCTTGTACAAGGCAGTAACCATGCCTCCACCTTTTGCCACTACTGCATGACCATGTGAAGCATAGGCACCATTATTAGATATTGCTAATATATCTCCTGCTACAATTCTGCCGTCATTTTTAAAACCAAATTTCATTTTATAGCTAATAGCATGTCTGACTCTGGTACAGGCAAAAACTTCTTCTCTATGTAAATCTAACATAACAGGTTTGCCCCCAACGGCCATAGACATGGCAACTACCATAGGCTCGATCGTAACATCCTGTTTGTTGCCAAAGCCACCACCTACAAAGGGTTTGATCACTCTGAATCTGCCCCATGGCATTCCAAATGCTTGTCCTAGTATCCTTCTACAGATATGAGGAATCTGAGTTGAAGTTACGCAAACCCATCTGCCATCTACATCCTTATAGGCATAGGCAATCTGGTTTTCCATCTGACAATGCTGAACTGTAGGTGTGTAGCAGTCATGTTCGATAAGAATATCTGCTTCTTTAAAACCTGTTTCCAAATCTCCGATTTCAGCTGTGGTGTCAGCGATAATATTTTTTGTTCCTTCATGAATTTCCAAAGCACCTTCCTTTAAAGATTCTTCCGGTGTCAGATAAAACTCATATTCCTCATATTCAACTTTTATTTTCCCAAGAGCTTCTTCTGCAGCTAGCTCAGTTTTAGCAATAACTGCTGCGATTTCATCTCCATAAAGTCGGATATGCCTGGTCAGGATCTTTCTGTCTGCTTTGTCTGATAACTTAGGATCCAGGCTGTATGGGTGTCCTGCGGTTGGAAATGAATAACTTGAAACGTCATCTGGAGTAAGAACTTTAATAACTCCAGGAACCTTCAATGCTTCACTTACATCAATGCTTTTTACCATCCCATGTGCAATTTTTGCACGGTAAATTTTCCCATGATACATTTCTTTTTGCGGTATGTCACCAGTATAATTCGCCCTTCCTGTAACTTTTGCAACAGCATCCCATCTTATTTGGCTCTTTCCGATAGCTGTGTTTTCCATAGTTACCTCCTTTCAGGTTAACAATATAACTGGTTTTTATATAATTCATTATATCACTAATTACTTCTAAAAAAAAAGACCTTCTTAAAATAAGAAGGTCTTAATTTAACAACTATATTCTTTTCCAAAGATCAGCAGCTAATTGTCTGCTTCTGGCCATTAAAGCCTCTTCATCGATATTAACCAGCTTTCTCTCATCCATCAGGATCTTACCATTACAGATCGTAGTATCTACATGTCTGCCAGTAACTCCAAATAGTATATGTCCGTTTACATTGTTAGCATCGATAGGTGTAGGAGGGTTGTAATCCACAATGATCACATCTGCATAAGCTCCCTCTTTTAATGTTCCTACATGTCCATCAAGATATCTGTTGGTGATGATTTTGTTATTATCAAACAACATTTGAGGAATTTCTCCCCAAGCAACATAAGGTTTAGCAGTTGCATGTCTTTGCAGGATTCCAGCTACCTTATATGACTCAGTCATATCAGCAGTATAGCCATCTGTTCCCAAACCAACCAAAACACCTTTATCCATCATATCAAGAACAGGTGAAACACCTACTGCATTACCCATATTGGATTCAGGGTTATGAACAACAGCTACCCCGCTATCCTTTAACATTCCGATTTCATCATCTGTAACATGGATGCAGTGAACAGCTATACTTTTGTCGTTTAAAACGCCTTTTTTGTACCATCTTTCGATTACTCTCGTTCTGTATTTAGATAAAGCATCAGCAACATCTTCAATGCCTTCTGCAGAGTGGACGTGAAAACCTGAGTTTACGGAAGCAGCTGCAGCCAATACCTGGTCTAAAGTTTTATCAGATACTGTCATTGAAGCATGCATTCCAAAAAGACCTTTGATCATATCGTCTTTTTGCTCATTACAGTACTTAACAAAATCAGTACTTTCAGCGATGCCTTCATCTTTGATTTTCTCACCATCTCTATCAGAAATCTCATAACAAAGGTTGCTTCTAATACCTAGATCCTTAGCTGCTTCAGCAATTTTAAACAAGCTTCCTTTTACAGCATATGGACTGGCATGGTGATCTATAACTGTAGTAACACCACTTTTTATTTGATCCAGCATAGGACCAACAGCACTGTAGTATACATCATCTAAAGTCAACTGTTTATCCAGTCTCCACCATAGATTTTCCAGAATCATACTAAACATAGTTGCTGGAGGGTTATCTAAAGCCATCCCTCTGGCAAATGTGCTGTAATAGTGCATATGAGTATTGATAAATCCTGGCATGACCAGTCTGCCTTTAGCATCCTTTACTTCAGCATCTGGATATTGTTTTTTTAATTCTTCAGTAGAACCAACCGCTTTGATCAACTTGCCATCGATCAATACTGCTCCGTTTTCAATAAAAGGTTTGCTTTCATCTCTGGTGAAAACTTTACCATTAGTAATTAGGATCATTTTTTTCCTCCTTGATCTAATTAGATTTCTAGCATCATATTATAATAGCTATAATCTTTTAACACAGCATCTAGCATTGCAGCCATTTGAGCAGACAACTGTCCGTCTCCTAACTTATGCTCGATCACTGATCCATCTTCTACTCTCACCTTGAAGGTATCGTTACCTATAGGTAGGAAGCCTTTGTTTGTGCTGTCTACGAAATCTTCTTCAGTCCAGAAGTATGTAACCTTATCTTTATATGGGTTACCATCATGAGGACAGAAGATACCACAGTTTCCACACTCGTTACACATACCATCAATGTGGAGGATCTGATGTGTTCCATTAACAATAACTTTTACATTTGCTCTGTTAGGACAAACATCTACACAAAGCTCGCAAATCTGATCACAAACCAGACAGCGCTTGCCATCTAACGGGCTCTTAGAAGCTTCTTGTAAAATACCTTTTCTTCTGTAAACTTCTGTTTCATCTTGCTTAACTTCAAACTTGACAAAATCATTCTCCAGTCCATATTGAGCTAAGATATCTTTAGCAACTTTTTTACCATCAGCAACAGCTTTAACTATTGTTGAAGGTCCAGCTTTACAGTCACCAGCTACATATACTCCTGGTATTGAAGTTTCATTGTAAGCTCCAATTTTAGCATAGCCTCTAGCGTCAACTTCTAAACCACTTAAAAATTCTTTTTGTAGTCTTGCGCCTGTAGCTCCAATAACAACATCAGCTTCAACATTTACCATGTTGCAAGTTCCGACGATTGAACATCTGCCACCTTCTTCTCTCTCGCCTAATTCCATGATTTCACAAGTCAGGTTTCTGTTAAAGTAGGTTGCTGGTGCTAACAGCTCTTTGAACAACACTCCATCTTCAATTGCCAATTCAATTTCTTCTGGTTCTGCAGGCATATTGGCAATAGTTCTTCTGTATACGATCGTAACTTCTTCAACGCCTGGAACTCTCTTAGCAGCTCTGGCACAGTCCATAGCAACGTCTCCGCCACCAATAACAGCTACCTTCTTGCCTAAAGTAATATTTCCTTTGTTTGATTTATAATCTTCTAAAAACTCCAGAGCATCTCTTAACTCATCTGCTCCTTCTTTTACTGGTGAAATACCTTTATCCCAGGTACCAATAGCGATCACTACTTTATCAAAGTCCCCTTTTAAAGCAGCTATATCAAAGTTTTCATCAACATTGAATTTAAACTCAACTCCAGCTTTTTCTGCTAAAGCAACGTCTCTGGCAATCATTTCTTTAGAAATTCTAAATTCAGGAATAACATGCTCAACAACACCATAAGGTCTGTCTTTTCTTTCAAATACAGTTACGCCAACACCATTTCTTCTTAAGAAAGTAGCTACAGCACAGCCAGCAGGTCCAGCACCGATCACTGCAACCTTTTTATCTGTTTTTAAATCAACAGCTTTAATGTTAGCAATATAGGCATCAGCAGCATTTTCTACTGCTAATTTCTTAGCATTCCTGATTTCTAATGACTGATCATAATCAAGTCTGGTACATTTGTACTGACACTGATGGTCACAAATAGTTCCTAAAACACCTGGTGAAGTATTGTCATTGACAATAACTTTATAGGCTTCTGCATAGTTGCCATCGCTTACCAGTTTAAGGTATTCAGGAATCTGCTGATTGATAGGACAACCTCCATCTTTACATGGAGCTTTGAAGCAGTCAAATAAAGGCAACTTAGAATCAGTTTTTCTTGATTGAGCTGTTCTTCTGGCTTTTACGTGATATTTGTTGGTGATCACCTCAGTAGCCAGTTTATTTAAAGCATCAACCTTAAGTCCTTTAAATTTTCCATCTAATTTAGCTTCAACTTCATCAGCTAATTGTTTAACTCTTTCATAGCCACCTGGTTTTAAGATAGTAGTAGCTACAGTTATTGGCTGAATACCACAATCAATGATTTCATTGATATTGAAGAAATCTGCTCCTCCAGAATATGAAATCTGGATGTCTCCGTTAAAGTACTGAGAAAGTTTGTTAGCCAAGCTAATTGTTAATGGGAATAATGAACGTCCTGACATATACATTTCTTCACCTTGAGGGAATTCCTTATTGGCGATTTGTACTGCGAAAGTATTAGTCAATTTGACTCCAAATCCTAGTCCAAGGTTTTTAGAAACTTCTTTCAAACGAGTCAGCATAACTACTGCGTCATCCCATTGTAAGTCATTGTTAAAGTGATGGTCATCAAAACCGATGTAATCATAACCCATTTCATCCATTAATTTTCTAGCAAACTCATAACCATTCAAGGTTGGGTTTAATTTAATAAATGTATTTAATTTTTTCTCTTCTAATAAATACATGGCTATTCTTTCTATTTCTGCTGGAGGACAGCCATGTAAAGTTGAGATCGTAGCAGATGGACATACATTAGCTGAAATGCTTTCAACGAAATCTTTATCCACATTGCTAAATTGATCTAAATTGTCCAACAAGTATTCCTTGCATTCTTTCCAAATAGCAGTGTTGCTGGCATCGATCATGTTATCGATAAAACCACTAACTTTAGGTTTTTTTATGTTATCCAAATCATAACCAACAGACATATTGAAGGCAAAGTCCTTGCCATCATTAAGCCCTAGTTCTTTACCTATCACATGTAAAATGAACCAAGCTTTAATATATTCATCATATGCTTCTTGAACTGTTAGCTCTGTTGACCACTCTACATTATAGCCTTCATCTTGTGCATTGATACATGGTTTAGCTACACATGCTCTTAAGTCAGCTCCATCCATTTCCTGGATTGTTTTCAGCTCGATAAAACGGCAGCCTGCTAAATATGAAGCCACTATATTTTGTGTTAATTGAGAGTTAGGTCCAGCAGCTGGTCCTAATGGAGAAGTTATTTTCTCGCCATTGACCTCAATGTATTTACCACTGTTGTTTCTATAGAATTTACTATCTCTGATACCAAAAATTGATTTTTGGTCTTTATACTCTTTTAACATCCATTCCATCATGTTGCTAAAAGGTATCATTCTCATAAGATCACTCATGATCCACCTCCATAAATTTTATACATACAAAAAAGCTATACTTTTTAAAATGGAGTTCCATTTACAAAAATGGAACTCCTTTTAATATTAATTACTTAAGTTTAAGCTGCTATATTATTGTCTGTAAGCGTTTCTTCCGCCCATAGTTAAAGCCATTACAGCTTTAGAAGTATGAAGTCTGTTTTCAGCCTCATCATAAACTACAGACCACTCGCCATCGATTACTGCATCTTCAACCTCATTGTTTCTGTCTGCAGGTAAAGCATGCATGTAGATACATCTGTCGCTAACTGTTTGCATTAAAGCTTCTGTACATTTCCAAACTTTCAGGCTTTCATCTAACACATTGTGTGAAGTTGTATCACCTTGCTCATCTGTAACCCAGTTGCCCCAGTTTTTAGGAATAACTACATCTGCATCCTTGTAAGCTTCATCTTGGTTATGAGTGATTCTGAAAGTACCGCCATGTTTTTTAGCGTTAGCTTCTGCTTCATCATATACCCACTGTGGCAATTCATAACCAGCTGGGTAAGCCAAAGTTGTGTTCATTCCATAACGAGGGAATAATAAAGCTTGTGACAATGGTACAGATATAGGTTTTTTGTGACTTGTAGCATAAGCCCAGATAATTGAAACGTTAACACCTTTTGTGTCGCCGAATTTTTCAATTATAGTCATTAAGTCAGCTAAGCCTTGTAATGGATGGTAAAGGTCGCACTGCATATTGATTACAGGTACTGGTGACCATTTAGCCATCTCTCTGATGTAGCCATTACCAACTTTCCAAGCACAGATACGGCAAGCTATAGCATGACCGAAACGAGCTAAGATTACTGCTGTATCCTTTGGAGTTTCTCCGTGAGAAATCTGCATTGTTGAAGTATCTAAGAAGTGAGCATGTCCTCCTAATTGAGTAATACCAGCTTCCATTGAGTTTCTGGTTCTTGTTGATGCTTCAAAGAACATCAAGAATACTGTTTGATCTTCTAAATATCTTGTTGAAAGACCCATTGCAAATTTTCTCTTTAAATCAAAAGATACGTCCATCAATGTATCGATTTCTTCTTTTGTCCATTCTCTTAAAGTGATTAAGTGTTTTCCTCTGAAATTAGCTTGCATAACAAACCTCCTGAATTATTTTTTTAATTTTTTAATTTGAGATTATTTTCCTGCGTATTTATTTACGTAGATTTCTGGGATTGAAGCGTACATAGCAGCACATGCAACTAAGTGTGAAGCAAATGTTTTTTCGTTTGGAGCATGAGCCTGTCTTTCGTGACCAGGTCCGAATCCAATACATTTAACTCCGTGACGTCCCATGATAGAAACACCATTGGTTGAGAAAGTCCATTTATCAACAACTACGCCATCATTGAAGATACTCATGAAGTCGTCTTCAAGACCTTCTTGCTCTGATAATAGTTTAAAGTTGTCTTTAGCGAATAAGCCAGCGCCAGCTTCAACTAAAGTTTGGCAAATCGGGTCTGATTCCGGAATAACCCAAGTTGGGAAATAGCTTTCAGTTTTGTAAACTGTTCCACACCATGATGGACGGTCATATTCATAAAGTGATACGATTCCGTTAGCCTCTTTAACTGAAGGTAAGTTTCTAACTTCTTCTAAAGCGCCTTCCCATGTTTCGCCATCAGTTAATCTTCTGTCGATAGAAATAGCACAGCTATCTGCAACAGCACATCTTGAAGGTGAAGTATAGAAAATCTGAGATACAGTTAATGTACCTTTGCCTAAGAAGGCATCATAATGTAGATTTTCGTTCAATGCTCTTAACTCAATCAAGATAGGAGCCATTTTGTAGATTGCATTATCTCCACGCTCAGGAGCAGAACCGTGGCAGCTGATACCTCTGACATCAACTCTGATTTCCATACGGCCTCTGTGTCCTCTGTAGATCCTTAATGAAGTAGGTTCGGTAATTACTACGAATTCAGGCTTTTTAAATGTGCCTTTTGGTACTTCTTGTTCAAGAATCCACTGCCAGCAAAGTCCATCGCAGTCTTCTTCTTGTACAGATCCTACAACATAAAGGGTGTAATCATTCTCCAGACCTAAGTCCTTAATGATTTTGCCTGCATAAACCATTGAAGCCATTCCGCCTTCTTGGTCAGATCCACCACGTCCATAGATATCATCTCCAACAAGCTTTCCTTCGTATGGATCACACTCAGTCCAGTTGTTGATGTTGCCGATTCCTACAGTATCGATGTGGGCATCCATTGCAATAACGGTTTTACCATTACCTATACGTCCAATAACGTTACCTAATCCATCAAACCATGTTTCATCAAAGCCTACTTTATCCATTTCCTCTTTGATTCTTTTAACAACTAACTCCTCTTCACATGACTCACTTGGAATAGCGATCATGTCTCTTAGGAATTGAGTCATTTCCTTTTTGTAGCCTTCTGCTTTCAAAAGAATTTCTTGAAAATTCATACCTTAAATTACCTCCTATTTTAAATTTTGTATATGAATTTGTTACATAAATATAGTTTAGAGAACACTAAACTAAATATAGATTAATTATACTATCTATATTATCAAATGATAAGTAGTAATGTGTATATTTCCTTTGAAATTGTTTTCAAAAATCCCAACCATTTCAGATGGAAAAAGAGCCATAACCAAAAAGCTACAGCTCAATATTAAACTAAATTATTTAGTTAGTCACTCCATGATGAATCTCAGGAGTAGTCATAGTGATCTTGTCAAATTGATAGCCATGGCTTTTGCCATACTCGATGATCTTTGGCAAAGCATCTACAGTAGCCTGATTCTTTTCAATATCGTGAAACAGAGTTACATATGTCTCTTTAACACCCAGACCTGAAACAATATTTTGATATATCTGATCTCCAGTGATACTAGTTGAATCAGCTGAACCAACATTCCAGTCAAAATAGTGATAGCCTTTAGCATGGACCTCGTTTACCAAAACACTCATTATTCCAGGAGTATAGCTCTTACTAACAGCGTTGGAAGATCCACCAGGGAATCTTAATATTTTAGTTTCTACTCCTGTCATTTCTTTGATCTTGTTGCTCAAGGTTTCAATATCATTAAAAAAGGCTGATGTAGAGGAATATATCTGTTCATATTTATGAGTATCAGAATGTAAACCTATTGCATGTCCCTCTGCTACAATTCTTTTCATAATATCATGTTTAAGATTAGTTCCAACAACAAAGAAGGTAGCCTTAACCTTTTCCTTTTTTAAAATATCCAGAATCTGGATGGTCTTACTACTATTACCATCATCAAAGGTTAAATAGATCGTGCTGTTCTGCCCTTGTGGTAAAGGCTGATCTGTTACGATGACCTTTCTTTCCGCTCCACTTTTGTTGCCACTACAATCAGCTACTTCATATTTCAGAACATATTCACCTAGCTTACTGGCATCCACCTGACCACTGACCTTGACTTTATCCTTTAAATCCTTGTCAAAATCATCATAAACCTCATAGCCCGGATCCTTATATTGGCTGTTTACCGATATATATAAGGTTTTTGGTCCTAAAAGCCCAAGTTCAGGAGAAACTTCATCTTTTCTATTAAGGTTTCTTTCTATCTGAGACTTATTACCTGACTGATCTTTAACAGTATAGATAACTTTATCCTTTTTGACCTTAACTTCTACTTTATCGGTTATATCTCCATCATAATTATCCAGACACTTAAAGCCTGGGTCTTTAAAATCATCCTTGGGACAAATATTGAGTTTGGTTTCACCTTCCAGGCTGATTATCGGAGCCTGTGTATCTACCACCTCAACTACTCTTTTCACCTTTGAGGTTACGCCATTATGCTTGACTGAATATATCAGCACGTATTCACCTGTTTTTCCAGTATCAACCTTGCCAGCTACTTCGATTTTCTTGTTTTCTGCTAGTTCATTTCCTTTATAGCTAGCTGATGCCCCTTGTTCCTGATATTGATTATTCACTTCAACTGTTAACTTTTCATGGCCATTGACCATTATATCAGCCCTCAGGTTAT
Organism: Fusobacteriota bacterium; assembly: GCA_022615965.1. GTDB lineage: Bacteria > Bacillota > TC1 > TC1 > TC1 > WTXA01. The sequence continues at coordinate 20,825 of JAKEGG010000055.1, forward strand.
TATATATACCAGTAAAAAATAGCAAACCCACAAATAATAAAGTTAGCGGCAGCATGAATCTGCTATCACTAACTTTTTTTCTTCTTCTGCTGCTATAGGATCTTCCCTGATAGCCGCCTATTAAATCTTTATTATGTTCTTTGTTGATCTTATGGGTCTTATGTCTTGTTTTCATACATGCATTTATTTAAACTAAACGCTTAAATAATGTAACCTTTCTATTCATTCATTATCATTGTATCACTCATTATCGAAATGTTAAAGATGTTCTTCTTATAAAATGGTAAAAAAAATAACTCCGAAGAGTTATTTTGGAGCCAACATCCAGGATCGAACTGGGGACCTTCACCTTACCATGGTGACGCTCTACCTACTGAGCTATGTTGGCACCTTGAATATATTAACATAATCATTAAATAAAATCAATTACTTTTACTATAGGAAATCGTTGCCTTAACAGCCTTATCCCAAGCCCTGACCAAGTCATTGCGCCAAAATTCATTTGACTCCGTCTCAATTACCTGATGAGAAGACCTGTTTGTAAATAAGCCAGCTCTATCACTCCAAAAACCAGCAGCAAGACCAGCTAATAAATAAGCACCATAAGCAGTTAGTTCACAGCTTTCTGCCCTGATAATCCTCTTCTTAAGTAAAGCACTTTGCAGCTCTAAAAACAAGGTATTTCCTGCCATACCTCCATCGACTTTTATATCCTTAAGTTCCAGGTCACAATCTCTGCCAATAGATTCGATCAAAGCATTTACCTGTAAGGCTACAGCTTCCAGACCAGCTCTTATTATATGTCTTTTATTCACTCCTCTGGTCAAACCAAAGATACTACCTCTGGTTTCACTATGCCAATATGGAGCACCTAGTCCACTAAAGGCTGGTACGATCACCACACCCAGACTATCTTCCACTTCATTGGCTAAAACCTCAATTTCCTCATAATCAGAAAAAAGTCCTAGCTCTTCTTTCAGCCATTTCATTAAAGCACCGGCTATAAAAACACTGCCTTCGATAGCATAGCTTACCTCACCACCAAAGCTGATACCTATTGTGGACAGCAGGCTATCACTGCTTAAGACTATCTTCTTGCCAGTATTGAGCAATAAGAAAGCACCTGTGCCATAGGTTATCTTACAAGAACCTGGATCAATACAGCCTTGGCCAAATAAAGCTCCTTGCTGATCACCAACCATGGATAATATTGGTATTTCCTGGCCAAAGACCTTTGCCAAGCCAAAAAAACCAGATGATTCCTTGACCTCAGGCAGGATTGTCTTAGGTATATTCAAAGCCTTAAGTATTTCCTCATCCCACTTTAAATCTCTGATGTTAAAAAGCATGGTTCTTGAAGCATTGGTATGATCTGTAAGATGATATTTACCAGCACTAAGCTTATATAAAAGCCAGGTATCTACTGTGCCAAAGGCCAACCTACCCAAATCCGCCAGCTCTCTAAGTCCTGGTACATTTTCCAACAGCCAGACAATTTTAGTAGCTGAAAAATATGGATCGAGCATCAACCCGGTATTCTCTCTGATATATCTCTCCAAGCCTTCCTTGACCAACCTGGAGCATATGTCACTACTTCTGCGACACTGCCAGACAATCGCATTATAGACTGGCAGACCAGTTTCCTTATCAAAAAGTATTGTTGTTTCCCTTTGGTTGGTAATGCCAATACCAGCAATTTCCTCTGCCATGATACCTGTATCAGTTATCACTTCTTCTATAGTTTCTATCACAGAATTATAAAGCTCTAGCGGGTCATGCTCAACAAAACCTTCTTGGGGATATAGCTGGGTGATTTCTCTGCTGGCTGTAGCCAATAAGGTCTTGTGTTCATTATATAGCAGGCATCTGGTACTTGTAGTTCCCTGGTCTACTGCTAAAATATATTTTTTTGTCATTGTGCCATACCTCAAAAATTAAATTTTATAGGAAATACCTAAAAGTTCTTCCGACTTGGACCAAAGTTTATCTGCGAGTTTTTGATCTAAAGCTTTTTCTGATAACTGAGCTAAGCCTGGCTTACCGGACCACTCTTTTTTCCCCATGGGACCTATATAGCTGCCGTTAGGGATATTTTCATTTAAAATGCCTTCTAATACCGATCTGACTCCTTCTTGGGGTCCTTTTATTCCATAAAGGGCAACTAATGGTCTCACCAACTGGGCCAGTGGTTTAAAATAATAGCGACCTATGATATCGGTATTACAAACACCTGGATGGACGATCACAGACCTTCTTTTGCTACCTTCAAAATGCCTGGCCAACTTGACCCCAAACAAGGTCAAAGCTAGCTTGGACTGAGAATAGGCTTCCATCCTGGTGTATTCTCTTTCCTTAAAGGAAAGGTCATCAAAATGTATGTCAGCAATGGACATTTTATGAGCCAGACTACCTAAGCTTACTACTAAAGCCTGTTCAGACAGACTATCTTTAAGTAGAAAGTTCAAGTAAAAATGGCCTAGATAATTGATATCAAAGTGTTTTTCTAAACTATTTTTTGATAGACAATGGTCAGGCAATAATACTCCAGCGTTATTTAACAGTACATCTATTTTTTCATTTCTTTTTATAAACTCAGCTACAAAGTTTTCAATAGAGGTTCTATCTTCTAAATCTAAGTTCAGATATTCAACCTTATCTCCATTCCCCTGACTCGATAGTTTTTCTATGGCCTTTTTACTCTTACCTTCATCTCTATTGGCCATTAATACCCTGAAACCTTTATCAAGGAGGTTTTTGGCTGTTTCAAAACCTAATCCAGTATTGGCTCCAGTAATTACTATCAACCTGTTTTTCTTATTCACTTATATCCTTCCTCCATTGTTGTCTGAAAACCTTGTAACCTAACTTGCTCCAGGCATCGTTGGCCATTTTATTGCTAGCTATAGTATTTAGTTCCAGATAGCTGATACCTGATTTTTTCAGTTCATTGACAGCAATCTCATCAAGCTTTTTTAACAGCCCCATATTTCTGTAGCCCTTTTTGACATAGGCGCCATCGATATAGCCTATCTCTTTAACTGAAGAAACTACCAGAAAACAGTTAATGATAGAGAAGGAAATAAAGGCAATTATTTCATCTGCCTTATCACCATCTCTGACTAATATCACCTGACCCCTGTCATTTTCCAGCCTTTCCTGTAAGAGCTTTGTTCTTTCCTCGAGGCTTAAATCTTCAAAATCAAAATATTGATCTAAGGTGATATCTCTTAAAGAAATAAGAAATTCATTGTAGATATCAGCCACTTCCTTCATTTCTTCCCAAGCTGCTTCTTTAAAATATAGCTTCAAAACACAACACCTCTTATATTATCTTTTTTTAGAGTCCCCTTTGCTTTTTCTGCTTCTTTCCTTATCTTTGTCTTTTCCTTTGCCTTTTCCACTTTCATATACAGTAGTATTTGTTACCTTATTTTTAACCTTATAATTTTTCATTGATTTTAAAACTACTGGCGCTACATCTTCTGGTATGTCAAAATAACTCAAACTATCCTTGACCTCGATTTTACCTACCAGACTGCCAGGTAATCCTGTAGCTCTGGCAACACCACTTAAAATAACATTGATACTTGCTCCATGGTTACGTCCAATATCGATTTTAAAACGAACCATTTTTTCTTTGCCTCTGCTATCAGCTTTTCTGCCAGAAGATTTTCTGTCTCTTTCTCCTCCACCTTCTCTTTCATAAGAAATATGTAGATCGTCGCTTAGCTTGTTTAGTTTTTCAATATCTTTTAGCTCCAGGCTGATCAAGGCTAAGGCCACATCCATAGAGGTAAAGTCATCTCCAGTTAGCTCCTCAACAATATTCATGTACTTATTTAGATTATTGCTACTGTCCAAAACCTCTTTAATATTTTCCATTAGCTCAACCTGTTTTATTTCATGAATATCAGCATTGGATGGAATAGATTGCAGCAATATTTTTCTACCTATATATTTACTAAGGTCCTTGATATCTCTAAGCTGATTTCTACCTACTACAAAGGTATAGGCTCGTCCACTTTTACCAGCTCTCCCTGTACGTCCTATACGGTGGACATAATATTCTTCATCCTTTGGTAAATCAAAGTTAAAGACAATTTCCACATCATCTACATCGATACCTCTCGCAGCTACATCTGTTGCTATCAGTATATCGTTTTTGCCGGTTTTAAAACTTCTTAAAGTTTGATCTCTTGAAACCTGTCTCATATCACCATGTAAGCCTGCAGCCATATAGCCTCTCCCCTGTAACTCACCTTGCAGCTCTTCAACTTGTTTTTTAGTATTACAGAAAACAATTGATTTAGATGGATTATAGACATCAAGGGCATTACATAAAGCATCTATCTTTCTGCCTTTTGGTACTTCAAAGTAATATTGATCAATTGTTGGAACTGTTAGCTGCTGGTGATCGATTTTAACAAGTTCCGGATCCTTCAAAAACTCCTCGGTGATTCTCATGATTTCCTTAGACATAGTTGCAGAAAACAAGATGGTTTGTCTTTCTAAAGGCACTTCTAACAGGATAGTTTCTACATCCTCTTTAAAGCCCATATTCAACATTTCATCAGCTTCATCTAAGACTACCAGCTTGACTTCTCCAAGCTTTAGAACTTTTCTTCTCATCAGGTCCATAATTCTACCTGGTGTCCCAACTACTATATTTGCTCCATATTTCAAAGCCTTGATCTGTCTTTCAATTGGTTGGCCACCATAGACAGGAACTATTTTAGCCCCTTCCTTATATTTGGCAAACTTCCTTATTTCTTCACTTGCTTGTACTGCCAGCTCTCTGGTAGGACAAACGATCAGTGACTGAATATTCTTTTTGTTTCTGACTTCAAGCAGTTCGATAGCTGGTATGCCAAAGGCTGCTGTTTTTCCTGTTCCAGTCTGGGAATGTCCGATTACATCCTTACCAGCCATAATTAGGGGGATCGTTGCAGTTTGAATAGCTGTTGCTTCTTCAAAACCAATTTCCTTTACTGCTTTTTTCACTTCTTTAGATATTTCTAGATCAGCAAATAGTTTTTTTTCCATTTTATTCCTCTTTCTCTATTAAAATGTCATTTAAATAATCTTCAATCAAGCTATTTGCTTCAGAACTTTTTTCATATAAAACAAAATGATTTCCAGATTTAATTATCATCAAACGACTGTTTAGCAAATTATTACTGATTTTCTTTGTCTCCTGGTACCTGATCATATCATATTCTCCAGCCAGTACCAGAGCCGGAGCAATTATTTTATTTAAATCCTTATAGCTGATATCAGCACTTTTTAGCATCAAGGCAATTATCTTTCTTTTTTCTACTTCTCTAAGGCTCATAAAATATAGCTTTAAAACCTCAAGGTATACTTTTAACTTAAGTCCCCAGGGCCTTAAATTTCCACCGACTAATATAATTCCTTTTAGTCTTTTTCTTGAATGTACGACAGCAAATTCCATGGCAATATTAGCCCCATCACTAAAGCCGATCAAAACATAGCTAGCTATTTTCAATCTTTCAAGGACCTCTTGTAAGTCTTTAGCCAGCAGCCTTAGATCATATTTTTGCTCTTTGTTCCCAAATTCAGAATAGCCATGGCCTCTGGTATCAATATATATGAGATTGTACCTTTTGCTGAAGTATTCCTTCTGTTTCCTAAAGTAGCTGCTATCTTCCATATTGCCATGGAGAAACACCAAAGTATCTCTCTGCCCAGAGTCTATCTGTTCATAATAGATTTTACAATTATCTTCTAAAACGATATACACTTTGCACCTACACCATTATCTCACTGATGCCATAAAGCTCTAAAATCTCATCCAGCCCTTCCTTGATTTCATCTCTTGTGAAATCACCTGCTTGAAGAATAGTCCTGTTTAAGGAATAAAGATAGTTATAGAAGGTTAAGGCTGTATTAAGGTGAAGCAAATCTTTGTTTTTTTCTATGCTGTCAAAGAGGATATTTTCAGCTCCATTGATATCCAGGTTTAAAATCATTGCTATGAGCTTGTTGTATAGCTCTTTATTGATACCAATTTCTTCGCTTTTAAAAATAAGGATATTTTCATTACCATCTTTATCTTTAAACAGAAGCTTGGCTCCAACCTTGATCATCATTTCAAGCTGATCTAAGATATAGTCATTTTTAATCATCCAGACACCAACTTATTTCCTTTCTGTTATTTTCTCTTAAAAAGGCATTAGCTCTTGAAAAATGTTTACAGCCAAAAAATCCTCTATATACTGATAATGGACTTGGATGAACAGTTTCAAGTATCAAATGTTTAGGATTACTAATTAATTCTTTTTTTTTCTTAGCATCACTTCCCCAAAGCAAAAAAACCTTTGGCTTTTCTTCTGCTGAAATCAACCTGATAACTTCATCAGTCAGCCTTTCCCAGCCCTTGCCTTTATGTGAATTTGGCCTTCCTTCCTCTACAGTCAGGCAGGTGTTCATTAAAAATATGCCTTCTTGAGCCCAAGGAAGAAGATAACCACCTTCTGGTATCTTACAGCCTAGATCATCTTGTAGCTCCTTAAAAATATTAACCAACGAAGGAGGTTTACTTATTCCAGGTTGTACAGAAAAAGACATACCATGAGCCTGTCCTGGCTGGTGATAAGGATCCTGACCTAAAATCACCACCTTAATATTTTCAAGTGGAACCTCTTTAAAAATCGCAAAGATATTATCCATGGTTGGATATATTTTTTTAACCTTATATTCTTCTATCAGGAATTTTCTTAACTTCTGATAGTATTCCTTTTTTGTTTCTTTTTGAAAAAAATCGTCCCAGCTATTACCAATTTCTATCATCTGTTTCCCTCTAAAGTAAACTTGCTTTCTAGTCCCTGGCTGACATAATAGCTGCCATCCTTTTCAATAAATACAAATTCAATATTACCAAAGCTACCATCCATATTGAGCTTTGCTGCCAATTCAACAGCTTTTTCTTTGCCTAACACAAACAAGGTGGTAGATAATATATCAGCTATAGCAGAGTCTTCTGCAACCACAGTTACACTTGAACCTTTGTTTCCAGGCTTACCAGTGGCTGGATCAATTATGTGATGATATCTTATTCCCTCTGACTCAAAATATCTTTGATAGTCCCCAGAAGTAACAGCTGCCTGGTCAGTCAACTTCAGTATTCCAAAATATTTTTTCAGGTCCGAAGGATCCTGAATAGCAATTTTCCAGCTTTGACCAGGTTCCTTCTCCCCTATAACAACTATATTGCCGCCAGCATCGATCAATGCTTTTTCAATACCCTCTGTTTTTAGGATCTCTGCTGCTTTAGCTGCTCCATAGCCTTTGGCGACTCCACCTAGATCCAGCTTCATTCCAGGTTTTGTCAGAAAAACACTTTTTTGCTCCTCATTTAAAGCAATATCCTTGAGATTGGTTAACTTTAATGCTTCCTCTAGCAAACCATCTTCAGGTACCTTTTTATTATTCCCACCAAAGCCCCACAGATCCATAACCGGACCAATAGCTATATTGAAGGAGCCTTGGCTTAATTCTCCAAAATATAAGGCTTTCTTAATGATCTCATATGTATCAGCAGAGACTTTCACCTCTTCTAAACCTGCTTTTTCATTTAACTGGCATATATCACTGTTTTGATACTCATCAGTGCCTGGGGCATAATATCTATTGGTAATTTTTTCTAATTCCTTTATAGACAGAAATGCCTTTGTTACAGCTTCTTCCAGTACTTTCTGGTCTGTGCCATAGGCAGTTATTTTAATGTAGGTATCCATCAGCAATTCTTCCTGAGTATATGAAGTTTCTTTTTTATGTAGGCTGATAGAAATTATTAAGATGATCACAGCCAGGGCTGCTAATACCTGTAATATTATTTTTTGTGCTTTTTTCATTTTTTCCCTTGCGTAACAATTTTTTCAATCTTCACCGTATCCTTTATTGTAACAGATAAAAAGAAAACTTTAAACTTTTGGAACTAAGTTACTTTACAACTTGATGTTTTGTTATATAATTAGCAAAATGGAGGACAAATTTTATGATCTATTTATTAACCTTTATTGAAGGAATCATTACCTTCATTTCTCCTTGTCTGTTGCCTATGCTTCCCCTGTACTTCGCCTACCTTTCCGGAGGCAATGATTCAGATAGTAAAAGAAAAACCTTAATAAACGCTTTAGGATTTGTAACAGGTTTTACTGTTGTTTTTACTATCCTAGGTGCCTTTGCTGGTAGCTTTGGAGCTTTTTTAGCAGGATACAGATGGTTGATCAATATAGTATTTGGCTTGATGGTAATAGTTATGGGCTTAAATTATCTAGGAGTAGTTAAAATCGGATTTTTGAATAAAGTATTAAGTATCGGCAACAATAAGAAGCCTATAGGGAAATATAATTTTTTTAGCTCCTTGGCTTTTGGCCTGGTCTTTTCTCTTAGCTGGACTCCCTGTGTTGGAGCGTTTCTAGGCTCAGCTTTAGCTTTAGCTGCTACCTCATCAAACTTTTATTCTGGTTTCTTACTGCTCTTGACTTATTCCCTAGGTCTTGGTATTCCCTTTATAGTAAGTGGTTTGATCATTGACTCACTTAAATCAAGTTTTGATTTTATCAAAAGAAATTATGTTACTATCAACAGGATCGCAGGTATCTCGTTGATCATACTTGGTGTACTTATGTTAACCGGCTTATTAAATAAGCTTACTGCATTTATTAGTTAGGAGGATCGTTTTTTGAGTAAAAATTTAAAGATATTAGTTTCTCTGGTTATTATTTTAACCTTTGGAGCCTTTATGTCAGCTGCCTATATCAGCTACATCAACTTAAATAAAAGCTATGAGGCTAATGAGCTTCAACCTGATTCAGCATCTGGGAGCAGCCAGTATATTGCACCTGATATTCTCGTTAAGGATCAGCAAGGTAATCTACTTAACTTAGATGATTTTAAAGGTAAGCCTATAGTAATCAATTTCTGGGCTTCCTGGTGTGGACCTTGTCAAAGTGAGATGCCAAATTTTAATGAAGTATACCTTAAAGAAAAGGATAATATTGAATTTATAATGGTAGCTTTGATCGATGGCTCTAAAGAGACTGAATCCTCTGCCAGTAAATTTATCGCCAGCAAGGGTTATTCATTACCGATCTATTTTGATCAGAAGAATACCAGCCAGAAAAATTATGCTGTCAGCTCGATTCCAACTACAGTTTTCATCAATAAGGATGGACTGGTAGTTGATACCTTTACTGGGGCGCTTAGTAAAAATAATCTGGAGAAAAAGCTGGATCAAATAAGATAGTAAAGAAAAAATACCGAAGATAAAACTTCGGTATTTTTATATCAATTAATGAATCATATCATCAAAGGAACGACCTAACCAATTGAAAAATCTGGTAATGATATTGTCATCAACTGTATTTTCCATGTTGATGCCATTTATTTCATCAAGGCTGGCTTCAATAGCCTTCAGATCCTGATTGCCTCTTAACCTTAAGGCTTCTAAGACTACTCTGACATCATCTGGCAGATCTTGCTTCAAAAACATTTCATACATAATAATGTTTTTTATTTCATTATTGTAGCTATACTCTAAATTAGTCTTAAAGTCAGTTGCAGCTTTAAAATATTTACTGCTTTTATCCTCAGGGATTTTATAGCCTCTTTTCAAAAAAAGAATTTCCAACTCGGAAATACCAGTCCCACTATATCTTTCCATTTCCTGGTAAAGTTTGACCTTGCCAAAACTATTGAAAATTCCATTATCTATGCTTCTTTTTAAATACTGGCTTTCCAAGGAATATCTCAATATATCCTCAAGAGTAAGCTCCTTATCCTCTACTGCATTTTCAGCTCCATACAAAACAGGTTCTGAAGCCTTAACAGCAGTTCCAGAAAAGATAATCAAAGAAAACATTATCACTAAGCCAATACATAATTCAGCCAATTTTCTCAAAATCAACTTATCCTCCTATTCAAATTACAAGTCATTTTATTATACTCCTTTACTACAACTAGAACAATAGCCTACCAGCTCTAATTTATGTCCTGATATAATGAAGTCGGTTTTTTTGCTTAAATCTTTCTCATACTCCTTTATAGGGCAATCCTCAAGGGGTAAAATCAAACCACAGCAGAGACATCTAAGAAAGTGATGATGCTCCAAACCAGCAACCTCATAAAAAAATCTGTTATCCTCGCCAATGGTGATTCTCTTGACCAAGCCTTTTGTCACTAAACAATCGAGACCTCTGTAAACAGTTGATAAATTCAACTTATTACCGGTTTTGATCAGCTCCAAATAAATAGTATCTACACAAACCGGAGTTGCTGCCTCCTCTATCATCTTGAAAATATTGGCTCTATTGCTGGTTAGCCTTGGATTGATCTTAGCCTTCATTTCTTCTCTCCTTAAAAATTCTGCTGGTAGCCAGATAAAGAAATAAATAACTTAATACTGACATTACTACAATCACTCCACCAGAAGGCATATTGCCTAGATAGGAAATTACCAAGCCTGATAAAGTAAAGATTAAACCCAAAGCTACAGCACCAATGATCCTGGTGCCTAATTTATGAAACAACAATCTTGCAGCTGCAGCTGGGGCAATAAGCATCGATAGACATAAAATAATTCCTACTCCTCTTATTAACACTACTACAGTGATACCAATCAAAAAAAGCAGCAGATATTCTAAAAAGACAGTAGCTCCACCTTTGATACTAGCAAATTCCTCATCAAACAAATAAGCCTTCCAGTTATTAAAAAGGCTAAAAACTAAAAATATTACCAACATGGTTAAAATTCCTAATAACCACAGATCCTCACTGGTTACAGCCAGAATATTGCCAAATAGATAAGAGCTTAAATTAGGAGGATATCCTGGCATCAAAGCAATAAAAATTATACCTAAAGACATGCCTAAAGACCAGAACAAACCAATGATAATGTCCTTGTCAGTTCCTCCTTTTCTTTTTAGTGCACCAACACCAAAAGCAGAAATCAAGGCAAATATGAAGGCTCCAATAATAGGGGTAAAGCCTAACAGATAGCCAAGTCCAACTCCTCCATAGGAAGCATGGGCTATGCCTCCAGCCATCATCACCATTTTCTTCTCAACAACTATCACACCAATTATACCTGCAACTATGCTCGTGAATACGGATGCTATCAAGGCATTTTGTAAAAAAGCATAACTTAAAAAATCATTTAACATCTAATTCTCCTCATGTTCTTTTAAGACTCTATGAGGCACACCATGAGCCACCAGCTCTACTGGGCAGCCATACATTTTCTCAACTACCTCTTCATTCAAGGTAGGTACACCATGATATACCAAAGATAAATTCAAACAAGCCAGTTCCTTAACACAAGTTGAAATTGCCAGGACATTATGAGTAACCAAAACAATAGTGATCTCCTTGTTCAACTCTCCTAAAAGCTCATATATCTCCTGACTTGATCTTGGATCTATACTGGCTGTTGGCTCATCCAACAATAGGATCCTGGGACTTACCATCAAAGCTCTGGCAATTAAAAGCTTTTGAAATTCCCCACCTGAAAGCTGGCTCAGTCTTCTTTCCTCCATGCCCTTTAAACCAACCTTGTCCAATAATATAAAGGCATTTTCTTTATCTTTATCACTATAGCTGTGAAAAAAGCTTAAGCCTTTATTCTGAGCTCCTAAGAGGACAACTTCCAGTACTGTTATTGGAAAATCCTTATCGACTCCGGATATCTGGGGTACATAACCAATAAGATGACGGTTTTTCTTTGGTGACTCTCCGAATATTTTAACTTCACCAGTTTCATAGGGAACAAGGCCTAAAATGGCTTTTAATAATGTGGATTTTCCTCCTCCATTAGGGCCCATGATGGCCAGATAGCTTCCTTCTTTTACTTCCAAAGATACTTTGCTCAGGGCTTTTACTTCACCATAAGATATATTCAGTCCTGATACTTCTAAAGCATTCATAGTACTTCTCCAATATTCTCAGCCAGCTTATACATCATATCGATATAGTCTTTTCCCAGGGTTTCAATCACTACGATCTTACCTCCTGTTTCTTGAGCAAAAGCATCTCCTTGTTTGGCATCAGCTTCACTAGTCATCAATAACCCTTTGATGTTTTTATCCTTGGCTAATTCGACCATAGCGATCAGATGGCCAGGGCTGGCTTCCTTGCCTTCTTCTTCTAAAGCATACATGCTTAAGCTATAGTCGGCGGCAAAATATCCTAAGGCCGGATGAAAGATAATAAATTCCTTGCCTTTACTTCCTGCCAGCAAGGTGCTGATTTTTTGATCCAAGTCTTTTAATTGAGCAATGTACTCATTTGCATTACCCTTATATAGCTCTTTGTTTTCAGGATCCAACTCTCCTAAGTAGCTGGCAATTTCTTCAACCATCACTATACTTCTTTTGATCGATAGCCAGATATGAGGATCTCTTGTAGTATCCTCAAACTTCCTCTCAGGGTAAACCTCAGCTACCTTCTTATCTAACTCGATCACCTTCATGCCCTTGTCTATAGAAAAACCCTTTGACTCTTCTGCAGGTAAGCCTAATGCAAAAAAAATATCTGCCTGGTTAAAGTCTGCTACATCTTTAGGTGTAGGCTCATAAGTTTCAGGGCTGGCTCCCTTAGGGACCAGAACCTTGACCTGAACCAGTTCACCTCCTACTGCTTCAACCAGCTCAGCCTGAGGTAATATCGTTACTCCTACTTTGATTTTCCCGTTATTCTCAAAGCCTCCCTTATTATTACATCCAGTAATTATCCCTGTTAATATCAGTATAATGATCAATATGATTCCTGCTTTAAATAATTTCATGTCCCCTCCAATAAAAAAGATGCAAATGATTTGCATTTGCATCTTTGATTATAGCTTATTACAGTATTGATTACAAGGCTTCCAATACATCTCCTGCCTGAGACAGATAATCTACCTCAACCTCTTCAATTGTTCCACGGTCAACATTTTCTGCCAACAAAGGATCAACAGGCATTCGACTTATTATCTTTAGCTTATGCTTTTCAGCTATTTGCTCAAGATGGCTTTCTCCGAAGATCTTGTATTCCTTGCCTGTATCTGGACAACGGAAATAGCTGTAGTTTTCCACCAGACCAATTATCGGTATCTGCATCATCTCGGCCATTTTAACCGCCTTGGCAACTATCATTGATACCAGCTCCTGAGGTGAGGCTACAATGATTATTCCATCTACTTTTATTGATTGAAATACAGTTAGAGATACATCACCAGTGCCAGGGGGCATATCTATAAACAGATAGTCTACGTCCTCCCAGATAGCCTGCTCCCAAAACTGATTTACTGTGCCGGTAATAATCGGACTACGCCATAGTACAGGGTCTGTTTCATCTTTAAGCATCAGATTGATACTTACTACATCTATGCCTTTAGCAGTTTTTTTAGGTAGGATCGCTCCTCCCTGCCCTGCCATTAAAGGAGCCTTTAAACCAAAGGACTTGGGTATTGAAGGACCAGTGATATCTGCATCAAGTATTCCTGTTTTATTACCTCTTTTAAGCATTTCCAAAGCTAGTAAAGAGGTTACCATAGATTTTCCTACTCCACCTTTACCACTGACAACACCAATCACCTTTTTTATATTGCTCAATGGATGTGGTTTTTTACTAAGATCCTGTGGTTCTTTTCTGCTGTCACAGGTTTCTCCACAGCTGCTACAACTGCTGTTACAATTTTCACTCATTTATTTCACCTCATTATATATTTATTATTCGTTCTTACTTATAATAGCAGAAATTAAAGAATTTTGACAAGAAAAAATCAAATGTTAATATTTATAAACAAATATATGTTTTGGTAACTTATGTTACCGAATTGACTTGATCCCTTTGTTAGAATATAAGTGAAGGGTCAAGCCCTGAAAATAAATAAGGTGATATGTATGAAAAAAATTAATTTAAGTGATTCAGTTTATAAGCTGGTTAAAGAAAACTCGGATCTTAAAAACCTACTAGCCGAATTGGGATTTAAGGATATTTTGCTTCCTGGCATGTTAGATACTGCTGGTAGGATCATGACCATTGAAAAAGGAGCAAAACTGAAAAAAATAGATTTAGAGATAATCAAAGAAAAATTTAAAGAGCATGGCTACCAGGTAGCGAAGGAGGAATAATGAGCGCAGAAATCAACAACAGAGAACAAAAGGCTGATTCAGCAGAAAAAGAAAAAAGAAAACAGGTTTTAAAGGAAATCATTAAAGAGCTTCATCAAGGCAAAACAGTCGATGAAGTTAAAGCTAAGTTTGAGGAAACCTTTGGTGAGGTCTCAGCCAGAGAGATCGCTGAAGCAGAACAGGAACTAATCCTTTCTGGAACTACTGTTGATGAGATTCAAAGTCTTTGTGATGTCCATGCTGAAGTATTCAAGGGTTCTATCGAGGAAATACATAATCCTAAGGATCCTGATAAAATCACCGGGCACCCAGTTAGAAGCCTGATGCTGGAAAACAGGGCTTTGGAAACTTTGATAGAACAGAAAATCGAAGCTAATTTAAGTTCTAATAATTATCAGGGGCTTGTTGCTGGTTTAGAAAAGCTTCAGGGAATAGATATCCACTATAAGAAAAAAGAAAATCTTCTTTTCCCTTATATGGAAAAATATGGTTTTACTGCTCCACCTCAGGTTATGTGGGGGGTCGATGATGAAATCAGAGCTGAAATCAAGTCTGCTTTAGAACTGGTCAAGTCTGATAAAGGTATTAGCACTGAAGTGAAAGATGCTGTTCTACAGGTAACCAACAGGGTCAAAGAGATGATTTTTAAAGAAGAAAATATTATGATGCCAATGTTAACTGATAATCTGACACAGGATGAATGGAAGACTATTGCTGATGAAACAGGTGATTTTGGTTATCTTTTAATTAAGACTCCTTCTAAGTGGGAACCACAGGCAGAGTATTCTGATGCTTTTAAAGAAGAAGAAACTTCAGCTATTAATGATGGATTTGTTTCTTTACCTACTGGAAAATTTACAGTTGAAGAGCTAACTACTGTTCTTAATACTCTTCCAATCGATATTACTTTTGTTGATAAGAATGATAGAGTCAAGTATTTTTCTGAAGCTAAGGAAAGGATTTTTCCTAGAACTAAAACAATTATCGGCAGAGAAGTGGTAAATTGTCATCCTCCTGCTAGTGTACATATAGTTGAGGGAATAGTTAATGACTTTAAGGCTGGAAAAAAGGAGAGTGAAGATTTCTGGATCAATATGGGTGGTAAGTTTATCTTGATTCGTTATTTTGCTTTAAAAGACAGCAAGGGTGAATATATGGGTACTTTAGAGGTTACTCAGAATATTGGTCCTATTCAGGAAATCACTGGTGAAAAAAGACTGGTTTCTTTGGAAACTAAATAGGTAATAATCATAAGCTCAATAAGTTTTTCTTATAAACTATATTACCAATGACATTAAACAAAACAAGAGAACAGAAATTTCTGTTCTCTTGTTTTATGCTTGAAACTTTTTATGTCCTATAAAATAATATCACCAGGACCCTTGCCAAACTCCTCTTTTACATCAAAAGGAAACTCTACATAAGCTCCATCAATATCATAAACCTTAGCCACTCTTCAACTTATCAATCAATTTTTCCTTTACCAGAAATTTTCATGATCTTCATTTTAAAAACCTCAGTGTATTCAAGACCCTTAATAGCTTCAGCCTCAAACCTATCCATCACTGAAGGGGTATACTTTAAAGAAAGCTCCCTTAAAGCCATCAGCTTCTCTTTACTACTTAAAACAAATTCAATCACACCAGCAATAATTGCAGACTGGTATATTGTAGTAAATTCCTCTTCTATTACCATAGTTTTTCCCACACAGCTTAAGGATGCCATAGGCTTACTTTTTAGTAACTCAATTTTCTTACCCTTCCTCGAACCATGAAAATAGATATATTCCCCAACTCTGACCAAACTGATAGGTATACCATAAGGAAACCCATCACTATCAACCATGCTCAAGGTTCCATAAAGGCATTCATCAATAACTTTCAAAGCATAATCAAGATCACGTATATACTTCATCCAGGCATCCTATCTTTTAAAAATCTTACCAAAAGTTTTGGAAATCACCGCTACGACAGACACTAAAACAATAAAGATCTCCAACCTGCCAAGCAACATACCGATCATTTCAATAATCAATACATAATTACTAGTACCAGGAGCAGTTACACCAATAGACAAGCCCACAGTGCCAAGAGCAGAAGCAAACTCAAACATTGCCTTATCCAAAGGAATATCAGCAAAAGTCAACATGATGACCCCAATAAAATAAATCACCATATAAACAAAAGTAAACCTGCCAACTTCCTCCATGATCCCATTAGACAAATAAACCTTACCTTCAGTTTTATGGATATAGGCTTCATTAACAGTACGTTCAGGCATAAACTTCTTTCTCACATTAAAGACAAAAGACTTATATAAAGCATATATTCTGGTATACTTGATACCTCCTGCAGTTGAACCAGCACCACCACCTATTATCATAGATATTATTACAATCAACAACATATTCGGTTCCCAGGTATTAAAATCAACTGTGGCAAAGCCTGTAGTAGACAAACCAGAAACAACCTGAAAAAAAGCGATCCTGAAACTTTCACCTAAATTAGTATACAAGCCAGCAATTCCAGTAAAAGCAACAAGTGGTATACCAATGATCAACAGAACAGTAAAGAACCTCATTTCACCGATCCTGAAAACATTTTTAAACTTACCTTTGATCAGCAGTGCTAAGATGGCAAAATTAGTTGCCCCAATTATCATCAAAACAATAGTAATGATTTCAATCGGCAAACTGTCATAAGCTGCCAGGCTAGCGGAGGTCATACCAAAGCCTCCAGTAGACAAGGAAGCCATAGAGTGAAAGATGGCATCAAACCAAGGCATACCAAAAATGATATATAGGATCACTCCAATAATATTGCTGCCAACATAAATATACATCATAGTCTTGGCTGTGCTTCTTAAATTTGGTTCCAGCTTATCTGGATGTCCTTCAGCAGAAAAAAGCTCCATGGCACTACCACCACTAGCAAACACCAACATTAAAAGCACAAAACCCAAGCCTCCGCAAAACTGCATAAAGCCACGATAAAACATAAAAATCCTTGGTACTTCTTCTAAATACATAACAGATAGCCCACTTGTGGTCCAGCCACTAACAGCCTCGAACAAGGCATTAACAAAATCCAGCTGACCAGATAAGAAAAAAGGCATAGCACCTAGAACAAAAGCATATAACCAGATTCCTACTACTACTACACTTTCATGATTACGACCAAAAAACTTACTTTGATATTCTCCAGACTTCTTAGAACGAAACAATACCCCTATTACCATTGAAGCCAAAGCTGGAATAATGAAATTGGAAGCATAAATATAGTCCTCGGGATAAGGAATCAACATCAATAAAGGCACCAATAGAACTATACCTAATAATATGAGGAGCTTGGAAACAAAATCCATATCCTTCAGGTAATTATATATAAACTTCATCGCTACCTCCAATAAAAAAGTTTCTTAACTGTCTCAAAGTTTTCCTTTGTAGAAAGAGCCACAACCCTGTCTGCTACCAGAAACTCCTCTACGGAACAAGCATTGATGATCTTTTCATCTCTGATCACATAGGCAATAACCGTATCCTGTGGCCATTTGATCTCTCCAGTCCTTTTATTAGCAACAAAGGATCGAACATCAACAATATATTCAGTAACGATGATTTTTTCATTCTCCATAGGCATATAATTGACCAGATTATCGATCAATACCTCATATTCGATCATATCTGACATTATTTCATTAGAACTGATTACCTTATCTACTCCAAGCTTTTTAAAAATCTTAACATTATTAGGATCATTAACTATTGCAAAGGTATTCTTGATATTAAAAATCTTCTTAGCCAGCTTGCAAACAACCAGATTAGAAGCATCCCTGTTGGATAAAGCAATAATAGTATCCATTTCCTCAGCACCAGCATCTCTTAAAATAAAGGGCTTACTGCCATCTCCAAAAACACCAGTTACTCCATGAGTGTGAGCCAGATATTTGACCCAAACTTTATCCTTATTTATTACGGTGACCTTATGCCCATTATCCTTCAAGGATTTAGCCAAAAAACTAGCCTTATGATGTCCACCAACTATAAGCACTTTCATTATTCTTCCTCCCCATAGGCTAATCTTTCAAATTCATTATATGATAAGACAGCAGGATAGATTACCTTTACCCCAGTCCTGGACAGGCAAACATCCTTTGAAGGATCAAACAGTCTGACCACGACCTCATCTACCTTATAGATATCCTTGGCAATTTCCCCTACCATGATATTGGTATCATCATCATCAGTAGCCACTATAACAATATCTGTTTTTTCTATACCAACAGACTCTAATATATCGATGTCTCCTCCGTCACCTTCTTTGGTTAATCCACCATAGGATGGTGACAGCTTCCTGAAATTACTTTGATCGATGTCGATAATAGTAACATTATTGTTTTTTTCTGAAAGCCTGTTAGCTACAGTAGAGCCAAACCTGCCACAGCCTACTACTAGGACTGTATCTTTTCTATCTTTTTTCATTTAAATTCACCTCATGCACTATTCTAGACCTAAAGAACCATATATTCAACCATAAATCATACTTATCTTAAAACTTTCTTCATTTACTTTAATTAATAGTCATAATTTCATATAATATTATTATACTTAACTTACAATAACTGAAAGGAAACCCTAAAATGAATAAACTGATCTGGCTGCCAAGATTGATATTGTTGCTCCAAATAGGCTTTTTTGGAATATTTTCCTTTAGCAAAGATCTTAAAACCATGCTGATACTATTGATACCAGTATATATCCTGACAGCCATTCTATTGATTTCCTTTAAATCACCACTTATTGCCAGTATCCTGACTTTTATAGCAATCTTGGTTTTTGCTATCTTCTTTACTACTTATGAGTATTATCTTAAGTTTTTGGTAATTACCTTACCTCAATTGATCGCCTTTATTCTTCTGACTATCATTACTATTTTCACTAATAAAACTATAGAAGACCCTGAGCTAGAAGAAGAAGAAACAGAATCATATATTGATATGGAAGATACCTTTCATAAATTTCGCTAAAAAAAGAGATGAAAAGCAAGTTTTCATCTCTCAAATTTTTACTTCTTTATCTAATAATCTTTGCCAGCAGCTCTGACATTATCCACACTGTCAGCATGACAAGGAGTAACCCCATAAACCATGCCGCAATTCGGACACTTAGCTTCAAAGGTTTTCATTTCAAAGCTTTCTCCACATTCACAGCTGATCTCCATAGGTTCATCCATCACCTTATCTGAAAAGCCCTTGCTTCTAACTAGATCTATAACTTCTTTGCCTTTGCCTAAGCTACCTGCACAACCTTCACTCATAATTTTCCTCCTAAAATTTTCTAAAACCATTATATCAAAAAGAAGCAACAATCTTGGTAACATAGGTTACCAAGATTGCAAATATTCCCTCATATCAAACTTCCTTTCAAGTCCCTTATCATTCATATATCTTATAGTATCAAAGATACTTCCAAGGTCTGTTATGCTTACCATAATACCAGCATAGGAATTAAGATCAAAGCCATCCAATGTATACTTATTATTTAAATATACTGACAATTAAAAGCCAGTTCCCTTCTAATGATCAGTTCCTCTAAAAATGCTTCACTGTTGTACCTGGATAATTATGCAATGCCCTATAAGTATAGACAGGAAAAATAAAGCCAAAATGCAGATAAGGACTTAACCCAGATTGAAAATCATCCCCTGGAATATTCCTCTTCTCAGCATAAGCCCAAAGCTTCTCTGATATAAAAGATTCAAAAAGTTCCAGGTCCATCTCCTCACCACCATGAACCCCAGGAACCTCCTTAACCTCAGTTGAAACGTTTTTCAGCTCTATTATTCCCTCTAGTAAAAAGCTGTATTGTCTTACATAACCTATCTCCAAAGTATCAGGAAGTCTTAAAACCACCATCAAGGGTTTTCCTCTAAGGTTGCACTCCTTGATAGCTGCTTTTAGAAGCATTGAGCATCAGATAAACGATATATGGTTTATCCTTACTTGAGTTATCAATTTTCAAGCTTCTGATTCTAGACATTATCCTGGGCTACCCTTTCTTTCAGAGCTTTATATAGAGAAGGTTCTGCTTTTTTCAGAGAAACTGGCTTTCCATCCAGATCGAGAAAGCCTTGTTGGGTTTCTCCTAAAACCACGATGGCTCCTGACTTGCTGTTAAACAACTCATATCTCAGATAAAGCTTATAGGCTCCAAGTTTTTCAATTCTGATTCTTACTTTGATAATATCATCAAAGCTACTGCTGCTCCTGTAGCTACAGGCAATATAAAGGATAGGGCTGATGACCCCTCTTGCCTCCATCTCCTTATAGCTAAAACCTAAGTCCTTTAAAAACTCCACTCTAGCTTCTTCAAACCACCTGATATAGTTGCTATGATGGACTATGCCCATCATATCCGTTTCATAATATTGAACCTTATGTTCATATAGCCAGTCTCCCTGCATATTGTTACCTCTTTCATTTATTGATAGATTAGAGAAGCCCTAATGGAAAGGACTTCTCTTAATAGCAGTTTTATGTAAATATGGATATTCCTCTTCAAGGTGATGAACATAAAGTACCCATTCCACCACCAAGCCTCGATAAGCACGGTTTAAATCTGTACATAAGTGGGCAATGTCCTCATCACTTAGATCATCGATGTTTCTCATCTGTAATTCATCAGCAACATGAAAAACTGCCCAAAGTGTGTCGGTAAAAGAATCATGCTCTAGAAGATGATCATTTTCCAACATTCTGACCAGAAAGTGCTTTTTCTTCACCAGTATTCCCTTAAGGCGACTTATTTTATCTGGTGAGGCTTCCATTTGGAACTTTAAGCACTGTAAGTCTTTTCTAAGACTTCTTTCCTTTTTATAGCTTAACTCCATGTCTGTGATCTGTTCCTTGATTTTATCTCTGTTAATATTGCAATCTGATATTGCCGTAATGATCTCCAGCCCTATTTCTACAAAAAAAGTACTGATGATAACATTAGTTTTTTTTGTTTGTTTCTCTACTTCCTGTTTATGCAAAAATCGTTGAAAAATAAAGGTTACCATAGCCACTTCTACTGGTAGAAAGGCCAGATCCTGGAGAAAATAGAATAAGGTGCTGTAATATGGATTGCCAAAAAACAAGTATAACTGTAACCCATACACTATAATCGATAATAGTAATAATAATGTTATGTAAATTATATTTCTGGTTTTATTTTTCATCTATTCACTCTCCAAATCATCAATATTCTTTGATCCACATACCCCTTAAGGCATTTAATACAGCCAATACAGTTACACCAACATCAGCAAAAACTGCCAGCCATAAGCCAACCAGCCCCAATGTGCTTAAAATCAACACTAAAACCTTGATGGCAATTGCCAGCACCACATTTTCCTTTGCCAGCCATAAAGTTTTCTTGGCAATTTTTATACCTAGAGCTATTTTCCTCAGGTCATCATCCATGATCACAATATCACCAGCCTCAATAGCCCCATCCCTGCCGATGCCACCCATGGAAATACCAACATCAGCTCTGGCCAGCACCGGCATATCATTTATACCATCACCTACAAAAGCAATCTGACCAGCGGTTTTCTCGGAAAATATTTTTTCCAACAGCGCCAGCTTATCCCCAGGAAGAAGATCCCCACAATAACAGTCTATTCCCAACTGTGCTGCAACTTCACCAACAGCCCTTCTGGAATCACCACTTAAAATTCTTAAATCTGTTACTCCAGCCTCTCTTAGCTCTGCCATAGCTTTAGTGGTAGTTTCTTTTAATTCATCTGAAACTATGATATAGCCTAGATATCTGATGCCTGAACCTACATGAACCACTGAACCAGTGTCATGTACCTCAATAATTTCATAACCTTCCTTTTTTAAAAAGCTTTTGCTCCCAACAACTATCTTGACACCTTCTAAATAGCCTTTTAAACCAAAGCCAGGATACTCTTTGAAATCAACTATTTCCTTCATGGATCTTTGCCCATATCTGGTCTTGATAGACTCTGCAATTGGATGACTGGAATGCTTTTCTAATATTGCTGCATACGCTAAAACCTCTCGCTCATCAATACCCTTATCTCCAACAATTTTGACCACCTGGAAAACCCCCTTGGTCAAGGTTCCTGTTTTATCAAAGGCCACTGTTTTGACCTGAGCCAAAGCTTCAAGATAATTGCTTCCTTTAACTAAAATACCCTTCTTGGAAGCTGAACCAATGCCTGCAAAAAAACTTAAAGGTACTGAAACTACCAAAGCACAAGGACAGGAAATAACCAGAAAAGCCAGTCCTCTGTAAATCCAGGTACTCAAATCTCCAAGACCAAAAAGTGGTGGCAAAAAAGCTACAGCTAGACCAATGATCACTACTACAGGAGTATATACTTCAGCAAACCTGGTAATAAATTGTTCGTTTTTAGATTTTAAATGACTGGCCGCTTCTACCATATCCAAAATCTGATTAACTGTAGATTCCTTAAAGGGCCTGATAACTTTTGCCTCTACCATACCAGTAATATTAACATAACCACTTAAAATCTCATCTCCTACCACCAGCTTTTTAGGTTTAGCTTCACCAGTGATATTGCTGGTATTGGCAGTAGTTTCCCCCTTGATGATTAATGCATCCAAAGGTATTTTCTCTCCTGGCTTGATAGATATCCTGTCACCTATTTTAATTTCCTCTGGATGAACTACCTTGGTTAGCCCATTTTCTAAAAGGAGGTTACCATAATCTGGCCTAAGCTCCATTAAAGCTTTGATTGATTTTTTAGAGCTGTCAACTGCCAGATCCTGTAAGTATTCACCTACCTGATAAAAGAGCATAACAGCTACTGCCTCGGGATAGGCTTCTATGGCAAATGCACCAATTGTAGCTATGCTCATTAAAAAGCTTTCTGTAAACACCTTGCCCTTCAATATTTTTTGCAGGCCTTTTTTTAAGATAGGGTAGCCTACTAACAGGTAGGCAATTATATAAATAATTAATTGTATATATTGATATTGCTCTAGAAGCAACCCTGCTATAAACAAAATCAAACTTGATATTATTGCTAAAAGATTTTTATTCATCAGATTCTCCTATATGTTCCAAGCCTTGGGAGACAATATCTCTGATATGTTGATCCTTAAGAGAATAAAAAATCACCTTTCCTTCTCTTCTGTTAGCAACCAGGTTGGCCTTCTTCAATATTTTTAGTTGATGGGAAATAGCTGATTTAGTCATGTTAAGCAAAGCACCTAGATCACAAACACAAAGTTCTCTTTTATCAAGGGCCAACATGATAGAAACTCTGGTTTTATCTCCCAATATTTTAAAAAAGTCTGCCAGCATATTTATATCTTCTAGCTCAGGCATCGTTACTCTTACCTCAGCTACTGTTTCTTCATGAATCACTTCACAATCACATAATGTACTTTTTATTTTCATCCTGCAACCTCATTTTAATTATAGTATAATAATAGTTGAATAATTATTCAATTGTCAATACTATCTTCTATTATTTATTAAATTTTATGATATAATATTATTAAAAGCAGGGAGGTTAAACAATGAAAAATTTCTTAAAATACACTCTTGTCTTACTAATATTGCTAGCTGGCTTTAGCTTTACCGCTTGCCAGAATCAGAAGGCTATCCAGGTAGAGGCCTTTAAGACAATGATGGAAAAAAATGGCTTTAAAGTAACAGATATCACTGCTACAGCAGGCACTGGGGTAAAAGAGGCCTATAAGGCCGAGAAGTCAGATTCATCTGGCAAGGCCCTATATAATATTAGATTTTATGTCTATAATTCTGAGGATACTGCTAAAACTACCTTTACTCAAGCCAAGGATAGCTTTGCTCAGTATGAAGATAATGAGTCTGTAATTAAAAATGTGGATCAGAAGAATTTGCAAAGATATACTTTACTAGGACAAGGCTACTATACTCTGATAACCAGAATAGGGGACACCTTGTTATTTACTGATTCTCCAGATACCTATAAAGAAGAAATAATTGATATTGCCAAAGATTTTGGCTATTAGAAAGGAGCTATATCATGAAAAAATTTTTCAAACTATCGATTCTATCAATATCCTTGCTGGCTGTCGTTCTGGTGGCTACTGGCTGTGGCAAGAGTGCCAAAACAGCCGAAGAGTTTAAAAGCTATATGGTCAAGGAAGGCTTTACTGTCACTGATACTACAGCTGAAATCGGCACTGATATTGTTAAGAAAGCCTATCTTGCAGATAATGGTAAGTTTATGATCGAATTCTACCAGGCTGTATCTGAAGCAGAAGCTAAAAACGGTTTTACTACCTACAAAAATAGCTTTGCTCAGTATGAAGATTCTAATGCAGTAATCAAAAATTCCCAAAGTAACAATGCCGAAAGATACACTCTCTTAGGCCAAGGCTACTATACTTTGATATCCAGGATAGATGATACCATGATCTATACTGATTCACTGGATACCTATAAGGAAGATATAATTAAAATAGCCCAGGATTTAGGCTATTAGAATATATTATTCGACCCTTTCAAAGAGGAGAAGGAAGCTAGAAAGCTTCCTTCTCCTCTTTTATACCTTTTTGATTTTCCCCTGTTTTATTGATTCCAGTCCAGGGTCTTCTATTTAAATATATAGCCTCTCATTGAAATTGAACCATAAACATAACCATCCACAAAAAGCTCAGCATGATCATGTTCTTCCAACATCCCTAACAAGAAAAGTAAAGGATAATAGTGATCAGGATAAACCACTGCTTCAGAAGGAGGATAATCGATCAAAGCCTGAAAATCCTTTACCTCCAGCTTGTCCCTAACATAATCATCAAACTTTACATTATCCCTGGTACATGACTGGCTACCTCAATCAATAGTTCTAAGATTATGAACGATATTCCCACTAGCTATCACCAGAAAACCTTCTTCCCTTAGAGGAGCCAGTAATTTTCCTAGCTCAAAATAGTCACTAGCATCACTATTACTGTCTATTCCTAACTGTACAACAGGCATCAGTATAAGTATTCGTTTCTATAGCATTCATAGGTTACCCATGGCCAATGAATATTAATGATGTTTTACTCATCTATATATAACCCCTTCCAAATCAAGTAAAAAACTTTTTCTCTTAAGTCCTGCGGAAAAACCAGTTAGACTGCCGTCACTACCTAAAATCCTATGACAAGGTATAAGTATAAGAACTGGATTAGCACCTACACTTCTTCCTACTGCTCTGGCTCCTTTAGGACTGCCAATAGCTTCAGCAACTAAATGATAGCTGGAACACTGACCATAGGGAACCTTTAAAAGCTCCTGCCAGACCAACCATTGAAATTCTGTACCCTCTGGATCCAAAGGTATCGCAAAACTTTTCCTTTGTCCTCTAAAATATTCCTCGAGTTGAGTTATACATTTGGCAATAACTTCTGTCTTGCTAAAGGTCAGCTGGCTGACATCAACAGAATCTCTTAAGGCAATATTGGTGATATAGCCTTTTTTTTCTACGATATTCAGTTGTCCTATCGGACTGGCATAAACATAATAACTATCCATATTACTCCCTCAATTTTATTCTAACCTAAATATATAATAATTCAAAGGAAATATGTATTATCTATTTATTTTCATATATACTATTATTAGAAAGAAAATGAGGTACAAAGATGAGTAACTTAGTAAATGTTAATGGAGAAAATAAGGGGAATCTGATGCTCTATGCTCTAAGCACCTGTGTCTGGTGCCGTAAGACCAAGGATTATCTCGATGAAATGGGTATTGCCTATACTTATGTCTATGTTGATCTGGAAAGCAATAGGGAACAAGAAAAGCTTGAAGCAGAAATAGCTGAATTTAATCCTGAAATTTCCTTTCCAACCTTGATAATAAATAACAAGGAGTGTGTTGTAGGCTATAGTCCAGAAAAAATAAGGAGCTACTTAAATGTCTAAGAACAAAGAGTATACAGATAAATTGAGAAAAGAAGCCCAGGAAGGGGGCTACCTTCTTAATCCTGACCAGGCCTTTGTGGATGACCTTGCTCAAGGACTTCTGGCTAATATTGAACGTTATGGCTATGGTGGCTGTCCTTGCAGACTAAATAAAGGGGAATATGAAGCTGACAAGGATATTATCTGTCCTTGTGATTATCGGGATAATGATTTAAATGAATATGGAATTTGTTACTGTGGTCTTTATGTAGTGAAGGAAATAGCTGAAGGCCAAAAAGAGCTAAGCTCCATACCAGATAGGCGAAAAAAAGCTCTCTTGGCAAAAAAATCGACCAATAATGGCGCTGAGGTCACACAAGAAACAACTAAACTTAATGGTAAGTATCCAGTTTGGAGATGTAGCGTTTGTGGCTATTTATGCGCCAGAACCCAGCCTCCTGAGATCTGTCCGATCTGCAAGGTAAGCAAAGACAGGTTTGAGCTGTTTTGATCAAGCTAGTTAAAAGGTTGATCATCGCCTTTATTCTATTATCAGTAATACCATACCTTTTACCAGTAAGCAATAGTCTGCCAAAGAACTTTAGACCTTATGACAACAGCAGCTATTATACTATCAATAAAACCAGTATCCACTATAGACAATGGCTGCCAGAGGAAGATATCCAAGGTAAAGTACTTCTGGTTCATGGCTTTGGCGGGTCAACCTTTTCCTTTGAAAAGATCATCTCCAACCTGACCAGTCAGGGTTATTTGGTAGTGGCTGTAGATCTCCCAGGCTTTGGCTATAGCTCAAGAAATCAGTATTATGACCATAGTCAGGCTAACCGAAGTAAGGATCTTTGGAAGCTTCTTTATTACCTTGATGGTAAGAATAATAATAATCTGCCTTGGACTTTACTAGGACATTCTATGGGAGGCAATACTGTAGCTCAGATGGCATTAGCTGATCCAGAACAAACAACTGCTTTGATTATTGTAGATGGAGCCTTTGGAGAATCAGGCAATGATTTTATGAAAATACTGGTTAGTTATCCTCCTGTTTTTAGATGGCTTGAAGTTATTTCCTATAATCTGTTACAAAATAAGCTAGTGGTAAGCACACTATTAAAAGAAGCCTATGGCAGGAAGGCCAGTCCTGAGGAAATAACTGGTTATCTTGAACCACTTGAGCTGCCTAATGCCAGCAATACCCTGCCGGCAATTATTAAAACCCAGTTGAATCTTCCCCTTGAGGCTGTTAAAGATCTGCAGCTTAAAACCTTGATCATCTGGGGTGGTCAGGATAAAGTGATTCCTCTGGCTGAAGGAGAAAAGCTGCAACTGGAGATTACTGATTCAATTTTCAAAATCATAGAAAATGGGGGACATATTCCTATGGAAACCCAGCCTCAGGAATTTAATGAAATAATCAATGAATTTATCAATCAAAAATAAGGAGCTTAAAATATGGAATTATTAAATAGATATCAAATTAAAAATCTAGAATTAAAAAATAAAATCGTCCTGCCACCTATGGATATGTACAGCAGTGATGATCAAGGCTATGTTAAAAATTCACACCTCTATCATTATGTCTCAAGAGCTATTGGAGGCGTTGGTCTTATTATAGTTGAGGCTACAGCTATCACTCTAGCTGGAAGAATCACAGATAATTGTCTTGGTATCTGGAGTGATGAGCATGTAAATAGTCTAAAAGAAATCGTTGATGAATGTCATCAATATGGAGCCAAGGTAGGGATCCAAATCAATCATGCTGGTCGCAAATGTACAGCTACCTCTCTAGGTACTGATAAAATCTATGCTCCAAGCCCACTGGCCTTTAATTCTAGCTACAGGCTGCCAGAAGAGCTAGCTAAAACAGAAATACAGTCAATCATCAAGGAGTTTGGTGCTGCTGCCAAAAGAGCTGATCAGGCAGGCTACGATCTTTTAGAGATCCATGGTGCTCACGGTTATCTGATCAGTGAATTTTTATCACCACTTACCAATAAAAGAAGTGATGAATATGGAGGTAGTCTGGAAAACAGAACCAGATTTTTAAAAGAGGTTTTAGCTGAAGTTAAAAAGAACTGGACAGAAGAAAAGCCAATATCTCTAAGAGTCTCTGCTTATGACTATCTCCCTGAAGGTATGCAACCCGAGGATATGGTTAAGATCATCAATCAGGTTAAAGGAGATATCGATATTGTTCATGTTAGCTCTGGTGGCGTGGCTGAAGCTCCTATCAAGGCTTTTCCTGGCTATCAGGTTCCCTTATCTGAGGTTATTAAAAAAGGCTGTGATATGCCTACCATCACCGTAGGTTTGATTACTGAGTCTATCCAGGTTGAAGAAATATTAAAAAATAAGAGAGCTGATTTGGTTGCTATTGGACGTGGTTTGTTTAGAAATCCTTATTGGGTCAATCAGGTAGCTTATGACAATAAGATAGATGATCATGAATATCCTGAGTTTTATCAGGAAGCCTATAAATTAAGAAGATAAGCTATTTAAAAGAAAAACAGAAGACTTTAATCGGTCTTCTGTTTTTCATTTAATTCCATTGCTTTGATTATCAGCTTCTTTAAAGCCTTGAGATCAATATCCTGTTTTCTTTTGATTACTATATGCCTTAACTCCTTGCCTTTTCCTGTAAGGAGCTTGTTTTCATCATAGGCTAGTAGCACTACACCTCTATGAAAGCTGATATTCAAATGATCTTTAGCTTTCATCAAACCAAAAAGTAAGCCTTTATATGAATAATGGGGCGTGGACCATTTGTATTCCTCAACTATTTCAGGTGAAATATCAAAGGTGACCTCCCTGATCTCTAAGGCAGCCTCTTTTAATTCACCTTCCAGCTAGTTATAAAAAGAGCTGATCTGATCCTCCATCTTTATTTTTTACCATCCTTGTTGGTATTGATCCCTAAAACCACTCTGATAATTCGATCCAGCTTTCCTTCATTTTTTTTCATGATCAAACCTCCTTTGATATATATTCATTAAAATCCTTAAGGATTTTTTTTAACCTTTTATCAAGCTTGCTCCAGACAAAGGATTCTACTTCTTGAGGTATTCCATAATAGGCCCCTGCAATACTACCAGCTATGGCGCCTATGGTATCGCTATCTCCTCCTGAAGCTATTGCCTTAGCTATACAATCGTAAAAGCTATCAGACTCTAAAAAAATAACTATGGCTTTAGGCACAGAGCCTTGACAGGTTTCATCAAAGCCAGAGCTACGAATAGTTGAATCCATTTCTTCGTCAAGACTATAATAGCCTTCAACAAATGACCTGATAGCTTCCTTGTCTGCTCCTTCTTTAGCCAGATATATTGCCCCAGCCACGGCCACAGCTCCTTTGATACCTTCAGGGTGATCATGGGATACTACTGCTGAGAGTTCAGCCAACCTTAAACAATCACTTAAAGATTTTGCCAGATAAGGTACAGCTGATACACGCATAGCTGAACCGTTGCCAAAGCTGTGATAACCTTCATGCTCCTCGCTGAAGATCCAGTGATAAAATAAATTCCCATAACCACAGTCTGGGTATTTTCGTCCTACTTCAACCATAGAGTTGACCAAGGATACTTTTATCACCTCTTCATTCTTTAAATCTGCTGACATAAGTCCTTTGGCAACACAAAGGGTCATAACAGTGTCATCCGTAAAATAGCCTCTTTGGTCAAAAAGCTTAACTTCATCAGGATTTCTCGCATTATCAAATTCATAGATAGAACCAGTTATATCACCAAATATAGCTCCAAGCATCTGTCTCTCCTAACTTTAAACTTACCTATATTTTAACAAAATTCTACAAATAAATACAATCTACTTTTTTAACTGCACCTCACTATTAAAGTAAAGTCTATATCCGAGGCTCAACATAATAATAACACTTAAAGCTACAGAACCTAATATAGCCAACATAATCGCCAACTGATAGCTGATAGCCACTAAAGGACTGGCCCCAGCCAGTATCTGACCTGTCATCATACCAGGGAGTATAACTATACCTGCACTCATCATAGAAGTAATAGTTGGCATGATCGCAGCTTCAAAAGCTGAATTAACCACCTCTTTAGCTGCCTCCTTAGGTGAGCCTCCAAGAATAAGTATTTCCTCTACCACCACTCTGTTTTTTTTCATACCATCCAACAATAGCCTTAAAGCTAATGCAACCCCAGTCATTGAATTACCTACGATCATCCCTGCCAAAGGAATCAAATATCTTGGCTCATACCAAGGCTGTACTCCAATCACCACAAATACAAAATAGATAAGAGATAGAAAAGTACCAGTAAATATGGCAAAAGCTACTGTTCTTTTCATACCTTTTGGCATCTGATCTTTTTGAAATTTACGAATCACAGTTAAAACAGCAAATATCTCCATTATAAAAAATGATAATAATGTTAATCCTAAGGTAGCTTTTGCAAATATATAAACTAAAATATAGCCTGCCAAAACCAATTGAACAGTCATCCTGAAGGTAGCCAACAATAGCTCCCATTCTCTTTTCAAACCTCTTTTCTTCAAAATTACAAAAAGAAGTAATGGAAATAAATATGCTAAGGACAGCTGTATGATATTAAGCTTAATTAATTCTTGCATCTCAACCTCTGCTATATTCTTTTAAATCTATTATCACATCACCATATTTTCTAGCAATTTCCTTGGAATGAGTTACCATAACCATGGTTTTACCCTTCTTCTGGCAAATATCCTTTAACATTTCCGTGATAAATATCTCTGTTTTTTCATCTAAAGAGGCCCCTGGCTCATCTAGTAAATATACCTGTGGATCTAGCACCAGAACTCTGGCAAGAGCCACTCTGCTTTTTTCTCCACCAGATAAAAAAAGCACCTTATCATCAAGATCTTTATTTATCCCTACCTGCTTCAATATTTCTCGTAGCTCAAAATTTTCTGGAATTGGCAACATATGGTAATTTAAGGCTGCCTTTAGATTATCTTTGATAGACTCTGGAAATAAAGGTGAATTCTGAGATAACATTACTACCTCTTTTCTTAGCTCCAAGGAATTGATATCCTTTAAATTCTTACCACAATAATAGATGTCACCAGAGTCAGGACTGATCAACTTATTTAATAGCTTTAATAAGCTAGTTTTACCACATCCGCTAGGACCAAGGATAACTGTTAATTTATTAGCTTCTATTTTCAGGTATGGAATAGATATAATACCTTTTAAATCCATATCAATTATTTCAAACATCAAACCTCCTGCTACTTTAATAGTCTCTTGACCAAATCAATCATCTTTCTCTTATATGGTGGATACTTTTCTTTAAAATCAAACCATAAAGGTGCTAATGCCATAGTTTTAAAATGACTAAAAGTGTTAAAGCCATATTCACCATTGTATACTCCCATCCCCGACTTTCCACGGCCGCCAAAAGGAGCATTGAGACTTAAAAGCTGAATCAATACATCATTGACCCCACCACCTCCAAAAGGTATTTCCTTGATTATTCTCTCTACAAAAACCTTGTTCTTGCTAAACACATATAAAGCCAAAGGATCCTTGTTCCTATCAACAATACTAACCATATTTTCATAACAATCATAACAAATAACTGGTAAAACAGGTCCAAATATTTCATCCTCCATGATAGCCTCATTTAAATCATCAACTAAAACAATAGCAGGTTCGATCTCTAAAATCTCCTCTACTCCACTACCACCTGCATAAACATCACTATTCTCAAGATAAGACATGATTCTCCGGTAATGATTGTGACTGATTATCTTAGGATAATTGCCTCCAGTTTTTAATACATCAAAGGCCCTGGTAAATTCAGCCTTTAAAAGAGGTAAAAATTCCTGACAAACCTTATCCTCGATCAATAAGTAGTCTGGGGCAATACAGGTTTGTCCAGCATTTAAAAGCTTACCAAAGGTTATCCTTCTGGCCGCCAGCTTTAAGTCTGCAGTTTCATCAATTATACAAGGACTTTTCCCACCTAGCTCCAAAGTTACAGGAATCAGTCCCTCAGCTGCTTTTGCTAAAATACTTTTTCCAACCTTAGAGCTGCCAGTAAAGAAGATATGATCATAAGGTTGATCAAAAAGATCGTAAAACTCCTCAATGCTTGGACTAACTACCTTTAAAAGCTCTTCTTCAAAACTTCCGTTTAATACTTCAGCCAAAGTATTGCTGGAATTCACAGTAAACTCAGAAAGCTTTAATATTACTGTATTACCTGCAGCCAAAGCAGATACCA
The DNA here is from genome assembly GCA_022615965.1 of Fusobacteriota bacterium. Taxonomy (GTDB): domain Bacteria; phylum Bacillota; class TC1; order TC1; family TC1; genus WTXA01. Next base: position 53,133 of record JAKEGG010000055.1, read on the forward strand.
ATGGAATCAAAGCCAGCTGGATCGGATAGTTATAGGGAGATACTATCAGCACCTGTCCTTTTGGTTCCTTATAAACCAGATATTTAGTAAAGGGACTTAAAACACTCCCCTTTACTCTTTTAGTCTTGCTCCACTTTTTAAGATTTTTCAAGGTATGCTTCAACTCATCATAAAAAGGTAAAAATTCAGTAATATAGGCTTCCTCATAGCTTTTATTCAAATCCAATCCTAATGCTTCTATCAACTTATCCTCGTTGCTTTTAAGAACTTTTTTCAACTTTAGCAGATTATTGATTCTAAATTCAATGCTTCTGGTTCTACCTTCCTTATAGTAGCTTCTTTGTTTAACGAATATTTCTGAATACATATCTTTCTACCCCTTTATCCAATCTATAGCTTATATAAACATTATATAGCTTTATCAGATATTCTTAAAGAGGATATTATTTTCTAAGTTGATATGCTAAAATAAATCAAGCTTGTATCCTAGTAAAATATTTGCTCCCACTGGATAGGCACATACTATATCACCAATAAAGGATTCTTCCTTAATAATTTCTTACATTGTTTTTCCTCCTAACATGTTGAATCACTTTTACTTCACATTATATAAGGTCTTGGTTTTCATTTTAGTATCTCTAGTAACATAAAACTTTTACCTAAGCTTCAGCCAAACTTCATCTATTTTTCACATAAGACCACTATAATTAAATCATCTTAAGAAAGGAGGTCCTGAAATTGAACACTAAGAGAATTAAGCTATTAAAAACTCTTCCGATTGCCATTACCTTTGGCGCTTTAGGGATAGCAATGTTATCTGGTTTCAGCAGCCCTCAGGTTGCAGCTACAGAAGCACAAAACCGCCTAGGACAAGGACAAAGCCAATGCCTTAATCAGGAAGAATGTCAAAGCCAGTCTGTAGGACAAGAAAGCAAATACCAGTATCAATATGGCAGCAGCAACCAGGAAAATATGAAGCAAAACATGAGCCAAAACCAGGAAAACTGCACTAATACAGAGAACAAAAATTAAAACATAGCCTATAGAAGGATAGCTGCTACAACTATCCTTCTATCAGCTAACTTAAAACAAAAATTTAGTAATTCATATATATATATATATATAATCCAATGAAAGGAAAATACGAAAATGAAAAATGAGCCAATCAACACTAATAAAAATCATAACCTACTTAAAGCTGTTCCTATGATCCTTGCTTTTAGCGTTTTAGGAATAGGCATATTTACCCTAGCCGAAGGAGGAATAGCAGCTAAAGGATATAGAGCAGGTAACAGAGATATTGCCTCTACCACAATTACAACTAGCGATACAACTACAGATAAGCAAACACTAAGCGAGGAATTATCACTTGTTGGGTATGGCAACAAAGGTGCTTTAGCAGATAGCGATCTGTCCTTGAAAGATATGCTGGCCTATGCCATCCAGGATGAATACACAGCCAGAGGAGAATATGAAGCTATAATCTCAACCTTTGGCAGCTCAGCACCATATACCAATATCATTAAATCAGAAACCTCTCATATCAGTTCCTTAACAACACTTTATGAGACCTATGGCCTGATAGCTCCAGCAGATGATTCCAAAAGTCATCTGGTTATTCCAGAAAGCCTGCTATCTGCAGCTCAAATAGGAGTTCAGGCTGAAATAGACAATATAGCAATGTATGAAAAATTCTTAAGCACTGACCTGCCTGATGACGTCAGACAAGTATTTGAAAGCTTAAAGGATGCTTCCTACAATCACTTAGCCGCCTTTGAAAAGCAAGTAAGCAAGCTTAGCAAATAAGCTTAGAATCTAAAATATGTCAATAATAAAAACTGTGATGTGATACAAGATATAACTTATGATATAAAGAGAGCTGAGATGATATCTCAGCTCTCACTATTTTATTTAGCATCTACACCAATCTAACACAGATTCTATGATAGACATCAACAGTTTCATCTAAAGACATAGAAGCCATCAGCAAGGTGGAATAAACCTCCTGATACCTGACCACCTCCATAAGATCAGTTCTCTCATACAAGCTTTTTAGACCAAGTATATGCATATCCTCAATACCATTTTGACTTAGCCTGATGCTATTGATTAATTCCTGAGATTTAGAAGGTTCAGTAACCAGCTTACTTACCTGGAGATTTAAATACAAACCCATAATTTCTCTCATATTATTTTACTCTTTCATTGCTTTTTTCCAGCTTTCTGTTTTTAAACCACAAGAAAGTATCAAAAGCCACCATACTCAGATTGAGCATATATAACAGTACTACCTGGTCGAAATCATAGACTATCTTATGTATTATGCCAGAAATATAGCCTATCATCAAAACAAATAAAAAGACCAGGCTTTTACCTTTGGTGGATTTAGATTTGATGGACTTAGCTATGGAAAACGGCCAGGCAGCTCCAAAGCATAACAACATAATAATCTCAAATATACTCATTTATTTAACCCCTCTTATCATCTATTTTCTTATATCTGTTTTTCATATTATAACATCCCTTATATTCTTTCTAATATAAAAGCGGTCAAAAAACCTAATAAAGTAATCAAACCTGCAAAATCATGAGTCTCAGCAAAAGCTTCTGGAATCATAGTATCTACTATCATAGCCAGGATACCACCAGCAGCCAAAGCCATGATCACAGCCAGGGTCGATGCTGACGCTCCTGTGAAAAGCAGGTTGCCTAAACCAGCAAAAATAGCGCTAAAAAGACATATCCCACCCCAGATACTAAAAATATAGCCTGCCTTTTTACCTTTTTCCTTCATGCCTGCAGTACTTGATAAGGCTTCAGGTATATTAGAAATAAAGATAGCTATAATTGTCGCCATACTAAGGCTGCTTCCCTCAATAAGACCAATTCCAATGATCAATGATTCTGGAATACCATCAATAAGTGCTCCTAAAGCTATTCCCAAGCTAGAATCCTGTTGATCATTCAGATTCTTCATACCAGACCTTTTACGATGCTTGCCCCCAGCCTTGCTCAAGGCATAATTAGCTACGGTATAGATGATCCCACCCAGTAAAAAACCAAATACGACCTCTGTAAAACCAGATCGTTTAAAGGCTTCTTCCATTAGCTCAAAGGAGAGGGCTGAAATAAGGACCCCACTACCGAAGGCCATGATTCCAGCCACTACTCGTGCTTTTAAATTAAATTTAAACCCAATAAATGCTCCAATCAATAAAGAGCTTCCTGTTATGCCACCCCAGAAAGTAGCAGCCAGCCATATAGGCCAATCAAACATTTACAATTTCCTTTCCACTTAATAAGCAGTCCAACCAAAATCAGCAACTAGGGTAGCACCGTTGATCATTTTTAAATCCTCACTTGCTAAAAACAAGGCTATTCTGGCTATATCAACAGCTTCACCAGTTTTAGAATTTGTCGCCATACCACTCATGGCCCTTTCCAGTCCAAACTGGCTAGGAGATCTCATAGTCTCACCTATATTTGTTGCTACAGCACCAGGACAGATAGCATTACATCAGATATCCTTAAGAGCATACATAAAAGCAGTATTCTTAGTTGAACCAATCAGCCCATGCTTGGAAACAGTATAGGCAGCCCCTGCTCTGGAACCATAAAGACCTCCGATAGAAGCTATATTGATAATATTGCCTCCACCTTGCTCCAGCATCTGC
>JAKEGG010000056.1 GCA_022615965.1 Fusobacteriota bacterium
AGCGGTGTTGTTTTCGTTCAGGAAATAGATCAGATTTATGGCGTGTTTTAAGGAGCCTTAAAAGGCTCCTTTTTATTTTGAGATACAAACATAGCAAGCACCCCTGCCGTTGAGATCAATTACCTCTACCCTATCAAAAACCTCCTTAAGATCACCAACAGGATCCTTGATAAAGTCAAAATAATTACCACCTTCCAGAAACTCTATCATACTGACACCTAAATTCTTTTTACTGTTGTAGTCAATAAACAGCACGAGATCCTTCGCCAGATCCCTGCACCTCTTATAAAACCTTAAGCGCTCATCCTTCTTTAAGCCATGAGCCACATAAGAAGCAATACAAAAATCAAAAGTTTCATCAAATAACGATTCTTCAAAAATACTTCCCTCCAGCAGTTTGATATCCTGATTTTTAGTTTTCCTGGTAGCTACCTTGATCATTTTCTTAGCAGGATCAATACCAGTCACTATGAAGCCAGCTTCTGATAATACTGATGCCAGCGCCCCTGTACCACAACCAATATCAAGGACCCTTTTTTTACCAGTAAAATCAATATTATTTTCGATTTCAGACCAGCTTTTTTGATATATTTTTATTTGATAATCAAAAAACCAGCCATAGACACCTGCTATCAGGTTAAATAACTTATTCATCCATCACACCATCCAGAAATTTTAGCCTTCAGTCTAGATCTTCATTCAAACTACTCTCTCCTTAAAGACTCAACTGGATCCAGCCTTGCTCCCTTAGCAGCAGGATACAAGCCAGCCAAAACACTAATTACTATACTAACACCTAATCCAAACAAGGCATAATAGACACTAATAACCACCAGATCCACCTCATAAAGCTTATTCGTCAAGAAATTAATACCCAACATCAGCAGCACAGCAACCAATATACCAATCAAACCGCTAACCAGACCAATCAGAAAAGCCTCAGCCACAAATATCCTCTTGATATCCTTACGTCTGGCGCCGATCGCCTTCAAAACACCGATCTCCTTTGTTCTCTCCACTACTGAAATATATAGAACAACCAGGATCATAATAGCTGAAACCACCAAGGATATAGCAGCAATAGCAGATAAAATATAGGTCATTACCGAAAGCATTTCAGTAAACATCTCTAAAAGCTGTTCCTGGATAGAACCTTCATAGCCCATCTCCTTGATAGTATCCTTGATTCCCTGAACCTTAGACTCCTTATCAGTAGATAAATAAACAGTATTAGGCTCAATTACAGCCCCAGCCTCAACAGCCATGGATTCCAGGTCTCCATAATTCAGATAGACAATATTGATATTACTCATCATCGAGGATATCTCACCAAAAAGACCACTTACTACATAAGTGCCTTCAAGCTTTTTGCCACCAACTTCAGTATTAAGGATAACTTCCTGTCCAATCAGACTTTCTGCATACTGTTCATTTAAAGAAGCACTGATCAATATCTCACCTGCTTTAGGCATATCTCCCTCTGTAATATTTTCAGAAGTCACATTTTTAGATAAGGTAGCCAGACTCTGGAAAGCCTTTTTTTCCTCACCGAGCTGGATGCTAAAAGAATTATAGCTTGTTTTAGCATAGGCCTTTTCCACCTCTTTAACATCCTTGACCTGAGCCAGTTCAGCTATTTCCTCATCTGTAAAGGGAGTAGTGGCAGCCATCATGATAGAACCTGGATTTTGAGTCGTAGTATCAGTTGTCTGGCTTTTTTTATTCACCTCGACCACTAGTGGGTTTACAAACTCATTCATGGTATTAGTGATATATTTTTCCACACCATTGCCGATGGACAACATGATGATAACGCTAGTTATACCTATTGATGCCCCCAAGGCCACCAGGATATTCCTGGTTAATTTTTCTCTCATATTCTTAAAGGATAAACCAATAGCTGACATAAAGCTTAAGTTTTGTTTTCCTTTTTCACTTTTTTTCTCTGAAGGTAAAACCCTGGAATCATTATTTTTTTGATCTTTAATAATCAGCCCATCAGCAATTTCCACTATTCTATTACAATTTTTAGCAACTCTTTCTGAATGGGTCACAATGATCACCAATTTGCCTTGATCAGCTATTTTCTCGATGATCTTCATGATCTGAGCGCTGGTTTCAGAATCAAGAGAGCCAGTTGGTTCATCAGCCAGGATTATTTCCGGATCATTTATCAAGGCTCTGGCAATGGCTACTCTTTGCTTTTGCCCCCCTGATAACTGATTAGGCTTTTTCTTCATCTGGTCCTCAAGACCCACTTCCTTTAATATCTCCTTAGCTCTTTTAGTTCTTTCCTCTTTGCCGATATTAGATAAGGTCATAGCAATGGTAATATTATCTAACACACTTAAATGAGGAATCAAATTAAAGCTTTGAAAAATAAAGCCCACCTGGTTTTTCCTATACTTGTCCAGCTCTTTTTCCTTAAGTCCCTTTAGATCCTTGCCCTTAAACAAGACCTTCCCTTGATAATCCTTGTCCAAACCTCCTAAAACATTCATCAAGGTAGATTTGCCACTACCTGATTCACCGATAACTGCTATCATCTCTCCCTTGTTAAATTCCAGGTCCACACCTTTTAAGGCAGGGAATTTTTCTTCTCTGTTGATCTTATAGCTTTTAGTCAATTGATTTATTTTCAGCAACATTTTTTATTCTTCTTTCTAATGTAATAATTCTTTAGAAAAATTATATCATATTCCAGCATTATTATCTCTTATTACAGATACCGTTTCATTTCCATGGTATGTCGACTTGTTTTCCTTTTGATTCTCCTATAAGATGTTAAATAGAAGCACTAAAAAAAGGAGAAATATATTGAGAAAGATACATTTGATCCTGATAGTTCTGATCATCATATTAGGAATCATTGCTGTTAATATAAGTAAAAATAAAGGCCAGTCAGCAATTACACAATCTAAAGAGCAGATCATCGGCACCCTTGAAGTTAAAAATGGTGATCAGCTAGAAAGAGATATCATTCCCAGGCTAGCTGCTAGCTACAACCTTGCTCCAGAAGAAGTAAAAGGGATACTCGCTAGCTGTAACAGTAAATTAATGGCTTCCGGGCTTGATGATTTCAGAAAAATGGAAGGTCTAATACCTGTAGGTGATCATCAGCTGATCAAAAAAGATCTTAAAGAGCAATTAGCTGTTTTCATCCAACTATCTGAGTCAAGATACGATAAGATATCATCTACGATCACTGATAAAAATAGCCTTGCTCCTGTAGAAGGAGTAATTCTTGCTTCAGTAATTCAGGCTGAAGGCTTAAAGGGAGAATACTATCAGGAAATCGCCAGTGTTTTTCTGAACCGTCTTAGCAAGGGAGGACTCCTCCAATCCTGTGTTACCGCAGAGTATGCTTTAGGTTATCAGCGACCTTATCTGACCATCGATGATACCCTGATAGAAAGTCCCTATAATACTTATTATACTAATGGTCTGCCAACAGGACCTATCTGTTCCTTTAGCGAAGAAGCTTTAAAGGCTGCTCTTAGTCCTAGCATTGATCCTGCATTAACTTATTTCTATTTTGACTACATAACTGGTAAGATGAGCTTTTATGCTGACTATGAAACTTTTAACCAGGAGGGTCTTCTGACCATGGAACATTTTGAAGCTGAGTCTCCTGTAGGCAAGTTTGAAAAAATCAATAAACAAGAGCTTTACGGCAAATAAAAAATAACAGCCCACAGAAAGGCTGTTATTTTTTATTTAATTAAATTTATTTAATCTCTTCTTAAATAATCTTCTAGATAATATGTAGCCTATAACTCCTAAAAGAGCATGTAAAACTAATATAACAAGACCAATACCCAACAAAGAACTGTATTCTATCAATTTATTTTCAAATAATTTTACCAGGGAAAAAATAATCAAGCCCAAATAACCAAAGGAACCCATCACAAAAAGAAATATATTCATATTTTGCTTGATAGCCTCTTCAGGATCATCCCAATTAAGCTTTGGTCTTAAAATATCTATCAACAGCCCTAGATTGGAGGTCATCCAGGCAGTAATCCCAACCCCAAGAAAAAAGGCAACTACCATTTCCAAAGGAGGACTCAACAAAAGCCACAAAATCAAGGCTGAAGGCAATATCCCCACTGTTTGAAAGACATAGGAGGCTACTAATCGACCATTGACCTGATCCTTGACCTTTACAGGCAAAGTTTGCACCAGCCACAATCTTTTACCTTCTCTGGTAATTGATGAAACTGCACTTTGACTGGTCACTCCAAAAAAGATACTGCCCAAAAGTCCAATCAACAATCCAACTCCTATGTTATTTCCTAAACTAAATTCTAATGCACCATACAGTCCATTTATATCACTTAAAAAATTATCTCCACCTTCATTTATAAGAATAGGAAACATAAGCAAAATAGGTATCAATACACCAATAGAAGCAATATTAAAAAAATATATCGGAGTTTTTAATATCTCAGCAATTTCCTTTAAGGCAATATCCAGAAAAACCGGTCTGACTCCAGGAGTCTTTCTTTGGAACATATGTTTTCTAACAGCAATGACCCTATTATCAGCCAGACCTTTAATAAACAGCTTGCTTCCTAATCTGGACACCAGTTGCCAAATGATCAATGCTGAAGCAAGAAGCAGGAGCAAAGCTCCCAGTCTCTCCCATAAAGCACTTTCAGTCAAGGCGATCATCCACAGCTTGACCTGAGGCAGCAACAGGTAGATTTTCCCTGAGAGCTCCTCGATGAACTGAGGCAGTGATTCTGGGGTAATGTTCATCTCCTGTCCTAATTTCATAAGCCACTGAAAGCCTAAAACAAAAATTATCACCATAAACATACTGACAATTTGCAGCAGGCTTTTAAGATTTGGTAACCTGTTGAAAAATCTCATCAAAACAATTTCTATCATGGCTATGAGGCTGATAGTCAACAAGGTTGCTGCTACAGCACCAAGAATAGCACTTAGATAAAAAAACCAGTCTCCACCATATTTTATGCTGATAGGAACAACTGTGATCAAGGCAAACAGCAAAGAGTTTACAGTTATACTTATCAGCTTGCTTCCTAAAATATCTGCTGCAGACACAGGTAAAGGCAGCAACATACTTATATCATCACTAAAATACAGCTTGCTTAAAACCTGGGATACTCCTAAAAAGATGATCATGCTTGTATAGGTAACCAAGCCTAGGAGTAAAAATAGTTCTCCAAGGCCCTGAGCTTTGAATATATCAACCAGGCCTAGCAGATAATTGATGAAATATATCAGATAGCCACCAAAGATAGCCAAGGTCAGGAGATAAAGCAAACTGCGCTTTCTGGTTTTAGGATCCTTAAGTGAGGCTGCAGGGTTTAAAATAAAGCTAAACTCTAACAGCAAGTCTTTTTTGATCAGATTCCATAAATTTCTCATTCTGTTAACTCCAGGAATATTTCTTCAAGACTGCCATCTTCTTTGAATTTACTCTTGATTTCCTCTAAAGTACCAACAGCCACTATTTTACCATGATTGATTATAGCAATACGATGGCATAGTTTTTCTGCTACCTCCATGATATGGGTTGAAAAAAACACTGTTCTGCCCTTTTGACAACCTTCCTTCATAAGCTCCTTTAAGGTAAAGGCACTTTTAGGATCAAGGCCTACCATAGGCTCATCTAAGATCAGGACCTCTGGCTCATGTAATAATGCTCCTATTAAAGCTATCTTTTGTTGCATGCCGTGAGAATAACCGGATATATAGTCTTTCAGGTTTTCTTCGATTTCAAAAGCCTGAGCATATCTGGCAATACTCATATTTCTGGATTCCTTATCTAGTCCATAAACATCTCCTAAAAAATTCAGATACTGGTACCCAGTTATTTTTTCATAAATAAAGGGATTATCTGGAACATAGCTGATCATTCTTTTAACTCCAAGTGGATCTTCCAGCAACCTGATGCCTCCCACCTTGATTTCCCCACTATCAGCCTCAAGTATACCAACAATCATTTTGATAGTAGTGGTTTTACCTGCACCATTAGGACCAATAAAGCCGAATATTTCTCCATCCTCAACTGTTAGATCAAGGTCATCTACTGCTCTTTTTTCTCCAAAGCTTTTTACTACACCTTTTAGTTCAATCATCATTATACCTTCTTTACTTTATCTTACCTTAAATTTTACTACTCTTAGAGCTAATAGGCCTTGCCCCAGTAAACCAGGTGTTTTCCCTCCTTGCCACAGCAAATACACTTATCTCCAACAGCTTCACCTGTAAAAGGAATACACCTGGCAGTAGCAGTGGTTTTTTCTTTAATAGCTTCTTCACAGGCTCTGTCCCCACACCACATAGCCTTGATAAAGCCTGGTGTTTCCTCAAGGATTTTCTCAAACTCTGCCAAACTATGTGCCACATAGGTTTTCTCATCTCTGGCTGTTCTGGCTTTTTCCAACATATCCTGTTGAATAGTTTGAAGCAGCTCTTGGACCCTAACCTCTAATTCCTCCATAGCTACAAAAGTTTTCTCTCTGGTATCACGTCTTACTAGAACGACCTGACCCTTTTCTATATCCTTAGGACCAACCTCAAGCCTTAGAGGAACTCCTCTCATTTCAGATTCACTAAACTTCCAGCCAGACATTTTATCACTATCATCAAGGCTGACTCTGGCCACTTTGGAAAGTCTTGCCTGTAGTTCCATAGCCTTAGTTAAAACCCCTTCCTTATGCTGGGCAATTGGTATTATCACTAATTGCGTAGGAGCAACTCTAGGTGGAAGTATTAACCCACTATCATCACCATGGACCATGATCAAAGCCCCTATCAATCTGGTAGTAACTCCCCAGGAGGTTTGATGGACATACTCCAGGGAGCCATCCTTACTTTGGTATTGTATCTCAAAAGCCTTAGCAAAGCCATCTCCAAAATTATGAGAAGTTCCAGATTGTAAAGCCTTGCCATCATGCATCAGGCTTTCTATGGTATAGGTCGCTTTAGCTCCGGCAAATTTTTCCTTTTCAGTTTTTTGACCTTTGATTACTGGTATCGCCAGTACATTTTCACAAAATTCAGCATACACCTCTAACATTCTGATAGTTTCTTCTTCAGCTTCCTTGGCTGTAGCATGAGCTGTATGACCTTCCTGCCACAAAAATTCCAGGGTCCTTAGAAATGGTCTGGTGGTTTTTTCCCATCTGACTACAGAACACCATTGATTATAGAGCTTTGGCAAATCCCTGTAGGAGTGAATAATATTGGCATAATGCTCACAAAACAAAGTTTCAGATGTAGGTCTGACACATAATCTTTCAGCTAGCTCCTCTTCTCCTCCATGGGTGACCCAGGCTACTTCCGGGGCAAAGCCTTCAACATGATCTTTTTCTTTTTGCAGCAGACCTTCGGGAATGAATAATGGCATATAGACATTTTCATGTCCTGTCCTTTTTAATCTGTCATCCAGCTCCTTTTGCATCAGCTCCCAGATCCCATAACCATAGGGTCTGATCACCATACAGCCTCTGACACTGGAATAGTCAACAAGCTCGGCTTTTTTAATAATATCTGTATACCATTTGGCAAAATCCTCATCTCTTGAGGTTATTTCTTCAACTAGTTTTTTATCTTTCATCTAGCTCTTACTCCTTAAATATTTATATTCTTACCTACTTATTATATTAAATTTTCAGGTTACAATTCAATAAATATCCTGGTACAATTCATAAACCTTGGAAATTCATCTCCTTTATTCTATACTAAGATTATCAAGGTTTAAATTGTATAGGAGAATATTTTATGAATAAAGAAATATAATATTTTTCCAGCACAGGCAACAGTCAGCAAATAGCCAGTCTGATCGCCCAAAATATCGATGCTGAGGTTTTACCCATGAGCAGTAATTTAGGTACTAATACCAACGCCTCAACTATCGGTTTGATTTTCCCATCATTTTTCGGAACCACCCCTTTGATTGTAGCAAATTTTATCGATCAGCTAAAAATCATCGACCCAAAACCCTATATTTTTGCTGTGGTTTGTTATGGTGGTTATTGTGGCAATCCTTTGGCCAAAGCTAAATATCTCCTTGAA
>JAKEGG010000012.1 GCA_022615965.1 Fusobacteriota bacterium
ATATCCAAATCATAAAGCTCCTTGATTACCTCAACTGCCTCGCTATTAATATTATCCTTAACCTCAGTACCTGCAGAATAGGCTTCAAAAACATCACTAGCCAGTAACCTGGAAAGCCCCTCTGCCATTTGGGAACGACAGGAATTATGTACACAAACAAAGGCTACCTTAATCATGTTTAAGCTCCTTATTGACAAAATACTTTCTGGTCCTGTTAACAAAGGCTACCAAAAGAAGCATTACCGGCACCTCAGTCAGAACTCCTACCGTAGTCACCAGCACCACAGGAGAAGCTACACCAAAGAGAGTTATAGCCACTGCTACTGATAGTTCAAAAAAGTCTGAAGCTCCGATCAAGCCTGCAGGAGCAGCAATATCATGAGGCTGCTTGGTTTTCCAGCTTACAAAGTAGGCAAAGAGAAAGGTCAGAATATTTTGTAGAATCAGGGGAACAGCTATCATAGCTACATGCCAGGGACTGTTTAATATAGCCTCTCCCTGGAAGGAGAAAATTATTATTAAAGTCAGCAATAAACCAACTATAGTTATGCTATCAAACTTAGGTAAAAATATATTGTTGAAAAAATCCAGACCTTTTCTTTTGATCAGTATTTTTCTGGTCAAACCACCAGCTATTAGAGGTATAACTACAAAGAAAACTACTGAGAAAAACAGAGTATCCCATGGGACAAAAATATTGGTGATACCTAATAATAAGGATACTATCGGTACAAACAAGAACAATACCAATAGATCATTGACCGCCACCTGAACCAGAGTATAAGCTGGATTGCCTTTAGTCAGGCTGCTCCAGACAAAAACCATTGCTGTACATGGGGCTGCTCCTAAAAGCACTGCTCCAGCTACATAGCTTCGGGCCAGCTCCTCTGGAAGAATAGCCTGAAATACTACCAGAAAAAAAAACGAGGCCAGACCAAACATCAGAAAGGGCTTGATCAACCAGCTGGTGCCACAGGAAATAATCAAGCCCTGAGGGTTTCTACCAACATTTTTTATTGAATTAAAATCTACCTTTAGCATCATTGGGTAAATCATCAGCCAGATCAGCACTGCTATTGGAATCGATACTTCAGCATAAGTAAATTTTCCTAAGAATTCTGGTATAAAGCCTAAATATTTACCAATAAGTATTCCTAGGGCCATACAGGCTAAAACCCAAAGAGTTAAATATTTTTCAAAAAAACTAATGCTTCCCTTCTTTTTCATTGCTACTACTTCCTTTCTTTATTTCTGATATTGTTACAAATACATTCTTCTTTTTCGCTGCTGATATGCTTCAGGAACTCAATCAGCTCACTAGATTTATTCTGATTTAAGCTATAGTGCATAAAGGCTCCTTGACGGTTTCCCATAACCAGCTCAGCTTCTATCAATATTTTCATATGATAGCTCAAGGTAGGCTGGGTTATTTTAAATTCCTCAAGTATTTCATTGGCACATAGCTCCTGACAGGAAAGCATATCGATGATCTTCAGCCTGGTTTCATCACTAAGGGCTTTTAGTATTGGTATGTATTCGCTATATGAGTATTTCATTTGTCACCTTCCTTATGTTTATTTTTTAAATCAATATAGATAACTTTCAATGATATTCATAGTTATCTATATCATGACTATAGAATAGCATTTTACCCTTTAGTCTGTCAATAAAAAACCGGAGAAATTTATTTCTCCGGCAGCTTATTATATTCCCTCTTATATTCCTCAAGAAAATCTTTCATGTTGCTTTCGATTTTTTTGATATATTCTAAATTCTTGATGGTATTACTACCATGCCAGCGATACGAAAATAAAATCTGATCGATATATTTCAACCTATACCTTTTAGCTAGCTTGATATTGATATACCAATCCTCCAACATGTCCTTTTCATAACCACCAACCTTAAGAAGAGCAGACCTCCTGAACATTTTTCCATTAGGAATGTAGTTGCCTTTGAGCAAAGTTCCTAACTCACCAAAATCATCTGAATCAAAATCAACATCAGGACGATGTGCCTGTAAAAATTCTCCAAAGGTCTTGTAAACACTTAAGTTTTCTTCAGGCAGATTATTCCTGTCTTTATCCCAATAGACTCTGTTGCCTTGGTCATCTATGATTTCATTGTCCCCAACCACCAAAGCATAATCAATATTACGCTTTAAAAAATCAGCTAATACTGCCACAGCATTTTTTTTCGCTATATCATCAGAAGCAATTTGAAACAAAAACTCTCCTTTAGCCAGGGTGATCAACTCATTTAAAGTATCTCCTGCCCCCTTATGCTCTCTTTTTACATAGATAAATCTCTTGAATCTCCTTCTATGCTTCTTTTCAAAGGCCAGGATTTTTTCATGTGTCTCATCTACAGAGCCATCATTGACAATAATCAGTTCCAATTTAGAATAGCTTTGCTCAAGGATCGATTTTAAACAAGCCTCGATATATTCATCATGATTATAGGCAGGAACAATAACGGAAACCAGCTTTTTAAAAATCATTCAACACCTCCACTATATAAAGAAGCTCCTCCTTAGTTAAGGCAATATTTAAAGGCAGACTTAATATTTCCTGGTGGATTTTTTCAGTGATCGGTAAAAACATATCATTAAACTCTCTGTAGGCCTGTTGCTTATGTGGAGGTAAAGGATAATGAATTGCAGATTCTATGCCTTTATCTAATAAATAGCTTTTAAGACTTGTTCTGTCCTTGGTTCTTATGGGGAAAAGATGAAACACATTTTCCTTTCCTCTATATAATGGAAGATGGATTTTAGGATTACGGATATTCTGGCAATATGATTCACCCAAAGCTATTCTTTGTTGATTATCCCTATCTAAATATCTTAACTTGATCCTTAAAATGGCACTCTGGATTTCATCAAGCCTGGAATTGAAGCCCTTAAGCTCATTATAATTTTTTTTCCTGGAGCCATAATTTCTTAAGACCCTTATTTTATCTGCCAGCTCCTTATCAGCTGTTACTACTGCCCCACCATCACCTAAACAACCTAGATTCTTAGTGGGATAAAAAGAAAAACAACCAACATCACCTAAAGCTCCTGCTTTACCTGCACTGCTGCTGGCTCCATGAGCCTGAGAAGCATCCTCGATCACTTTTAATCCGTGATGATCAGCGATTGCCTTTATTCTAGCCATATCACATAACTGGCCATATAGATGAACAGCCAGGATCCCTTTGGTTTTTGCTGTGATTTTTTTTTCAATAGCTTCTGGATCAAGATTATAGGTTTCTAACAAAGGTTCAACCAGCACTGGTTGATATCCACATTGAGAAATAGCCAAAATAGTAGCAATATAGGTATTGGCAGGTACTATGATCTCACTTCCTTCAGGAAAACTATAAGCAGTTAAAGCCAGATATAGTGCTTCTAAGCCGTTACCTACTCCAATTGTCTGACTAACCCCACAATATGTGGCAAACTCCTCTTCAAATAACTTTAACTCCTGGCCCAAAACATACTGTCCAGAAGCTATTACCCTATCAAGGCTTTCCTTGATTTCTTTTTCATATATTGAATTGACCTTATTTAAATTTAGAAATTCGATCATCTGACTATTCTCTTAAATTCTTCATAATCTTCAATATAGTCCTCTTCTGTATAGGCCTTGCTGGCAAGGGCAAGGAGGACACAAGAAGAGGTGAAACCATCTATTTCCACCCAGACATTGCTATCTACATATAAGCCTTGCTGTGGCTGGCACAGGATATATTTTTCCCTGTTTCTGCCATCATCAACTGTGATTCTACAGCTACCATTCAGACAAATCAAAAAAAGTTCGTTATTATGATTGGCATGACCTGCTCTTGGCTGTAGTTCTTTATTACCATAAATATAGAAAACTCTTTTTATGGCAAAGGGTATTTCCTTATTGCCTTCTAAAGCAACCAAGGAACCTCTGTGATCATCATTGACTTTTAATTCTACTAATCTATATTTCATTATTCTGCATCTCTTTTCAAATCCAAAATCAATCTTAATTCTTCTGGTTTCATTACTGTTTTTTCATTTTCATTTATTATTCGATGAATCCTTTGTAAAAGCTCCAGGTTTTTAGCCAGTCTGGTTCTGTCCTTGTCGTACCATAAATTATCTTCAAGACCAGTTCTGACACCTAACCCTATGGCAATTGCTACTGAATTCATTTTAAGCTGTGCATCACCTATACCTCCTACTGAACAATAGCTGTTTTCCGGCAAGTCATTCAACATCAGGCCAAGGTGTAGAAGATTAGCCTGGGCACAGGCAATATTGCCTAAAATCAAATTAAAATAGTAAGGAGGTTTTAAGAAGCCTTTTTTTATCAGGTATTTTGCATAATTGAGCATACCTGGATCAAAGGCCTCAAGCTCTGGCTTGATGTTGTTTTTATTCATCTTTGCCAACAGTCTATTGATAGTTTCAGGATCGTTGAGGCTGGCCTGTTTATTGAAGTTTAAGGAGCTTAAGGTCAAACTGGCCATATCTGGCTTAAGCTCTCCCTGTAAATCCAGAACTTCCCCTCTTTTTTCTATCTCTGAGAAAACTCTGCCACTAGTGGAAACACAGATGATCAGCTCCTTGGAAAATTCCCTGATACCTCCAATTATTTCTCCATATATTTCTTTACTGTAGGCTGGTTCTCCATCTTCTCTGGCATGAAGGTGTACCATGGTTATTCCCAAATCACAGGCCTCCCTTACCTCAGCAATGATGTCTACAGGACTTATGGGTACATACAGTGAATCAGCTTTACCTGGCAACATACCAGTTGGAGTAAAATTTACTATTATCTTATTTTTCTGTTCCATCTTTTCTTCTTTCCTTTGCTGGTCTGCCATAGTATTGACTACCTTTGGTGGCAATGCTTTTTAACACCAGGCTGCCAATGCCAATAAGGTTGTTTTCTTCTATAGTTATATTATTGGTGATAGTAGTATCCATCGCCAGGTAGTTGCAATCCTTGATCATAGCTTCGCCACCTATGTTGCAGTCTACCCCAATAAAGATATGACTGCCTAAATCAAATTCATGACCCAGGTAGACCTTTTCTCGTAAAAGATTATTATCTCCCATCTTGCCACTAAAGCCGATCAGGCAATTGGGAAATATAATGTTGTTTTCCCCTAGCTCCACTTCTCCTTGAAAAATAGTGCTGGGATGTATGTAGTTGATGTGTTGATATCCTTTAGCCTTAGCTTTGAGGTACATTGCTTTTCTTAATTCACAGCCTTTAAGACCTCCTAATACTGTCAGCATCCTATATTCTGAAGGTGGATATTCCTTTTCTATCTCTAAAAAGTCCTCTAAGGGTAGCTGTAAAAAAGTATTGCTGTTACAATATGGCTTTTCTGCAGTAAAGGCAACTACTTCATATTCCTGATTGTCCTTAAGTAGAAAATAGACCATCTGAGCCAGCTTTCCTGTACCAAAAATTATGATTTTTTCCATAATATTTATTTATTCCTTTTTCTCTTTTCATATTTATTATATAATATTATACTAATATATTGCTTCTTTAACTGCAACCTTTAAGCTCAAAAAGGTGTCCAACAATTAAATTGGACACCTTTGCTCTTTGTCTCTTTAGCTGTTATTCATTTCTCATCTTGATAAGCATAATGATACCAGTGATGCCCTGGACAATGGTTGCTGCCATATAAGTTATCAATAAGCCAATTACCAGAACTATTGGCCAGCCCTCAGCTTCTATGGCTCCTGAAGCCAGACCAGTAAAGACAGCTGCACCTTGACTGGCAATCAATGATATGACCACGATCATAGTCAGGGTTCTCAGCAATACTGTAAAGCGACCTACTCTTCTGCCAGCTATAAACAGCATAAAGGAACCAACAAATACTACTGGAAAAAATTCAGCTGGGGTCAGGAAATCCATTCTTAAAATTCCAGACTGAACGCTTTTAATAATTCCAGTTACCAGCATGAAAGCTATTGGCAGCAGCATGAAGAAGGAGCCTAAGGCCACCAGGGCCATATTGCTTTTTTTCTTATCTTTATCCATTAATAATCTCCTTGTCTTTTAGAATATCTAAGTATCATTATACCATCTTCCAACTGAAATTCATCCTGCTTTAAGGGAACAGGCAGAAATCCACCTAAAAATAATGGACGGCCTTGTCCTAAGATCATTGGTATCGATCCAATAATATATTCATCAATGATCTGGGCTTTTAAAAAATTATCTACTAGCAAGCCTCCACCAAATAGGTAAATCTTTTTACCTTCACTTCGTGCTTTGACAACTGCTTCAACAATGTTTTTATTGAACCAGGTAACCTGAGGGTGTTTTTTTCCTTCTTTGCTTAAAGCTACGTAAATTTCCTTGTTTCCATATTCCTTTAGTATTTCTTTATTGAAGGACTTCCTGCCCATTACAATGATATCTATGTCTTTTAAGAATAATTGGTGATCATACTTTGGTCCATGATCAAATCAGCATCTTTAGTAGCTTCATAGATAATATTACCTGAATTGATGTAGGTGCTGACATGTAAAAATCCCTTTTTTTTTCAGTGTTTTTTTCAATTCAGTCATGGCTATTTTGTTTTTGACTCCGACGTTTATCCCTTTTAGGAGTGCGATATTTTTCATTTTTTCTCCTTTTATTCTTATGGTGATCCTAAAGTCTACTAATCGTCCAGATAGATTTTTACTTTTATTTTTAGCCAGTTGCCTTGGTATTCTTTGTGGTCTACTATACCGTAAATGAGTTTGCCTGCGTCCATTAGTCTTGAGAGGATCTCGTTTTTTTCTTTGGGTATATAGCCTAGCTTTTGTCCGTTTTCTTCCTTGACTACGATGGCTTTTGGGTCGAATTTGTTGGAGGTTTCGCGGTAGAAGTTGACTTTTAGTCCTGCTTTGATGTCTGGTTCTAGTTCTTTGATATTTTCTACATGGGTGGTTCCTGCCAGGAGGGTTTCCAGGAGGAATACTTCTTGGCCAAAGGGTTTGGTCAGGTCTCCTCCTTCTTTGATCAGGGTGATTAGTTCTCCTCCGTTTATTTTAGTTATTTCTCCCATGTTAGTTCCTTTCTAGTATGTTTTTTAGTTTTTGTTGATGTGTTTTGTATTCTTGTTCATATTCGTTGATCGTTTCTTGTAGTTCTTTGGTTCTTTCCTTGATCCAGTTTGGGTTTTCTAGTAGTTCTTGATGATCGAAGGGAAAGGTTTTCAGGAGTTCTTTGATGTATTTTTTTATTTCTTCGATGTTTGATTTTAGTTGGTTGATTTTTTTGTTTAGTTCTTCTAGTTCATCTATGGTTTTTAGTGTGTTTTTTTCTCCTTCTGTTATGAGTTTTATCATTTTCAGGGTTTCCAGGTCGCCGTTTTCGTAGGCTTGTACTGCATTATGGAAGAGTTCTTGTTGTTCTTTGGTTAATTGTGGGTTTAGGTCTGGGTGGAGTTTTTTGACAATTTCCTTATAGATTTTTTTTATTTCTTTGGTTTCTTCTTCGGTTAGGAATTGTCCTTCTATAAATTTGAGGGTTTTGTTTAGTTCTTCTAGTTGTTTTCTTAGTTTTTCTTGGAAGATGGTGAATTCTATTGTGAGTATTTTTTCTATTTCTTTTAAGTTTATTTTTTCTTGTTTGTTGATTTTGGCTTGGATCAGTTGGATTTTTCGTCTTATTTTTCTTGTTTTTATTTCTATCTCGTATATTTTGTATTCGTAGATGCCTATTTTGGTCATGTATTCTGCTGTTAGGGCTGGTTTGAGGTGGTAGAGGAGGTAGTCTTTTTCGATGATTTTTTCGGTTAGCGTTTCGGTTAGTGTTTCGGTTTCTTTGTTTAGTTTTTCATATTCTGGGTGTGTGATGATGTTCATTCTGCCTGGTCCCACCTTCCGTTTTGTTGGGCTTCTTGTATGGTTTTCATGCCTGCTTTGGTCATGCGTCCTTCTTTTATTAGTTGTTGTGCTCTTTTTTTGTTTCTTAATGACCAGTTGCTGTTTTTTCTTCTTGGGGTTAGTCTTATGATGAAGCTTTCTTTGTCTAGGGAGTGCATGATGCCGTCTATCCAGCCGTATCTTTGGGCTTCTATGATTGTTTCGTTTAGTTTGATGCCTGGTTGGTTGTTTTTGATCTTGTTTATCTTAAGCCAGCTTTCTGGTTGGTTTGGTTTGTTCATTTTGTTTTTTCCTTGTTTGAAATTGTTTTATTTTTCTTTTTTGTTTTGTTTGTTTTTTGTTGTGTTATATTGTTGTTGAGTATACGTGTCTAAATGTTGGGACTGGGGCATTAGGAGCATCTGTATTC
>JAKEGG010000013.1 GCA_022615965.1 Fusobacteriota bacterium
AAAAAAGTATAGAAAAAAAGAGAATAGAGAAAAAAGAAAGGAAGATAAAATATCTTCCTTTCTTTTTTACCTATATTTCTTGACAAAAGTTAGAATTATTAATATAATACAGCGAGAAACATAACAAAACATAATAAAAGACAATATAAACAAACAAAATGAGAGGTAAATGGTGGAATCTGTTCTTTTTTACCTAGATTTCTTGATAAAAGTTAGAATTATTAATATAATACAGCGAGAAACATAACAAAACATAATAAAAGACAATATAAACAAACAAAATGAGAGGTAAATGATGGAATCTGTTTTAAGTCCGGTAATGATCAGTATAAAAATAGCTCTGTTGGCGACAGTATTTTCCTTTATTATTGGTACCGTTTTAGCTTATCTTTTAAGTAGAAAAACCAATATATTTACTACAATAATAGAAACGATAATACTATTACCAATGATCATGCCCCCTACTATAACAGGATATATTTTACTGTTAGCTTTAAGTCAAGATAGTATCATAACTCAGATAACAGGAGGAAACTCCCTGATATTTACCTGGTGGGCAGGAGTTATTGCTAGTACTCTGGTAGCTATTCCCCTGATGTATCAAAATGCTAAAGGAGGTTTCCTGAGCGTTAGTGGAAGATATGAGGATATTGGGAAAACCTTGGGTCTGACCAGAGGCAGGATAATTTTCAATATAGATCTACCCTTGATTTTTCCAGCCTTGATGAGTGGGGTGATTTTAGCCTTTGCCAGAGCCTTAGGAGAATTTGGCGCTACCTTGATGGTAGCAGGAAGTATTCCTGGTAAAACCAGAACTATTGCTTCAGCAATTTTCTTTGCTGTAGAAAGCGGAGATCTAAAAACTGCTAATATTTTGTTAGTGATAATGGTAATAATTAGTTTCTCTCTGATTTTTATTCTAAACTATATTCTAAAGAGAAAGAAAATAAAATAGGTATCAGACATGTTGGATATAAATATTAAAAAGAAATTTAATAATAGAGAATATCATTACCAGATCAAAACTAAGGCTAAAACCCTGGCTATCATGGGAGAAAGCGGTAGTGGCAAAACTACTTTGCTAAGGCTTTTAAGTGGACTAATGAAGCCTGATGGTGGCTATATTTGCTATGATAACAGATTCATCTATAAATTTGGAGAAGTAAACCTCAAAACCAAAGATCGTAAGGTGGGCTATGTTTTTCAAAGTGAAAATCTTTTTCCTCATTTAACTGTTGAACAAAACCTTAAGCTAGGCTTAAAAAAAGAATCATATGGAGCAATTGTTAAATGGCTTAGCAGACTAGGATTGGTTGATAAAAAAATTAGTAAACCTGATGAACTGTCTGGAGGAGAAAAACAACGAATCGCTATCATCAGATCCTTGCTGCACAATCCAGATTTTCTGTTTCTTGATGAAGCCTTCAATAGCCTTGATGTTGATAATAAGAGGCTTATGTATAAAGAAATCAAAGAAATATTAAAGGCTTATTCTGGCTATACGATGCTGATTACACACGATACCAAAGAGGCTTTGAAGTTAGCTGACGAAATTTATGTGCTTAAGGAAGGTAACCTTAAAAGGGTCTATAACAATTTGATCGAAGTGCAGATCACCGCGATAGAAAAAAGTGTCTTCGGCAATACCTTATGTGTTGGCAATGGCAAACTATCCTTTAAGGCCATGACGCTGAAGGATGAGTTCCAGATTGGAAATCAGGTGAAGGTAGAAATAAAAGCACAGGATATCAAGCTACAAGGAATTGGATCACTGGAAGGCTATAATGTCTTGTCAGTTATAGTCATGGAGCAATTAGAAGATAGCTATTATCTTGTCGAGGCTTTGGGACATGAGTTTTTTGTCCAAGGCACAAAGCTAACTATAGGCCAAGAGCTTAAAGTATGGTTTAGCTATAAATCAGTTAATATTGTATAAATATATTGTTAAAGGAGGAAAAAATGAAAAAAATTCTATTAATAGTATCCGCTTTATTTATGCTTATAGTTGGGTCTGGTTGTGAAAATAGCGAAAAGGAGACTCAAAAAACTGGCGTAACTATTTTAGTAGGTGCAGCTGCTAGCTTAACAGATGTTCTAAATGAACTAGAACCAGTATTTGAAAAGGAAACAGGTATTGATTTGGATCTCCAATATGGATCTTCAGGCACATTGAAAGAGCAAATCAAAAATGGAGCTCCTATCGATGTTTTTTTCTCTGCGTCTAAAAAAGATGTGGATGAGCTTGTTGCTGCTGGTTTACTTGCTGATGACCAGATATTATTGAAAAACCAACTTGTTTTGGTAAAAAGTAAAAGCAGCAAGGTCAAAAGTCTTGATGATCTAAGTAGTGTCCAATATATTGCTGTCGGTGACCCTGCCAGTGTGCCTGTAGGTAAATATACTCAAGAAGCCTTAAAGAATTTAGGTATGCTTGAGACTTTAGAGGGGAAATTTACTTACGGCAAGGATGTGACTCAGGTTTTAAGCTGGGTTGGATTAGGTAATGCAGAAGCTGGCTTCGTTTATTATTCTGATTATGTTAGAAGTGAAGGTAAGGTTGATCTGGTTGAAAAAATCGATGCCTCAAAACATTCAAAAATAGTCTATCCTATTGGTGTGGTTAAAAACAGCCGGAAGCAGGAAGAAGCCAAGAAGTTCATAGAGTTTTTAAAAAGTGATAAAGCTAAAGCAGCATTTGAAAAATGGGGATTTAGCCTGGCTCAGTAGGACTCTATGTTTATATAAAATTATCATATATTGATCTATCTTTAGTAAAGAATCCTTATGTAAAGCTGAAATCCTGGAATATTTATTGACTAGGCTATCAATTAGTAATAGCATTATTAAGAGAATAAATGTAGATATAGGAAATGGAGACGATTATGAAAAAGATAGATGCCAGAGGACTTGAATGTCCAAAACCAGTGATTCTTATAAAAAAAGCCCTAGAGGAAGCAGATGAGGCTAGCATAGTTGTAGATAACCAGGTAGCCAGAGATAATGTAAAGAGGTTTGGGGAGAATAACAGCTGTCAGGTCGTGATCATTGAAAATTATGAAGGTATAGAACTACAGCTTAGGAAAAATATTGCTGATATAGATGTAAATAATACTCAGATAATAGAGGATGTGGCTGTCCTGATCAAATCAAATGAGTTTGGCCAAGGAGATCCTAAGCTAGGAGCCATATTGATGAAAAGCTTTTTGGTCAGTCTCCTGGAAAGCAATAAAAAAATCAAAAACTTGATATTTATGAATAAAGGGGTTTATCTGACTACTGACAATTTGGAAGCAATTGAAATATTAAAGGAAATTGAGAAAAAAGGTACCAGTATTTTTAGCTGTGGTACCTGTCTTGATTTCTATGAGCTGAAGGCTGAATTAAAAGTAGGTCAGATCACCAACATGTACAGTGCAGTTGACGCTTTAGTAGAAAATGGGGTAAAGGTTATAAGCATCTAGACTCATAATATTCCTTTAGTGGTCTTCTGATGGTATAATTAACAAGTAAACACTTATGAGATGATAGGAGAAAAAATATGAATAATCTGGAATTTGCCATAGCCATGGAAAAAGAAGGGGAAAGATACTATCTGGCTCAGGCGGAGTCGAATAAGGATAATTCCTTAAATAAGGTTTGTCTGTTAATGGCCGAAGATGAAAGAAAACATGCTAAGATACTGGCAGATCTTTTAAAAGGTAAAAGAGAGAAGCTGGAGGATCGTGATTTCTTTATGGATCTTAAATCGGTGTTCGATAATCTGGAGGAAACAAAGGATGGTGCTGTTGATGCAAAGAGCCAGCTGGAGTTCTATAAAGATGCCCAAGAGAAGGAAAAGGAAAGCATTGAGCTATATTTAAAGCTAAGAGATGCTTCTTGTCTAAAAGAGGATGTGGAAATCTATGATTTTCTGATTGCCCAGGAAAAGGAGCACTATGAAGTTTTAGGTGAGTTGATCAAGCTGCTTACTCATGGTGAGGAGTGGGTGGAAAGTCCTGAATTTGGCTTAAGAGAAGATTATTAAATCATAATATATTAACAAATTAATAACTAAGATAAATAATTGGAAGGCTGAACAATTGATCGTTCAGCCTTTTTTCTATTTTATTATTCTATCTATCCTTTTCACCTAGCTTGACTACTATATAGCTTTCGGTCTCTAAGATATAGCCTTCCTTAGGAAATGCTGGAAGAATATCAATATATTTATAGGCTTCCTTATGAAGCTTCCAATTATCAGGCTTAAAATTAAAGCCTAAGGCTTTAAAATAGTTATATTCCTCACTAGGTCTTTCAGAAGTAAAATAGAGACCTGAACCATAGGATAAAACACTTTTCACGCTAGTTTGGGTATAGCTGTAAAGATATGGACTATCACCAGGAAAATCAGTGAAGAAATTCTTAAACAGGCGACCGATCAAAGAATCCCTCCGTACAGATATGCCTTCATATAGACTGTCAGACAAACGGTAATGACCAATAAAGACTACAGGCTTAGTGGTATCATACTGTCCCTCTAAGGTAAAACCGATTTCTCTGGCCACTGCTACCTCCTCGTCATGTCTGGCCTTTTCCAGATAAAACCACTCGTTGATATTATTGACCTGTGCAAAAAGGAGGATGAACAGGAAGATAGATGTAGCTGTAAAGAGGATTTTCCTTTTATCCTGATATCTGAAAACCTCCTGATATGTCAACATAAAAATAAAGGCTACAAAGAGGGCCAGGACATTATAGGTTCTAAGCTTAGCTATCTTGCCAGCTATAATAGAAAGTGAATGAATATTGATTATCAACAAGGTCATCAGGATGAAAATTGTTGGATTTTTATACTTGATCGTATATCTTACTAATAAAATCAAGGCTAAGATCACAGCAATAGCAACCATAGCTATTGGTAAAAACACCAAGGTATTCAAGGCGAATTGATAGAATAAGCCTCTGATCAAGGTAATCAGAGCCTGACCAGGTCCTTTAAGCCATAGTATAGTATTGTCAGCATGATTGTTTGGCAAAGTCATTGTAAATCTGATTACCAGGTTAATGATCACATCTAAAATAATACCAATAATCAAAGGAAAGGTGTATTTAAATAATTTAAACATATTGGATTTAAGTCCTTTTTCTCCTTCTAAATCAAAGAGAAATTCCAGTATTAAGATTGCCAATACGCCAAAGATATAAACTGAAGCAAAGGATTCATAAAGAGGCAGAACAAAAGCCAGAAGGATCCCGGCTAATAACAGAGGTTTGAGCTTTCGAAATTCTACAAAGTGTCTGGCAATCATCAGTATGATCGGCATGATCATATAGCTGAAGCTGACATTTAAAATATCTCCATCAAAGACAAATATTTCTGTGATCAAAGGATAGGAAATAAAAAAAGTAGCAAAGATCACTAAGGATATTTTTGAAAGGCTATTTTTGCTGACCTTCATAAATAAAGAAGCAAAAAGATAGCAGCTGAGTATCATAAGAATAACAGCTATGATATTAACTGTTGGTGAGCTTAAATTGGTTATTCCCAGTATTTTTGGTAGAATAAGCTGGCTGAAGCGTCCCTGGGCCAGGATGCCACCTTGGTTATAGTAAAAATCCAGGGCCGTGTCATCTCTGGAGACGGTTTGATTGGCTATTCGGTAGGCATAGGATAATACAGCGATGGTAATAAGTGGGATGGTGAATTTTTTTGATTTAACTAATTTGATGAAATTTAGCAGGTACTCTCTCAGTTCCTTCATATATTTTGCTCCTTAAAGTTTTTATTCTTCTATTATATATACTTAAGTCCTGGTTGACTAGACATAAATTTTCTGGTGGGATAAAATAGTAGATAAGAAAAAATGATTTTAAGGGTGGTTGTTATGAAGGACAAGCATAAGGAAAAAGAAAAAAAGGAAAAATGTAAGGGTACAAGTAAAGTTAAGAAGATAGATCAAGAGCATGCTATGGTTGCCAGCCACCCTGAGGGCCCAATGGTTGAAAGCAAGCTATGTAAGATCATTAAAAATGGAGAGCATAAAAACAACTTAGAGGAATATAAGGGGCTGATAGACAAAGGGGAATATGTTTGTGGCAAATGTGGCAGGGTAGCTAACAGTAAAAAGAATCTTTGTAATGGTTTAAGCTTAAAGTAGTCTTGTTAATATTTATGTAATATTATATAATATAGTTTAATGTTAGTTTTAGAAAGTAAAGGTAATTATGAACAATAAGGATATTGCAAAAATCGTAGAAGAGGTTCAAAAGGATCCAGATAAGAATTTTGACCTTTTGTATCGAAGTACCTATAAGACAGTTTATATAATGGCTTTTTCCTACTTGAAAAATAAGGAGGATGCCGAGGATATCACTCAGGAAATTTTTGTCAAAATATATAATAATATCAGCAGCCTCAAGAATCCAGCTGCTTTTAACAGCTGGATGAATAGAATAGTTGTTAATAGCTGTTATAGGGCTTTGGAGTATAAGAAAAAAACCAATGGGCATTTAAGGATTGATGATGGTGATTCCTATAAGGAATATGAAAACACTAATATGACAGACATCCCAGAGCTCCATCTTGAATTAAAGGACACTCATAAGACTATTATTGAAAATATCAATGAGCTGCCTGTTAAGATTTCTGAGGTTTTGATGATGTACTATTTCCAGGAGCTAAAGGTCAAGACTATTGCTGAGATATTGGATATTGATGAAGCTACAGTTAAAAGCAGGCTGTTTCAGGGGCGAAAAAAGTTGAGATTGTCCTTGATGGAGTTTTATACAGGTCTTTCCAAGTTGCCGGTTATTTTCTTTGGTCAGAAGTTTATTGGCTCGGTGATCGGTAATTCTTTTGGTGAGGTAGCTGGTTCTTCGGCAGCAGCTGTTTCAGGAGCAGGTCTATTGGCTTTTCTAGCCAGGCGATTTAATGATTTCAAGTCTTCCTTTGCTGGTGTAGTTGCTGCTGGACTTTTGGTTTTGGCAATTGTGGCTGGTGCTACCTTGGGTGCTTTTAATTTAGTAGTTAACAGAAACAGAGCTGATAAAAGTTCTGTCAATAGTGCTGATAACCAAAAGCCAGTGGAAATAAGCGAGCTTAAAAAAACAGAGGAGCCAGTTAATAAGCCAGTGGAGTCTCCTGTTGTGGAATTTGGTTTTATTAGTAATGGTGGTTCTGATGATGTCCTTAGCATAGTTGATAATACTCCAGCTGATAAAAGTGGAGATGATCAGTCTCCAGGTGGTGATAATGGACAGGGTGGTGTAGAGGATCAAGATGATTCTGATGGTGAGGATGATGTAGATGAAGATGAAGATCAGGATGAGGAAGAAATAATACTTGAGTATAATACCTATGATAGGTTCCTTACAGCTTCTGTTTATAATATTTTAAAAAACTCTGGCAGGTTTTTAACTAGAGATAAATTAGATATCGTTTTAGATCTCCCGGATTTGAAGGAATGCTTAGAGGCTTTAGAACTGAAAGTGGATGCATATCATCAACACGAGGAGGATGATGATAGCGATGATGATCATCACCATCATTATTGGAGACATTATCATTTGATTAAGTGGGATCTGGAGCTTAAGTTTAGTTATAAAAAGCATAATAATAATAAATATGAATTTGAATATTCGATTGCCAAAATCAACAATAATGCCTCTTTAATTAATATTGATCTAGATACAGATGGTAAAGCTGATTTAAATATAGATCTTGATGATGATGGCTTACCTGACTTAAATATAGATCTTGATGGAGATAGAAAAGCTGATTTAAATATAGATCTTGATGATGATGGCTATCCTGAAAAGAATGTTGATACTGATGGCGACTGGCTAGCAGATCTGAATATTCTCTGATGTATTAATAAGTATCAAATAATTTAGTTGAGTAGAAAGCAAAATAAGAATGAATTATTTTGCTTTCTGCTTTTTTAATAAATATAGTATTATTTTCACCTTGATTAATGTATAATAATTCCAATAATGCTAAAATTATTTGATTTTAACTTTACAAGATATTTTCTATAAGCAACCTAGTCACACTAAGTGTATGGTATTTATGGTAAAATAGCTTTAGAAAAATTTAGAAATATTATAACCTTTTTGTTGATTGGGGAGTCATAAAGGTTGAACAGTATTTATTCTGTTGTGTTTTTAAATTTTAAGTAGAATTTAAGGAGCATATTATTTAACAAGGTAGGAAGCTGTTAAATAATAAAAAGGAAGATGAAAAAGTTAATTAATACCTTTGGAAAATTTATGGTGGTTTTCGGAGCCATAGTTTCGTGTTTGGTTTTTAGCACTGGGACTATGGCTAATACTACGTATATCACTTCTCCTTATGTTGCACCTGAAACAGGTCTGCTCTTAGACAAGTCTGCTGCCACTACTGGCAACTTTAATTCTCTAGGCAGAGAAATCTACAAATTAAACTTTCAAATTGAATCTTCACCAGAACCAGCCTACACTGAAAAACTATATGACATAGTCATTGTTGTTGATACCTCAGGAAGTATGAATACTGCCTTACAGGGCTATAATCCTATTACTGCTACACCTTCAACTACTGGAAGCTATTATGTTTTCGTTGGAGGACAGTACTATCTGTTATCCTATAATTCTGGTAATAGCAAATGGTATTACACTATTAGTGGTACCACCTATTATGTTGCCTGGAGCCCTGCAGATAATTATAGTGATCTAGGAGCCCCAGGCAGCACTAATATCAATAATCCAACGCCTAAGCCTTTTTATCTCTTTACTAACTCCACCAGGCTGGAAGTTACTAAAACTGCTATAACCAATTTTATCAATACATTATATACCAAAAATAAATCTGTAAAAATAGGAGTAGTTGAATTTAATGGTCAATTAACTTACTCTGTGTCCAATGATATCGTAAGTGGCTTACAGCCAATTCAATCGGCAGGGAGTCTGAATCCTATTTTTACAACTAATATCTATAATTTAGTAGCTGGAGGAGCTACCCATAGTAATACTGGAATTGGCCATGCCTATGATATATTAAGGACTCAAAGCAATAATAATACCAGACCTAAAATGGTCATTATGTTTACTGATGGGGAACCTGGTAACTATGGCTTCGATGACGACAATGGATCAAGATATGCTGCTGGTACTATGAATCAGGCTAGTCAGCTCAAGGCCGATTTTGGAACTACAGTAAATAGTAATTTTAAATTTAATTCATTAAAAGCAGATAAAATTTATGGCTATACCCATAAAACCACATTAACTTCAGACAGAGTGTTAAATGGCTACGGCTTAGGTGCTACAGTTTATACTATAGGTCTATACGGAGGAGCCCCTACAACCTTGATGAATGATTATATGAGCAGAGTATCCAGTAACTATAGCTCTACAAACACCTCTGTTGCTACTGACTACTATCAGTATTCTACAACAGCCCAAGGTTTAAATAATGCTTTCCAGAGTATAGTAAATACAACTGTCACACCAGCTGGTACCATTGGTAAAAGCTATACCAACTTAAAAGTTAAAGACTATATAGATCCAAGATTCCAGGTAGTAACCTCAACAGGAACACCACTGAACGTAGGACAGACCTTTACATCAGACGGTAAAACAGGAACTATCATGCAGGATGCTAATGGCATCTATATTGAATGGACCATCAGTAGCCTGAGCCCAGGTTATGTAAGCTCTGGTGGAGGTTATGTTGCTTCAGCTTATGTAATAGCTAAAGATAGCTTTATTGGAGGCAATACAGTACCAACAAATATTGCCAATACTTCAGGGGTATATACCAGTACAGGGAGCAATATAGGCTCATTTCCGAACCCAACAGTCAATGTGCCTTTTAATTTCAGCGTGACTAATAAGGAAGAATACATCATCCTTGGACAATATCTGCCAGAGAATATGACCAGTGTTCAAACCAGTATGTATAGTCCAAGTGACACCAATATACCTGCAAATTTACTGAGCTACAGCTTTAATGAAAGCTTTAGTACCAGTACATTGATCAATACTGATAAAAGCTATAACCTGACGGTTACAGCTGATCCACAAAACTATATTGATTTTAGCAATGGTACATTATGGACCCCTATTGCTGGAGTGGGCTATAAGAGAACTACTGGAGAAACCTATAAAAACCCTGTTGGCACATCAGCAACAACAGTTCAAAAAACTGGAACCTATACAGTCAAGCCAATAGTACCAAATCTAGAGGCCAATTCCAGAACCATTCTATATGGTGACCTGGTAGGAGTAAACCTCAAGGATCTGATCGAAATAAGCTTGACCAGACCATCTGGTATCGTGGATGCTAACTGGAACAGACTAAATAGTGAGCTAGCTGCCTATTGGAGCAATATGCTGGCAACCTATACTTCTGCTGAAGAGCCGGCAACAAGGAGCAATACTGACCTGGCAGGCTATGAGCCTCTCAATATTTATGGAGATAATAGCAGTCCTTTGACCTTACATGGGGACTTTACTCAAAATGGGATTACCATAGCCACTAATATCCAGCCCAATATCTTTGTGGTACCAGCACAGCTATCAATAACTAAAACAGTTAATACAGGCACAACAGATCAAGGCTTTATCTTCTATGTTTACAGAGCAGGACAACTGATAACCAAGGTAGCTTTAAAGGATTCAGAAACTGTTATTTTAAATAATCTGAAAAAAGGTCAATACACGATACAAGAGGATACTAACTGGTCCTGGAGATATGCTGTAACTGGAGCTAATCCTAAGATAGTCAACACCCAAAATGCAGTTTTAAGTCAAGGCTTGAATAATGATATTGGCACAATCGACAATACTATTGCCAATGTAAACTTTATTAATTCTAAAATCAATGATAAATGGCTAAGCGCCACTGATCAGATAAATAATAAATTAGTAAATCAGACATGGGTAGGTGATTAAAATGAAAAAGAAGAAAACTTTGATCATCATAATAATCCTGTTTATCTTAAATACTTTGGTTGCTGTTTCCACTACGATTGCCTATTTGGTGGCTTCACCAAGTAAGAACAATGTTCTGGTCAAACCAGATCCAATGGTCACTATTACTGAAACCTTAAGTCAGGAAAAAATAGTTTCAGTAAGAAATGACAGTAATTTTACAGCATATGTAAGAGTGGCTTTAGTAGTTGATTATCGATCGATTAGCAATAGTCAGATGATTATACCAGCTGAAAATGATGTTAACTATATACTTGATACCAACTGGGATATATTATGGGATTTAAATGGCAATTACTATTACTACACCATACCACTGGCCCCTGGTGAAAGCTCCAGCATCCTCCTAAGAGACGTTGAGCTAAAACCTGGAAAATCAGTGCCGGCGGGCTATCAGCTTGAAGTAGTAGTATTAGCTGATCTGATCCAAGCTGATCCTGTTAATGGGGTAACAGAATCTTGGGGGGTAACACCATAAGATTATTAAATAAAATAAATATATTTTGAAAGGAAGATGAATTTTGAAAGAAAAGAAAAAATTATTATTAGGAGTAGCTTTTGCCTTGTTGTTGATCGTGGCTTCAGTATCACTTACTGTTGCTTACTTCACTCAGACAACTGCTGAAAAAATCAACGTATTTACTTTAGGCACAGTTTCAGCTACTTTAACAGAGCCTAACTTCGAGGCTTTAACTGCAGAACAAAAAGTATTAGTACCAAGCAGGATCATTCCTAAAGACCCTACTGTAACAATTGGTGCTAACAGCGAGGAAGTATATGCTAGAGTATTTGTTAAAATCGAAACAGACTTTTTAAATGCTATTGATACAACTGCTGGATTTACAACACCTAATTCAGGCTGGAGTCTTTTTGGTACAACAGTATCTGGAGATTACACAATCATAGAATATAGATTTTCTACTATAGTTGGTAAGGCAACAACAGATCAAGAATTACCTCAAGTATTTGAACAATTGAAAATCAAAAATTCAGCTACAACTACTGATATAAGTGCTATCAATGATCCAAATATCAAAGTAATAGCTCAAATCGTTCAGGTTGAAAGTTTTGCTGATGCTACCGCAGCCTTTACTGCAGTTGGCAGACCTGCTGGCTATTAGGAATAAGGAGCTAAAAAATGAAAAAATCAAAAAAAACCCTATTATTACTACTAAGTATTTTTTCTGTTGTAGCAATTACAGCAAGTTTAACCATAGCCTGGTTCAGTGCTCAGGATACAGCTACCAATATTGCCACTATGGGCAATATGGATGTTGAGATTACAGAGTCATCTACAGAACCAGATGCAGTAATAACTGAAAATGGTATTACCTACACTGATCCTCGTATGCCTGGCGACTCATTATCAAAAGTAATAAGAGCAGTCAATACTGGTAATCAGGAGCTATACATCAGATTTGTGGTAACTAAGGCCTGGTACGATGCTGATACAGGCTTAGTAGCTCCAGGAACTGATCCAAGCTTTATTGAACTATTGAATATCGATGCCAGCAAATATGTTGTAGTAACTGAAGGAAATACCACTTACTACTATTTAAAGGCTCCATTAGCTGCAGGAGCAACAGATATGTTATTTGACTCCTTTAAAATAGCTGAGGCTACAACCAATGCCCATATAGGCCTGCAAGCCAGGATAATGGTAACTACAGATGCTGTCCAATATGACCATGGTGTAGATGCAGTAGCAGCCCAAGGCTGGCATGTTCATGTAGATGCTATTACTTTAGAGCTAACCAGTAATTAATTAGCTAAAAATATCGGAAGTCATGAGAGAAAGGAGAAGAGAAATGAAAAAAACTGTCATTAAAGTAATAGTTGCTGCTATTATGCTCTTTTTCCTTTCTTTCCCAGCTTCTGTATTAGCTGCCAGTAATGTTGTCTTTGAAGGGGAAAGTGATAGGTTTGTTTTTATTCCAGGCAATAAGGATTTGTTCCAAAACTTTAAGGGCATGCTTCCAGGTGAACGTAGAACTCAAGAGGTAGTGGTAAAAAACAATTCATTACGTACACTAGACTACTATATGAAAGTAGTTGATCACCCTGATTTAAATGATGGTTTAGATATTTACCGAGAAGAATTGATGAACCTGATGCTTATGAATATGAACTTTAGCAATGGTATAAGTTATAGTGGTACCTTCAAGGATGCTACTACAACCAACAATGTCAATAATAAAGAGAAGTATAAGGAAGGCTATTTTTACCTAACTACCTTAGGTCCTGGTCAAAGCATGAATATAGATCTGGAACTTTATGCACCAGGTGAAACCTTTGATCAAAGGTTTAATAATCTGGCAGTCTATATTGATTGGCACTTTTATGTTGAGGAAGATCAAGATAGTGTGATTGTTAAAATACCTCAAACTGGAGGTTATATCATTGTATTAGCAGGTGTTATGATATTAAGTATAGGCATTATAGTGCTATTAAAAAATAAAAGGGATAGGGAAGATGCTTAAATTTTTGAAAGTAATTACTAATATAGTGGTTTTAGCCTTGTTTATATTAATAACATTTTTTATCTTGGCACCTTTTTTTGGCTTAAAGCTTTATGCAGTAGTAAGTGGCAGCATGGAGCCTGGTATACCAGTTGGAGCCTTGGCAGCAGCCAGGACAGTGCCGGCTGAAGAAATCATTGCCGGTGATGTGATCACCTTTTATGTTAACCCAGGTAGCGATACAGTAGCTACTCATAGAGTAGTTGAGGTCAATAAAGCTGAAGGTTCCTTTAAAACCAAAGGTGATAGTAATGAGGCTGCCGATATCAACCCGGTCAAGTACTCTCAATTACTAGGAAGAGTTCAGTTTTCCTTGCCCTACTTAGGCTACTTTTACTATTTTCTAGGAACTATGATCGGCAAGATCACCATGATCATTGTTTTTTTATCCTTGATTATCTTGTCAGTTCTTTTAGAAAAACTCATTGAAAAAAGAGAATAGCTGTATACAAAGGCCAGAAAAGAAAAAAGCATCCTGGCTGACTTTTGTCGACAGAATAGATCCCTGATAAGTAATTATCAGGGATTTTTTGTTGTAGAGATAATACCTGGAAATTAAAGCCTATAAATTATATAATGATGATATACTGAAAATCAAGGAGATATTATGGATAACAAAGCAAGATTTATGGAAATATATAAGAGGGAAATAACCAGAGACGGGACAGACAAATTGTTGGAATATCTGGAAAAGTCAGATTTTTTTACAGCTCCTGCCAGCACCAGGTTTCATGGTTCATACCCAGGAGGATTAGTAGAGCATTGTCTTAATGTCTATGATTGCCTGGTAGATTATCTGGAAAGACCTAGAGTCAAGGAGATATATGGCATCAAAGCTGAGAAGGAAAGTATAGCTATAGTAGCATTATTACATGATTTGTGTAAGGTCAATGTCTATAAGCCAGGAAGCAGAAATGTCAAGGATGCCAAAGGAGTCTGGCAACAGGTTCCTACTTACGAATTTGAAGACAAGCTACCCTACGGACATGGGGAAAAGTCTGTCTATATTATCAGTGGCTTTATGAGACTAAACAGGGAGGAAGCCTTTGCCATAAGATACCACATGGGCTTTTCAGGCACAGAGGATACCAGGATGGTCGGAGCTTCCTTTGAGATGTTCCCTTTGTCCTTTGCCCTATCAACAGCAGATATGGAAGCTACCTTTATGCTGGAAGGAAAAAAATAAGTAATGTACAAAAGAATCTTTCAACTATTGATAATAGCCTTACTTTTTATTGGAATGATCAATACCAGTGGCTGTCAGCAAGTGCAAGAGCTAGCTAAAATTGTTGAGTTTGATAATATGCCTAACCAGGAGGGTTATCCGGTTTTTGATGATCCTGATACTATTAAGGAGGATGTTAAAAACACCATACAAAAAAGTCTGGATGCCTTTGCCGATGATGCAACCTTCATTATAGTTGGGTCAGAAGTGGCAGAAAAGCTCTTACTTCAGGATGAACAGGGCTATTACAGCTATAAATCCACCTTTTCTCAGTTTTCTAAAGATGCCTTGGAAGAAACCTTGATGAATATGCCTGGAACCAATATCAATCCTTATTTGCGTAGTGTGATCAGAAGCTATAACATCAATAAGTCAGTGTTGACTGGAGCAACTGTAGAAGGTGATATCCAGGTGAAAATAACCTATAGGATCGACTGGGGCACTCCTGACCCTAAAGGGGAATATCAGGCAATAGTAGAACATGTCAGAAGCTATTTGACTTCAGCTGAATATCAGAAGGCTAAAAGCCAGAAGGATAAGCTGGATAAAATCAATGACTATATAACCAGTACCTTCCAGTATGACTACCGCTATTTTGTAGAGGAAGAAAGAGATAAAACAATTTACTCGGCATATGAAATGATCAACGACAATGGTGGTCAAGATCCACCAATCGGAGGCTATCCTAGAGGTGTTTGTCAGGCTTATGCTGAATATGGCTTTATTATGTTAAAAGAAGCTGGTTTTGAAGCTATTTCCATAGATGGCACAGCTGATGGGGTCAAGCATGTCTGGAATATGGTCAAGCTAGACGGGAAATGGTATCATATTGATTTTACCTGGAACGATCCAATAACTGAATTAGCTTATGATGATCAATACCCACAATACCTACAAAGACAGTATGGAGCAGGCTATAATTTTGATGATTTTCTTTTGGTTTCAGATAGCTACATACAGGACAATAGTCACAGCTGGGAAGAGGTTAAGTTAAATTATACCTATCCTAAGGCGCCAGATAATTATTAAACAGAAAGGCTAAGCAATGAAAGAACTTATCAATAAAGGGAAACTTATAGGGATAACCATAGTTATAAGTGTGGTTATAGGAGTGGTTATAGGTAGTTTTTTGGTTCTATTGAATTTTGTTACCTCATTCAGAGAAGCAAACTGGGGCCTTATTTTTTTACTCCCTTTTCTTGGGGTATTTACTGTCTATGCCTATAAAAATTTCAGCAAGGGCTCTGAAAGAGGAAACAATTATATTATTGATAGTATTCATCTGGATGAAAGACTGCCTCTTAGAATGTCTTTATTCAGTTATATTTTCACCTTGCTATCTCACCTGGCAGGTGCTTCAGTAGGCAGGGAAGGCACAGGGGTGCAGATAGGAGGTACCATAGGAAGCAAGGTCAGCGATTATCTTAAGCTAAGTACAGAATCAAAAAGAATATTAACCAAGGCAGGTATCAGCGCTGGCTTCGGGGCAATATTTGGGACACCTTTAGGTGGAGCGTTTTTTGGTCTGGAGATGACTTCCATTGGGAAAATCAGCTATGAGTCTATGGTTCCTTGTCTGATATCATCATATGTAGCTACCCTAGTAAGCGGTTTTTTTCCTATTAAACACTTAAGCTACCAAATCGTTGAGATGCCAGCCTTTTCAGTAAAGCTTTTAGCTGTAGTGCTGCTAGCTGGTTTATTGTTTGGTTTTGTTGGCAGGCTTTTTATTAAGCTGGTTTCCTTGGTAAAAGATTTTTATAGCAGATATTTTAAAAACTATCTGATCAAGGCTTTGGCAGCCTCACTGGTGGTTCTGGTTTTTCTGTTGATCTTGAATTTCAGAAAGTATGGAGGTTTAAGCCTCTGGATGCTAGATGAGGCTTTCGCAGGCACAGGTTCTTTCGTAGATGGAGCTATGAAATTTATAGCAACTGTTTTAAGCCTAGGCGCTGGTTTTATTGGTGGAGAAGCTACTCCATTATTTGATATAGGTGCTTCTCTTGGCGGCTCCCTAGGACTTCTTTTTGGTTTAGAGGCATCTTTGTTTGCTGCTCTTGGCTTGATTGGAGTTTTTGGTAGTGCAACTAATACGCCTTTGACTACCATAATGCTTGGTATAGAACTTTTTGGTATTGCAGCATTGCCCTACTATATATTGATAGCTGTAGTCAGCTATTACGTGATTGGCCATAATAGTATTTACACCTCACAAAGAGTAGAGATAGCCAAGTTTAGTGATGCTAGTGATTGTAGAGGTAAGTCGGTCAAGGAAATCAATGAGGAAAGGAAGAAGATTAAATGAAGAATTTATGGCATGATATTAATGAAGAAAGAATCAAACCAAAGGATTTTATTGCTTTGGTTGAAATTTCCAAGGGGAGCAAGGTGAAGTATGAGATGGATTTTGAAACAGGGGCTTTGATGCTTGATAGGATCCTGTATACCTCTACCCACTATCCAGCTAATTATGGTTTTATTCCTAAAACCTTTGCTTCTGATGGTGATCCTCTTGATGTACTGGTTCTTTGCTCAGAGGAACTGGTACCTATGACTTTAGTCAGGTGTTTTCCAATCGGGGTGCTGATCATGGAGGATCAAGGCTATAACGATGAGAAGATAATTGCCATTCCCTTTGATGATCCTACTTACAATGGCTATAGTGAAATTTCAGAACTTCCTACTCATATTTTTGATGAAATGATCCACTTTTTTTCTGTATATAAGACCCTGGAAGGCAAGGAAACAGCCTTAGAGAGAATCAGTGGCAGGGAAGAGGCTGAGGCGTTGATCAGCAAAAGTATGAATTCCTATAAGGAAAAGTTTAAGTAAGTTGTTTTAACATAAAATATATCTATAATTTCATTATATTTACTTATTGTTTCATGAAATGCTCCTTGTTATACTTAATACAAATGTGAAAGGAGCATAAAAAATGAAGAAATTTTCTACAAAAGTATTAATCGTCATGGCCTTAGGAGTTATTTTCAATATCGTTCTGGCCTTAGTGAGCAAAACAATTGGTTTTAACCTCTTATTCTTAGACACAGTGGGCACAATATTCGTGGCTGCATTTTTTGGTCCTCTGGCTGGAGTTATCACAGGTGTGGTTACTAACCTGGTAAACGGGGTGATCAGTGGACCAACTGAAATACCTTTCTTATTGGTTAATGGAGCCATCGGTTTGATCGTTGGTTTAATTGCCAAATACAAAAAGGACTACAATATCATCATTGCTTTAGTGGTTGGTCTTATTTTATCTGTAGTAGCTCCATTGATTGGCACTCCAATAGCCTTATTTCTTTTTGGAGGATTAACAGGCTCAGGTATGGATTTTGTGATCATCTGGCTGAAATCAACAGGTCAGAACCTCTTCTCTGCAGTATTCATGGGTAAAATAGTCAATAATCTGGTGGATAAATTTGTTTCCAGCTTAATAGTCTTTGCATTATTCCAATTATTACCTTTAAGCATAGTTAAGGATTCTATCTTAGAAAAGTTGATTGCTAAAAAAGAAGCTAAGGAAGCTTTAGCTACTAAGGAATCATAGTTTGAAGCCTTTGTTTTTATTGAGTCATTGTTTATTGAATAATTATTCTAAGGTAGAGCCTTTTGCTAATAGAAATAAGGAACTGGTCCAGGTACTGTTACAATTTGAAGCTGGTGTGATCCAGCTTCCTTGTCCGGAGTTTTCTTATCTTGGTGGCAAAAGATGGGGCATGGTCAAGGAGCAGTATGATTCATCTGGGTTTAGAAACCATTGTCAGAAGCTACTAAAACCTGTTTTGGATCAGCTTGGAGACTATATGAAGGTTGATGACTATGTAGTATATTACCTGGGCATAAAAGGTAGTCCGAGCTGTGGAGTTATTAATACTTGCTCTAATGAGAGCTATTCTGGTGAAATCGAAGGTAAGTGTTTTGCTGAAACCAAAATAGTAGAGAGTCAAGGAGTTTTCATTGAGGAGCTGCTGGCTTTAAATAATAGCTATGGAATAAAGATCAATTTACTTGAGGTGGATGAGGACAATATTGAGTCAACGATCAAAGAAGTGAAAAATATTTTAATTGAATAAATTATTATTTTATAACAAAACACACCAATAATGAGGAAAATAGTTAATAATATTTTCCTCATTATATATTTATAATATAAATAAAGTCGTTTGATATATTGCTAATATGTCAAGTTGTGATAGAATAGAGAAAATGATGTGTAAAAGGGCAGAATTTACACATGGATTTGAATTTGGACTGTGACTAAAATATGAAAAAGAAAGGTGATAAAATGGAACAAGGATTAACAAAAAAATATGGTCTTATTACAGCAATAGCCATGGTCGTTGGAATCGTTATCGGTAGTGGAGTTTTTTTCAAAGCTGAAAAAATTCTGGTTGCTACAGGCGGCAACTTGCTATTAGGTATTTTAGGTTGGCTTATTGGTGGAGTCATTATGGTGGCATGTGCCTATACCTTTGCAATAATGGCTACCAGATATGAATATGTCAACGGAATCGTAGATTATGCAGAAGCAACTTTAGGCAAAAACTATGCTTACTATGTAGGTTGGTTTATGGCTATGATATATTATCCAACCTTGACCTCAGTATTGGCCTGGGTTTCTGCAAGATTTGTCGGTGTGCTTTTAGGCTGGGATATTACCGGAGGTGAAACTATGGTAATCGCAGGATTCTTCCTGATCGCCAGCTTTGCATTAAATACACTTTCACCTGTACTGGCAGGTAAATTTCAGGTTTCTACAACCATCATCAAACTGATTCCATTATCCTTGATGGCTATAATCGGAACTATAGTCGGGCTTACTAATGGCATGTTGATAGAAAACTTCACTACCATAGTTGAAAAAGTAGATCCTGTTACAGCGCTATTTACAGCAGTTGTAGCTACTGCCTTTGCTTACGAAGGCTGGATCATAGCTACCAGTATCAATGCTGAATTAAAGGATTCTAAGAAAAATCTGCCTAAAGCCTTAGTGATCGGTTCTTTGATCGTGATCACTGTCTACATATTCTACTATATTGGCTTATCAGGAGCAGTATCCAATGAAGTTATGATGGCTGGTGGACAAGAAGGAGCAAAAATAGCTTTTTCAACTATCTTCAGCAATATTGGAGGCACCTTGCTTTTCGTTTTCATAATCATCTCTTGTCTAGGAACCTTAAATGGTCTGATGCTAGGCTGTACCAGAGGACTATATTCTATTGCAGCTAGAAATGAGGGACCAAAAGTAGAAGTGATGAGTCAAGTAGACAAATCCACCAACATGCCAAGTAATTCTGCTATCTTTGGCTTGCTTTTAAGTGGAGTTTGGCTGGTATATTTTTATGGAGCCAATTTAACTGAGCCATGGTTTGGAACAATGGGAATATTTAATTTCAGCTTTGATTCATCAGAGATTCCAATTGTAACCATCTATGCTCTCTACATTCCTATTTTCCTCATGATGATGAAAAAAGAAAAAGATCTATCAGTTTGGAAACGTTTTATTGTACCTGTTATTGCTGTTATAGGCTCAATTTTCATGGTAGTAGCTGCGTTTTTCTCACATGGCATGGAAAGAATTTTAGGATATCTGGCAATTTTTGCTGTAGTAATGATTATTGGTGTATTCGTTAAAGGCAAAAAAGGCAAAGACGTACTTTAATATATTTAGCAAACAGATAAAAGCCCTTAATTCAGATTAAGGGCTTTTTTTATGGTATAATTCAAGATAAAAAAGGTATAAGGAAAACGGTTTGCATTTAGAAGAAAAATTCTTAGAAAATATCAAAAAAAAAACCAGTATCAAACATGGGGACAGGATAATCATCGCCATCTCAGGTGGGCAGGATTCTGTTGTCCTTTTAGAATTGTTTCAAAAATACAAAGCAGAATTAGGAATAGAAATAGCCTTAGCTCATATCAATCACCTCCTAAGAGGTGAAGATAGCCAAAAGGATCAGGATTTTGTAGCTTTGCTAGCAGAAAAATACCAGCTGCCCTGCTATATTTTAAGAGAAGATATTAGTGAGATAGCCAAGGAAAATGGCTGGAGTCTTGAAGAAGCAGGTCGAATTGTCAGATACAATTACCTGAACACCCTATTAGAAGAGGAAGGCTATGATAAAATCGCAGTAGCCCAT
This sequence comes from Fusobacteriota bacterium, assembly GCA_022615965.1. Classification (GTDB taxonomy): domain Bacteria; phylum Bacillota; class TC1; order TC1; family TC1; genus WTXA01. The sequence goes on from JAKEGG010000013.1 coordinate 20,838, forward strand.
CATTTAAAGGATCAAGGGGAAACTATCTTGTTTCACCTGATAAGAGGTAGTGGAACCAAAGGTCTTAGAGGGATGTTTGTTGAAAAAGGGGAAATCATCAGACCTCTTTTAAATATTGATAAAGAAACCATAGAGGCTTATTCTAAAAATATGGATATAATCTATAGAGAGGATTTAAGCAACTATAGCGATACATATACCAGAAACCGCATCAGACTTAAGCTTATGCCTGTCTTAAGAGAATATAATCCTTTGATAGAGCAACAGTTATATAAGCTAGGAGAAATAGTCAAGGAAGAGGATGCCTTTTTATCAAGTTATACAGAAGAGCTATATAAAAAGCTGGTAATCGATCAAGGGGATAAGTTAATTATCAAAAAAAACTTAGAGGCACTTCCAAAGGCAATTTTAAGAAGGATATTGCTTAAGGCCTATGAAGAATTAAGTTTAAAATATCTGGAATTTAAATATATCTTATTATGTGAAGAATATTTAGAAGGTGATATGGCGAAAAAGCTTCCTTTGCCTAATAATTTGGTTTTCTATTATGATAAGAGGGGAAATGTTTTTATCCTCAGAAAACCTTTTGAAGCAAGAAGGAGTGATGAAGAGAATAGGCATTATCTGGTAGTAGGTGATTTTGGCAGTTATTCCTTTGGGAGTAATAAAATCAGCTTTCAGACAGTGACTGGACAGGTAGCATATAGGCTGCGAAATTCTGCTAGAGGGTATGTTGATAAAAACAAGGTGAAGTTCCCATTATCTGTTAGGAATTTAAGGGCTGATGATAGTTTTTTGGTTGCTGGGGATAAGAGTGAGCGAAGTTTAAGGAAGCTTTTGGCTTCAAAAGGTATTGGCGAGGCCAGGCGCAATGAGCTGCCAATAGTTGTTGATAGTAGCAGGAAAATAGTATTTGTTCCTTATGTTGGGGTGTCAGGCTATTTTCTCCTTGAGGATGGTAGAAGTGAGATTATGGCAATTGATTATCAAGGGTAAAATTTCTTGATATAAAATTGTCAACAGATAACATGTGTGATAAAATTAAAAGAGCTATTTAATTACAAGAAGGAGATAAATATTGAAAGAAATAGGAAAAAAACTACTAACATTAATAATATTTGCAGTAACCATATATTTCGCTATTACCTTGTTTCTAACTAATACGGAAGATAAAGTTCAAAAAAGCAGCTTTCTGGAATTTATACAGATGGCTGAAAAAGGAAATATTTCCAGAGCTGAATTTACTGTAGTAGATGATAAAAACATAGTGGTTCAATGGAGTTCCAATGCAGATGGAACAAAATATGAATTTGAGGATAACGTTAAATTAATAGGGGAAAGCCTGACTAATGTAGCCTTGGAAAATAATATACAGGTAGAGACTATCAACAAAAACTCTCTGGATCTGTTGACTATAGGTACAACTATTCTGACTGTGGCAGCCTTTGGCTTCATAATATTTATGATTTTCAACAGAAGCAATTCAGGTGGAGGAGCTATGCAGTTTGGTAAAAGTAAAGCCAAACTGGCTAATGAGGATATTTTCAACAAGGTTACCTTTAACGATGTAGCAGGTATAGATGAAGTTAGAGAAGAATTACAAGAGATAATAGATTTCTTGAAAAACCCAGCTAAATTTACCAGATTTGGTGCTAAGATACCAAAGGGCGTTATGCTTTCCGGTGAGCCTGGAACAGGTAAGACTCTGGTAGCCAAGGCAGTTGCCGGAGAGGCAGGAGTGCCTTTCTATTCTATAAGTGGTTCTGAGTTTGTGGAGCTATATGTAGGTGTTGGTGCCTCAAGAGTGAGAGATTTATTTGATCGAGCTAAAAAGACAGCTCCATGTATTCTTTTTATAGATGAAATTGATGCAGTAGGGAGACAAAGGGGAGCAGGCTTAGGTGGAGGCCACGATGAAAGAGAGCAAACCTTAAATCAGCTTTTAGTTGAGATGGATGGTATGAATAACAATGAGGCTATCATTGTGATGGCTGCTACTAACAGACCAGACGTCTTAGATTCTGCCTTGTTAAGACCAGGGCGTTTTGACCGACAGATCGTGATAACACCCCCAGATGTCAGGGGTAGAGAAGCTATTATCAACATACATGCTAAAGGCAAGCCTTTAGCTGATGATGTGGATTTAAGCATTATTGCCAAAAGAACGCCAGGCTTTACTGGAGCAGATCTGGCCAATGTTATGAATGAAGCAGCTTTGTTGGCTGTTAGAAAAAATGAAAACAAGATTTCTATGGAATCCCTAGAGCAGGCTATAGAAAGAGAAATAGCCGGACCAGAAAAGAAAAGCAAGGTTATGACAGATAAAGAAAGAAAGCTGGTAGCTTATCATGAAACAGGCCATGCGGTGACAGCATATTATCTTGAAGGAGCCGATCCGGTACATAAAATATCTATCATACCTAGAGGTTACGCTGGAGGCTATACCATAACCTTACCTGATGAAGATAAAAACTATGCTACTAAAACAGATATGTTAAATCATGTTTGCTTGCTTCTTGGAGGCAGGGTGGCTGAAGAGATAGAAATCGGGGATATCAGCACCGGAGCATCAAATGACCTGGAAAAAGCTACAGCTATCATTAAAAATATGATCACCGTATATGGAATGAGTGATGAAATAGGTCTGTTGAATTATGGCAGCAAGGGTGGAGAGGTTTTCTTAGGACGTGATTTTGCCAAGGAGAAAAATTATTCAGAAGAGGTTGCTGCTAAAATTGATAGTACTGCTAAAAAGTATATGGATATGTGTCATGAGAGAACTAAAATGATCCTGACTGAACATAGAGATAAACTAACCAAGGTAGCAGAGCTGTTGATGGATAAGGAAGTTATATCCAGAGAAGAATTTGAGTCTTTAATGGAATAATAAATAAAAAAATGTATGAAAGGGAGACAACATGGAGAAAACGTTTGTAATGTTAAAATCTGATGGATTAAAAAGAGGCTTATTAGGTGAAGTTATCAGCAGAATTGAAAAAAAGGGCTATAAAGTTTTAGGCTTAAAAATTCAAAGACTAACCAAGGAACAGCTGGATAAGCACTACTATGAGCATCTTGAAAGACCATATTTTCCTTCACTAGTTGAGTATCTGACTTCTGGACCTGTGGTTCATATGGTTATAGGTGGAGATAATGTAATTTCAGGTATCCGTAAGCTAAATGGAGCTACAGATCCTGAAAAAGCGGAAATGGGCAGCATCAGAGGAGATTTGGCTATCAATATGACTAAAAACCTCATTCACGCTTCAGATTCATTGGAAAATGCTGAAAGAGAAATCGCTCTTTATTTCAGCCCAGATGAAATTGTTGAATAAAATATTTAAATAAAAAGGAGATTAAAAATGAGTTTCAAAAGCGACATTGAAATTGCTCAAGAGGCAGTCAAAAAACCGATTGTAGAAATTGCAGAAAGCATTGGTCTTTCACAAGACGACCTAGAATTATATGGTAAATATAAAGCTAAGATTTCTATGGAAACAGTTAAAAGACTAAGAGGAGAAAAAGACGGCAAGCTGATCCTGGTTACTGCAATCAGCCCTACACCAGCTGGTGAAGGTAAAACTACTACTTCTGTAGGCTTAGCTGATGGTTTAGCTAAAATCGGCAAAAAAGTTATGGTTTGCTTAAGAGAACCTTCTCTTGGACCAAGCTTTGGAGTTAAAGGTGGAGCTGCTGGTGGAGGATATGCACAGGTTGTTCCTATGGATGATATCAACCTACACTTTACTGGTGACTTACATGCTATCACTTATGCTCATAACCTATTGGCTGCAATGATCGACAACAGCATCCAACAAGGCAATCCATTGAATATTGATCCAAGAACTATCGTTTTCCGTCGTGTTATTGACTTAAACGACAGATCATTAAGAGATATCGTTATTGGTTTAGGTGGAAAAGCTAATGGTGTTCCTCGTGAAAACGGCTTTGATATCACAGTGGCTTCTGAGGTAATGGCAATTCTATGCTTAGCTGATGATCTGATGGATATGAAAAAACGTTTTGCTCAAATCGTGATCGGCTATACTTATGATAAAAAACCAGTAACTGCTGCTGACTTACAGGCACAAGGCGCTATGGCTCTTCTTATGAAAGATGCTATCAAGCCTAACCTGGTTCAGACTTTAGAAAACACACCTGCTTTCATCCACGGCGGACCTTTCGCAAATATCGCTCATGGTTGTAACAGTGTCAATGCTACTAAAACTGCTATGAAAATTGCTGATTATACAGTAACTGAAGCTGGTTTTGGAGCAGACCTAGGTGCAGAGAAGTTCTTTGACTTAAAATGTAGATTTGCTGACTTGAAGCCTGATGTAACAGTGATCGTTGCTACAGTTCGTGCATTAAAAATGCATGGTGGAGTTCCTAAAGCTGAATTAGGTCCAGAAAATCTTGATGCTTTGGCAAAAGGCTTTGCTAACCTGGAAAAACATATTGAAAACGTTGGTAAATTCGGTGTGCCAGTTGTTGTTGCTATCAATGCTTTCCCAACTGATACTAAAGCTGAATTAGATTTAGTTGAAAAGAAATGTAACGAAATGGGCGTTGAAGTTTCTCTGTCTGAAGTTTGGGCAAAAGGTGGAGAAGGTGGAGCTGATTTAGCTGAGAAAGTTGTTAAAACTATCGAAACTAAACCTTCAAACTTCAAATTCCTATATGATACAAATCTTTCAATTAAAGAGAAAATCAGCACGATAGCTACTGAAATCTATGGTGCTGACAAAGTTAACTTTACATCTGATGTAGAAAAAACCATCAAACAATTAAATGAAATGGGTTATGATAAGCTGCCAATTTGTATGGCAAAAACTCAATATTCATTTACAGATGATCAAACTAAATTAGGACGTCCTACTGGCTTTGATATCACTATCAGAGAAATCAGACTTTCAGCTGGTGCAGGCTTCTTAGTTTGTATAACTGGTGCTATTATGACTATGCCAGGATTACCTAAGGTTCCTTCAGCTTGTAAGATCGATATCGATGAGGATGGAGTTATCACAGGCTTATTCTAAGATCAGTCTTAATAATTTAACATTAGATTTTAGAAATATTAAAAACCAAGGTATATATTTTGTATACCTTGGTTTTATTTTTATCAACAATTAAAATCTTTGCTATTCTACTCCAGCTAACTTTAACAGATCTTCTCCATTACCATTGAACTTGTTAAAGTCCACAGGTCCAGTGATACCTTTGACAGTTCCACTATCTGTATATTGCCAGAAGGTCCAGTTACTAATTGCTGGAGCATCGGTATTGTAGGTTGGAAACCAGATCAGGTAGTCTTTAAAGATATCCTTGATATAGTAGTTGTAAGTATCAATATTACAATAGATTATAGGTTTTACCCCATAGTTTTCTTCTATCAAAGTTACATATTCCTTGATTTCTAAAATAACTTTACCTTGTTCCACGTCGCTGACTTTTTCAATATCAACTACTGGTGGCAAGGTACATTCTTCTTTAGGTACTACCTTGATAAAGTGTTCAGCTTGTTTGGTACCATCGTTGTTGACATCATAAAAATGATAAGCAGATTTTAAAAAACCATTATTTGAAGCTTCGTTCCAGTTTTTATCAAAATATTTATCCTTGTAGCTTATTCCCTCTGTTGCTTTGATGAAAACAAAACTGATCGAGCTTTTGTCAATCTGTTCCCATTTGATGCTTCCTTGATGGTTGGAAACATCTATACCTTGCAGATTAGTAGCATTAGGCACTATTTCATTTAGCTCACAAGGACCTTTGGGCCAGAATACTAAAGCCAGGGTCACCAGTAGAATCAGAATAATCAGCAAGATAAAATAGAAGCTTTTATTTTGCTTGAGATTTTTCAGCTTTTCTGGCATGTTGTTAATATTAAGAGACATATTTCCTCCTTCTTGTTTAGATCGTCGAGTAAGAAGTTGATTTAGTTGTAGTCAGGCTGCCATGGGACTTGATTCCTCTTGCTGTCATACAGGTATGCTCAGCTACAATAATTACTTCTGCAGATCTGGCTTTACCGTATTTTACTATGGCGTCTGCTATCTGTTGTCCGAGTCTTTCCTGTAATTGAAAACGACAGGCATATATTTCCACCATTCTAGGTAGCTTGCTCAAGCCTAAAACATAATTTCCTGGTATATACTTAATGGAAACCTTTCCAAAAAATGGCATCATGTGATGCTCGCACATACTATAGAATGGAATCTCGGATACTTCGATCTCTTCTGGGTTTTTTGCTGTATTAGGAAAGAGCTTGATTACATCGTTAGGGTGCATATGATAACCTTTTAATAGTTCTGTGCCCCACATTTTGGCTACTCTTCTAGGTGTGTCTGACATGGATTCGTCAAAGCATTCTCCTCCACAGTTGTCTTCCAGATTTTCTAATAGTTCTTTAAATAGTTCTTCAACTTTTTCTTTATTTTTCATTTAATGGCTCCAATACCTTTTTATTCTTTATAGTCGATTTTACCATAATTTTGATTCTTTTGCTATATTTTAGGATAAGAGAGAGATTTTTACCTAAGTTTACTTGACTGAAGGATCTTCTTAGGATATAATTATTAATGCTTTTATGAATATTTTTTAAGCAAGAGCCCAGCTTTCAAGATGGTCATAGAGGTAAAAAAGATTAAAGATAAGAGGGAGGATTCCTATGAAAACATATATGGCTACACCAAGTACTATTGAAAGAAAATGGTATGTTGTAGATGCCCAAGATCAAACCTTAGGTCGTTTAGCATCTGAGGTGGCAATAGTATTAAGAGGTAAGCATAAACCTCAATATACTCCTCATTTAGACACAGGAGATAATGTAATTGTAATCAATGCAGATAAAGTTAAACTAACAGGAAACAAAGCATCCCAAAAGATGTATTACAGACATACAGGCTATACAGGCAACTTAAAATCATTTACCTATAAAGAAATGATGGAAAAGTTCCCTGAAAGAGTTATTAAGTATGCAGTTAAAGGGATGGTTCCTCACAATAAGCTAGGTAGACAAATGTTGACTAAGCTGCACGTGTATGCAGGCAGCGAGCATCCGCATCAGGCACAACAGCCTGAGGCTTTAGAGATTAAAGGATAAGGAGGAATAAAATGGCTAATACACAATTTTATGGAACTGGCAGAAGGAAAAATGCAGTTGCCAGAGTTTATTTAAAACCAGGCAAAGGCAATATCCAGGTTAATGATAGAGATGTTAAAGAATACTTAAGTCAGGATATTCTGGTGATGATTGTCAAGCAACCATTGGTAGTTACTGATAATGCAAACAAATTTGATGTTATCGCTAAAGTAAACGGTGGTGGTGTTGCCGGTCAGGCAGGAGCTATTCGTCATGGAATCTCCAGAGCTTTGATCGAAGCAGATGCTGCATTAAGACCAGCTTTAAAAAGAGAAGGTTTCTTAACCAGAGATCCAAGAATGAAAGAAAGAAGAAAGTATGGTTTGAAAAAAGCCAGAAAAGCTTCACAGTTCTCAAAAAGATAATACTTTTTGGATCAAAACATATATCAAGAAACAGAGGACGATTTTCAGGCTGTCTGGCCTGAAAAGGTCCTCTTTTAATATATTAAAGTTAAAGGAGCTGAAATTATGAATAATAAAATTGAAACTAAATGTCTCCATGAAGGATATAAGCCGAAAAAAGGAGAACCTAGAGAACTACCGATATATCAAAGCACTACCTTTAAATATGATACCAGTGATGAAATGGGAGCCTTATTCGACCTGGAGGCCAGTGGATACTTTTATACCAGATTACAAAACCCTACCAATGATTTTGTGGCAGATAAGATTTGTGCTCTGGAAGGTGGAGTGGCAGCAATGCTGACTTCATCTGGTCAGGCTGCAAATTTTTATGCTATTTTTAATATTTGTGAAGCTGGTGATCATTTTATTGCCACTTCATCTATCTATGGAGGAACCTATAATTTATTTAGTGTTACCTTGAAGAAAATGGGTATTGAATGTACTTTTGTTGATCAGGAGCTACCAGAGGAAGAGCTGGACAAATATTTTAAGCCTAATACCAAGGCTGTTTTTGGTGAGACTATCACCAATCCAACAGTTGCAGTATTAGACATAGAAAAATTTGTCAAACTAGCCCATCGACATGGTGTGCCCTTGATCGTTGATAATACTTTTGCTACACCAATAAATTGTCGTCCTATTGAATGGGGCGTTGATATTGTAACTCATTCAACTACAAAATATATGGATGGACATGCAGTAGGAGTTGGTGGCGCAATTGTTGATAGTGGTAATTTTAATTGGGATGATCATAAAGAGGGATTTCCTGGTCTGACTACTCCTGATCCTTCCTACCATGGGATCACTTATACAGAGAGATTTGGAAAAGGAGCCTATATCACCAAGGCTACAGTTCAGCTAATGAGAGATCTAGGTGCTATTCAATCTCCACAAAATGCTTTCTATTTAAATCTAGGTCTGGAGACCTTGCATTTAAGGATGAAGGCTCATTGTAGCAATGCCTTAGAGGTAGCCAGGTTTTTGAAGTCTCAGGACCAGGTTGCCTGGGTCAATTATCCTGAACTTGAGGGTGATAGCTATTATGAACGTGCCAGGAAGTATTTACCAAAGGGTAGTTGCGGGGTTGTCTCCTTTGGTCTTAAAGGAGGCAGGGAGCTGGCTACCAGGTTTATGGATAAGCTGGAACTGGCAGCGATCATGACTCATGTGGCTGATAGTAAAACCTGCTTGCTACATCCTGCTAGTCATACCCATCGTCAGCTTTCTGACCAGCAGCTTAGTGAGGCTGGGGTAGCTCCGGATTTGATCAGGTTTTCTGTAGGCTTGGAGAATGTTGAGGATATTATTGCAGATCTAAAACAGGCCTTAAGTACTATATAGCTGTAAAGCAAAAGGAAAGAATCAATAACTGATTCTTTCCTTTTTTATATATTTATTTACTTACTAATTCTCTTCTAAAAGATCATTGTTTTTTAAATATTCCAGATAGAAAAAAGCCATCTGAGACTTTAAATCACTGATCTCACCATTTAAAATCTTCTCATAAAACTCTTCACGAGATACCCAGAGGATCTCAGTAACATCAACATCCTCATCATTTAAAGAATCTATTCCCACATGAGGATATTTATAGTAATAAAGAAAATATCTGCTATCAGACATACCAACCACAGGATTAAACTTAACTAAAAACTTTAGATCCTCTGCCTTAACATCAAGATGAGCCTCCTCAGCTAACTCCTCGACCATAACTTCCTTAAAACCCAGACCTGGCTTATCTAAACAACCAGCAGGGATTTCCAGGGATTCTCTTAATAGCGCTGGTCTGAACTGTCTGACTAATAACAGCTTGCCATCAGCATCCTCAACAATAGCTCCAGAAGCATCCTTATCAACTACATATTCAAAAACTCTGCCATTATATGTTCTGCTGCCAACCTTAAACCAGCCGTCATATAAGTATTCCACTATAAATCCCCCCAGATCAATTTATCGTCAAGAAAAATATCCTTTACTCCAGAAATTATCAGGTCAGCCTGACCCTCTAGTATTTCCCTGGTTCCAGTACCAGACAGCACCCCTATCTTTAAACCTGCTCCACCTTTGTCAGCAAATTCCATATCAACCAGGGTATCGCCAACGACCCCAACCTCCTTAGCTTTGATGCTATATAAGTTACAAAAGTTATACATATAGTCAGGGGCTGGCTTAGGGTCAACCTGACCATCATCAGCTCCAATAAAATCAAAATATTGATAAAGACCAGTTTTCTTTAAAAACAAGGTTGCATTGATCAGTGAATCTGCAGTGGAAAGACCTATCAAGATATTATTTTCCTTTAAGCGTCTGATTGTCTCAAGGACTCCAGCTATCGGATAAAAAGGGAGCTCGGAAGCTACCTCGTTAAAAGTAGCCGTTGACCAGGAAATAAATTTCTCCTGATCACTGATAAAAGAACAAACAGATAAAAAATCCAGAGCTACATCCTTGTTGGTACCACCTGATAAGGAGCCACCTGAATCGATATGCTGGCTATATAGGCCTATTGCTTGTTCCAGCCTTTGCTGATAGGAGTCATCAAGACCATAGCGTTTTCTGAGCCTGTTGATCACCTCAAGGGCAATGGGTCTCCAGGTCCTGGCAAACTCTAACAAAGTACCATCTTTATCAAATAAGATTCCTTTGATCAGCATTTAAGCCTTACCATTACAGCCTAAAACTTCAACGATTTTATGCTCGACAATTTCCTTTATTGCTCCTCGGGCTGGGGCAAGATATTTTCTAGGATCAAAATTCCCAGGCTCAAGAGAAAGAGACTCTCTGATTTTAGCAGTCATAGCTAGTCTCAAGTCGGAATCTATATTGATTTTACAAACAGCCATAGAGGCTGCTTTACGAAGCATGTCCTCAGGGACACCCTTGGCCCCTGCCATACTGCCACCATACTTGTTGATCAGCTCTACATATTCAGGTACCACAGAAGAAGCACCATGAAGGACTATAGGGAAGCCTGGAAGTCTTTTGCCAACCTCTTCTAAGATATCGAATCTCAGCTTGGCTTCACCTTTAAACTTAAAGGCTCCATGGCTGGTGCCTATAGCTATAGCTAAAGAGTCTACTCCTGTTCTTTTAACAAACTCTTCAACTTCTTCAGGCCTGGTATAGCTGGCATCTGCTGCGCTTACATTGACCTCATCCTCAACTCCTGCCAGTCTACCTAGCTCACCCTCTACAGTAACATTTCTAGGATGGGCATAATCTACGACTTTCTTGGTCAGGGCAATATTATCTTCAAAAGATAAATGAGATCCATCGATCATAACTGAAGTAAAGCCTCCATCTATACAGGATTTACATAACTCAAAGGAATCTCCATGATCAAGATGTAAAACTATTGGTAGATCAGTTTCGATGATAGCAGCTTCAACAAGCTTGATCAGATAGGTATGATTAGCATACTTTCTGGCACCTGCTGAAACCTGAAGGATCAATGGGGCCTTTTGTTCTTTAGCGGCTTCGGTTATTCCCTGAACTATCTCCATATTATTAACGTTAAAAGCTCCGATGGCATAACCACCTTCATAGGCTTTTTTAAACATTTCTTTAGAATTTACTAAAGGCATAAACAACACTCCAATCCATAATATTATTGAATATTCTTTATTAATTGTATCAAATATTCCATTAAAAAACAAAGCTGGAAAGTAAAAGGCTGCCTGAAAAATCAGACAGCCTTTTAAAAATGAAAAAGAAAGTTTTATTAATATTTACCAAAGGTAAATAAGGTTATTAAATTTTATTATTTTACTTGAATATTTATCTTTAAAATGTTTTTCTTTTAAAATTTACCTCCTAAAAAATTATTCTTTTAATTTTCCTATGGTCATCACCTCCAAGTAATTTATGATATTAGTATATGCCTTGAATGTGAAAACCAGGTGACGATAGAGGGGAAGATTGATGAAAGTTTCATATCGATAAATATAGATATATAACTATTCATAAATCATTAAATATGTTATAATTAGGGCAAATATTATATATGGAAGTGTTAAAATGTTAATAAAAAATAATAGTGAATCATTAGAAAAGTACTCATCAGCTGTCAGCTTGTCTGATATGGAAATATTTATCTTTCCAGAGCTGATGTTTTCTTTGGTCTTAGCCAATATCATGTCACCTGTCATCTGGCAGTGGAAGGAAGACCCTTGGTTTAAAAACCTGGATAAAATGAACCTGAATAAAAGGATCCAGAGAATCAAACAATTTATTATGAATAAATATGATTTCAACCTTGATCTTGACACCTGGGGATTAACCACTAAAGAAAAGGAGTTGAACAGATTTAAAGATTTTGTGGATTTGGATACCTTAAGACAAAGTAATGCCCTTTTTGGCTATGAAGGGGATAAGTACTATTTTGATATAGATATCCGCAGGCACTTTGGACTTGATAATTATACCTCGGAAACTATTCCCTACTGGAAAACTGAAACTATTGAAGCTATGAGCTCCTTTCATTTAAAAGAAGGCTACACAAAAGGGGCAGGAGAGTGTGTTTCTCTTTCTACCATGTACTATGCCGCCTTATTTATTTTGGGAGGAGTACCGTTAGAGGATATCTATATGATAGCTACTCCACTTCATTCTCAAAACTTTGTGGATCTAGGAGAAGGGGTCATTACTAATAATAGAAGAATAGTAACTAAAAACATGTGGTTCAATGGAACGGAAATATCCATGAAAGCCAGAAGGGCTATTGAAAATGAGCAGATCACCTTCGTAGCTAATAATAAAGGCTATATTCATAGAATATATCAGGAAGCCACAATGCCAGAAGAGGCATACCAAGGTTTTCAGGCAAAGCTGACCAGCTATCTGGAAACTAAAGTTGATTATGCGGCAATTACCAGCTTCCTAAGGGATTCAGCCTTAAGACAGTCCTGTTTTCAGTTTGAATTAGAAAAGTTTGGCAAAAAACACTATATCGAGGCAGAAAAGGCCTTTCCTTATGAGCATGGTAGTCCCTATCTGTTAGGCAGCAATACTCAAAACAAGCTATTAGAGGAAATAGATACTATGGAATATTACAGCAAGCCGATAGAGGGTAGAATCAATCTTAAGGATATTGAAGAAGCTTTTGTCAGCAGTGGTTTTAGTGTAGATGAGCTCATCAAGGATCATAATAAGATCAAAGACATAATCTTTCAGGGCTGTGAAAAAGTATCTTGTATTTTAGAAGAGCTGGTGGATTTTTGTCAGACCAAGCCTCAGCTACCTGAAACAGAAGGTAAAAAGTGGCTGGTTACCGAGCCGATCGTTTTTGACAACAAGATGTCCAGGGAAGAAATTATCAGTTATGTGGAAAAAAGAAGAAAAGATAGCGAAGTGGCTGATCTGGCCTTTTTAGCCTATAGGGAAATCAAAGGACCAGAATATTTAAAGGCCTTTTTAAAAGCTTCCTTTGAAAGGAATCCAGTAGCGATAGAGGTAACTGCTGAGATGAGCATTTCTGATGCCTATGCTTATCTTCTATCCTTAGGGGATAAGTCGATCTATAGTGAGAACAGGCTGGCTCAGCCTGACGAGGTTATTAATTTTAACACTGGCGATGGTTTGGAAAAAGCTATTGCCTTAGTGGATATAGGTAAAGGAAGAGGTCTTGAGTGTAGTCTGGAAACTAAAGATGGGCAGGCTCTGGTTAAATTTGGTAAGGCAGAGTATCTTTTTACAACCATTAAAAATGTTAAAATCAAAAAAGCTGATTGTAGTATTTAAGGAGATAAGATGAAAGTAATAGCAATAGAAGAAGCTGTTGGCAAGAAAATCGGCTATGAGCTTACAGGTATTATTCCTGGAAAAAAGGAGAATATCACCTATTTAAAAGGCTATGTTATCAAGGAAGATGATATTTTGATCCTGAAAAATATGGGCAAGTATCATATCAATATATTAGAGGATCAAGCTGGAATGTTACATGAAAATGATGGGGCCAGGATCCTAGGAGCAAAGCTTTGTGGTCAAGGTATCAAGATAACAGAGCCTAAGGAAGGGAAAGTCCAGGGACTAGCTGAATATCAAGGTGTAGTTATAAGTGATGTTGAGAGTATCATGAAGATCAATTTAACTGATGGTCTTAAATTTGCTACAAAGAAAAGTTATTCTATTGTTGCACCTGGAGACCGGGTTGCTGTGGCTAGCATCACACCTTTAGAGATAGAGGAACAAGTATTAACAGGAGCTATAGCTGGGATAACTGAACCGATAATAAAGGTATTGCCAGTAATCAAGCAAAAAATAGCCTTGATCACTACAGGTACAGAGGTTTATGAAGGTAGGATCAAGGATGCTTTTCTACCTTTTTTACAAAGCAAGCTAGAGCCTTATGGCTATGAAGATTTAAAGCAGATCATCGTACCAGATGATTTAGATAAGATAACTGTAGCTATTGATGATTTATTAGCCCAAGGCTTTGAGATGATTTTTTTAACCGGAGGAATGTCTGTAGATGCTGATGATTTTACCCTTAGGGCAGTTAAAGAATATGAAGGTATGGAAGTAGTGATCTATGGTTCACCTGTTCTTCCTGGAGCGATGTTTTTAGCCGCCTATCATGATAAACAGATTCCTTTTATTGGCCTGCCTGCTGGCTTGCTTAGAGGTGGCAGATCTATATTAGATCTGATACTCCCTTTGTTATTGGTCAGACAAAGGCTGACTAAAGAGTTTATAGCCGGGCTTGGCGATGGTGGAATTGCCTAGGCCTGGAAATTTCGCAAAAGCAGTTTAGCAGTTTTTTTATCGACCTTATTAATAAATATCATGGGAATTGAAAAGCCAAGGCTTTTTAATTCCTTTTTTATTCTACCAGGAATACGATAGGCTACTAAAATCAGATTTTCCAGTTTATCTTCATTATTCCTCAACCAGCCTATTTCAGTAAAATCACCTCTGATAAAAAGATAATATTTACCAGGATAGGTGATTTGTATAAGCTCCTTAGCCTCAAGCCTGGCAAGATATACTGGATTTCTGCTTTTTGCTGTGACTTTTTGTAAATCAACTAGAGCAGGATGTTGAGTAAGATAATATATTCTGATTTTTTCCTTTGCTAAATAAAAATCCTCAGCAGTCTTTGGGATCTGGTCACCATTTAACAGGTGGCTTTTTTTTGTTTTCCTGGCTTTTAAGTACTGATTGAAATAGCTGGAAAAGCTTCTTTGGAAGTGTAGGAAGTTAAGGTTGCTGTAGATGAATATATTTGGTTCATAGCTCATGTATTCTTCCTTTCCTGCTGAGATAATAATCAAATTATCTGGAATATCCTTCAGATAATTTAAAGAGTTTCCCAGATCTTCTTTAAGACAATAGATAACGATTTGTCTTCCTGATAATTGAAAATCCTCCTTGATTTTTAAGTCATAGCCTAATAACTGTAGGGCTTTGGTGATCTTTTCCTTCATTTCGTTTGAGCCTAAATAGTAGATTTGGTCCATTTTTACCTCCCAGTTGGTCTTTGATTTTAGTATAGGTGTATTTTGTAAAAATTTGGTTAATGAACAGGATAATTTTAACAGAGGTTGAAATTATTTTTAGAGGTGAGAGCAAGGTGATCAATATAGGTATATTCAACAAGGAAGACAGGGTCCTTAAAATTATTGGAGAGGAGCTGATCAAGGAGCATTACAAGGATCTTAATTTTTTTTTCATAACGGAGGATAAATATCTTAAGGGAGATTATATAGTTGCCTTTAAAGAAGATGCTCCATTCGTTAAGGAGGGTCAAGGTATTTTTCTTTCAGAGTCGATTGGCGACAAAGATGCTATCTTCTTTTATCAGGGCAAGGAGGTGATCAAGGAAGAAATTTTAAGGAGGATAGGGAGGGATGTCAATATCAAGGAGCAACTTAAGTTGATTGGAGTAGAAAATCTGATAAAACCATATAATAGTACTATTTTCTCCTATTATCTGGCTGAATATCTAAGCTCTTTTAAAGCAAAGGTTTGCTGGCTGTCCTTAAACTGCTATTTCCCTTTTGAATATTTTTTTCCCATGGAAGGTTCTGGCTTAACTAAAGCAAAATACTATTGGCAGAATAAGGAAGAGTTGAACAATAGGCTGGTCAAGTCTCACAGAGATTTCTATTATCTGGAAAATGATCTCTATCCAGAGGATCTAGAAAATACCAGTTTAGAATTTTATCTGGCTTTGAAAGATTTTTTGAAAGACCTGAACTTCGATTATCTGGTTTTGGATAGTTATCCAATATGTTTAAAGCCTGAGCTTGATTATCAGCTAGTTTTAAAGACTGCAGTCAATGGACTGGAGGAGAGGATCTGGCAGGAAAGAAGGAATGATGCAGGAAAAAGCATACTGGTAGAAGGTGGTGATATCAATTATGGCAGCTTTTACAGTCTGAAGAAAAACCGCTTGAGCTTTAATTATCAAAATGAGGAGCATTTATTGTGGAAAGGAATATTAAAAACTCAATTTTAAGTGAGTTGAAGGATAGCTTGAATATTTATTCAAAAGAAGAAATAAGGGAACTGATCATAGACAGGGTCCTTAGTGGAACCAGAAACCTGAAGCTGGAGCTTAAAGATAAAAACAAGCTGATCAATGAGATTTATGATGATATTTGCGGCTATGGCCTGATCGAAGGCTTTCTTAAAGACCCAGAGGTTTCAGAAATAATGATCAATGGAGGTGATAATATTTTTTATGAAAAAAGTGGTTATATCTGAAAGCTAGAAAGGGCTTTTGAAGAAAAAGAACAGCTGGAAAACATCCTTCAGACCATGGTAAGCAAGATAAATCGTCAGGTAAACCAGGCGAATCCAATAGTAGATGTCAGATTGGAAGATGGCTCAAGGGTAAATATAGTCGTTCCACCTGTTGCAATCGATGGTCCGGTGATCACTATCAGAAAGTTCAGACAGGAATTTTTACAAATGGAGGATCTTCTCATGGAAGATTCTTTAAGCCTTGAAGCTGTAGATTTTTTAAAGGTGCTGGTAGAGGCCCGCTATAATCTGTTTGTTAGTGGAGGGACTAGTTCTGGCAAGACAACCTTTCTGAATTTATTGGCAGGATTTATACCTGAGGAAGAAAGGTTGATAACTATAGAGGATTCTGCGGAACTAAAGATAAATCATCCTAATCTCGTTAGGTTGGAAATGAGAAATAGTAATGTTGAAGGCTTGAAGGATATTTCTATCAGAGACCTGATCAAAACTTCTTTAAGAATGAGGCCTGACAGAATAATCGTAGGTGAAGTAAGAGGTGGTGAAGCCTTTGATATGTTGACGGCTATGAACACTGGTCATGATGGTTCTATGTCTACAGGACACGCTAATAGTGGCGAGGATATGTTGCTTAGATTGATCACCATGGTGGTGGTAGGGAATAATTTAAAGGAAGAGGTTGCTGTTAATCTGATCAGATCCAGCATAGACTATATAATTCATCTAAGTCGTTATAAGGGCAAGCGTTTTTTATCAGGAATTTATGAAATCCATAAAGATGAAAGAGAACTAAAGCTTAAGTCGATATTTATCAGAGGAAAGGAGAATAAGCTTGTTAAGGTTGGTGATATCAGTAATAGAAAAAAGCTGGATAGTCATAAAAAGAGTTGAGAGAAAAACCTATTTACTTTTACTGGCAATTTATCTAGGGGCCTTTGGGTATCTTTATTTGCTGTTTAATAAAATAGGGTTGGCTTTTATCCTGGCTTTTCTTTCCTTGTTTTTTCTGCCCTATATTAATAAGGAGCTTAAATTAAAAAGGAAGAATCGGATCGTTTTGGAATTTCAGGATTTTATCTATATTTTTATCAGTAATTTAAAAGCTGGAAAATCTATTGATAATAGTCTGGCTGCTGCCAGGTTCAGTCTTGAAAAAATATTTTTTCAGGATTCTTTGTTGTCAAAGGAGTTGGAGCGAATAATGTATTTGAATAGCATTGGTATCCCTTATGAAAAAAGCTTCTATGCCCTGGAGGAAAAGCTGGCTACAGGCTTTTTTAAAGATTTTGGCCAGATTATAGCCATAGCCAGAGATAAAGGGGGAGGCTATCTAGGGGTACTGGTGGAAACCAGCAATGTATTAAGTGGCAAGCTTGAGGTTGAGAGGGAAATAGAGACTCTTTTAGCAAAACAGAATATGGAGGTCAAGATTTTAAGAGTAATACCCCTTATCCTATTGATGGCTTTAAGATTTCTTTATCCAGAGATGATTGCTTTTCTGTCAGGTAGCGTCCTGGGTGTCATTGCTTTTTTAGCTGTTTCCTTGCTGATGGTTGCAGCTATATATGTTAGCAACAAGCTGATGGAGGTAGTTTGGTGATCATCTATCTGTTAATGGGACTTTATCTGATATCAGTGGTTAAAAGATTGGAGTTAAGGTTTGTGTCAGGCTTAAAGTTCAAGCTTCCTTTAAGCTTTAAGGAAAGAGAGGTAGTTAAATGTTTTTCTGGTACCAGAAACCTGGAACAGACTTTAGCTGATTATAGGAACAGAGTATTGACTAATCTGATAATACTGCTGCCTTTAGCTAGCTATATTTTAATATTTAAAAATTCCTTTTTAGTTTTGCTGGTTCCACTATTTTTATGGGGCTATATGTATGAGTATTTAAGGATCAAAAAGGTAGTGGATAAAAGAAGAATTGAATTTTTCAAATCCTATCCAGTATTTCTTAATTCTTTAAAGCTATATTTACAAGCTGGTCTATCTTTGGAGAATAGTCTTGAACTCTATTTTAAGGAAGGCTCAGGTGGTTATTATGTAAGTCTTTTAAAAGAATATCTGGTTAAGGTTCAATTAGGACATAGGCGTAGAGAGGTACTGACTGATTTGATCAGCTTAAGCAGGGAAAGGGTTTTTATTGGTTTGCTAAACTATTTTATTCATTTTATAGAGCTAGGTGGTACTGATTTAGGCTATCTGGATCAGCTGATAACAGAGGCCTGGAAATTAAAAAAGGAAACCATAAGAAAGCTGGCTGAGGAGGCTTCTGCTAAGATGGTCATACCTATGATGATGATTTTTATAGGAGTTATCATTCTGGTTGTAGTACCTAGTGTTTCAGCTTTAGGTAAAATGGCATTTTTTTAGGAGGTGTTTTGATGTGGGAAAAATTAATGAAGAAAAACAGGGGTATTGAGACCATTGAAGTGGTTATTATCCTGGTGATTTTGGTAGCTATTGGCTTTGCCTTCAGGAATGTAATAACTGGTTGGTATAATCATTTGGTTGATGGAGTGGAAACTCAGGTTTTCAGCTCTCCTGGCAGCATACCTAATGGCCAGTAGGAAAAAACTTGGGGAAGTTGGCAGCAGTTCACTGGAAGGTGCAATAGTTTTCCCTATGGTATTTATGGTGATATTTGTCTTGGTTGGAATTTTATTTTTCTTTTTTAATCAGTATAATATTTTGATTTCTGCTGATTATACCATGAGAAAAGCCTGTTATGAGTGGTATGAGGGTAAAAAGCTGTATGAGGATATTTTAGGTGAAGCTGGGGGAGAAATGAAGCTAGCCAAGGTAGAAGATCTCTTTGTGGATTCGGTGGAGCCAGTATTTACAGGTAGCCTGAGTAGTAATTGGGGGATAGATAATTGGTTGTTTTATAGAGAATTGGTTTTTGAAGGTGGTTTTAGTGGCTTTTGGGAGTCTAAAATCAAGGAGTCCTTTCCTTTTTATAGAGGCTCTGTATTTGTTAGGAATTATATTTATACCAGAGAGCTTTTAGAGGATGCTTTAGCTTATCTTGGTGAAGATGAAGCTTCAGATGAGGAAACTGGTGGCCAGGTGGTATATGTTGTTGATGATAATGTAGAGGAACAGGAGTATGATAGGATATATCATATTTATGGTGATTGTCAGTACTTAAAAAGGGGAGAGATAAAGTCTTTGGACAAGTCAGACTGTCGTTCTGCTGGTTTTAGATGCTGCAGGATCTGTCTGGCCAGGAAAACAGGTATGGACTAATGTGTGTTTTAAGGTTAAAATGTTTATGAGGTGAATTTGATGTACAAAGAAGGAATGTTGGTCATGATGAAAAAACCTCATCCTTGTGGTGGGAATACCTGGAAAATTTTAAGGGTAGGAGCTGATTTCAGAATAGAGTGTACCAATTGCAAAAGGAGTATTATGTTAACCAGAGAAGAGTTCACTAAAAGAGTTAAAAAGATTATAGAAGAGGATTTAGGAGGAGAAAATGTATAATAAGGTTACTTTAGTAGGTAGATTGGTTAGAGATCCAGAGCTTAGGTATACTCCAGGTGGAAAGGCAGTGGCAAATTTTACCATAGCTGTGGATAGAGGATTCAAGGACAAGGAAACAGGTGAAAGCAGCGCTGATTTTATTAAAGTCACTACCTGGGATAAGCAAGCTGAAAATGTGAGCAATATGTTAAAAAAGGGCAGACTTGTGTTAGTAGATGGTAGTATCAGAACTGGCAGCTATGAAAAGGATGGTCAAAAGGTTTACACAACAGAGGTTCATGCTGTAAGAGTTGTCTTTTTAGATCGAGGGGAAAAGGTAGCTGAAGGTGGTTCTGGCAGTGTAGAAGATGTATTTTTCGGTGGCCAGGGCATCGATGATGATGATGTTCCATTTTAAATATGGGTGTTGACTAAAAGACTAAGCATAAGCTTAGTCTTTTTTCTGATATTTTAAAACCTTTTTGATTTTCAGGTGTCTTAAATAGTGAGAGGGATAAAAACTATTACTTATTAGTATTTATCCACATTATATTGATTTAACCTAACCCCCCCAAAAAGTTGGAATTGACCTGAAGGTCAATTCCAACTTTTACTCCTTTATGGATAAATTTGTCCAGAGGATATATAATAGGTTTAGAATAAAAATCTGGAAATGAGGTTAGATAGTGGATAGATATGATGTTTATAAGGGAAATAAAAATAAGTTGGTCAATATAGTAGTATTAATAATTTTATTGGTTTTTGTCTGGTTGAATGATATTGCAATAAATTTTCAAATAATGGCTACAATCATAGTAGGAAGTGGTGTCCTATACTATCTTAATATGGTTTTTTCCAAGATGACCATCAGTGAAAATGAACTTGAATATACCTCTATGTTTGTAAACAGGAAGATGTCTTTTCATAATATAATCGGCGTTGACTGTAAAAAGAGGGCTTTCAGCAGAATATTTGGAGGAGCTTTTAGGGAAACAGGTGTTTTTAAAAAAATCATCCTGGTCAGTGATGAAGAAAAGTTATTTTATGTTGATTCAGTTTTTGCTAATAGTATTCAGCTATGGTATCAGACCTTAGGCCAGCTGATGGATAAGGATATTTTGATTACTGATAATGCCAAGGATGCCTACGCCTATATTTTAAACAAGGATATAGGGGTCTATAAGTAAGGTTAGCTTGCAACTGATCATAAAAATTGATATTATCAATATGTTGAGGTGGTTATATGACAAAGGGGCAAATTGAAGCACAGTTAAGTGAAGCAATAAGCAAGTTTGAACTAAACTATATGGGTAGAGGTCCGGATCAGATTCGTACCATTATCCTGCAAGACATGATAATAATCAGACAAAATGGATTTTTGAGTATATCGGAAGAGAACCTGGCTCAAAGCAAAGATGGAGTTGAACTGGTAAAAAAGTCCGGACTTCTCTTTTTGAAAGCTCCAGAGAGATGTTAGAAGGTATTATCAAGTCTATCCTGGATCTAGAGATCGTCAGTACTAAAACCGGAGAAAAAATAATCATTATAGTCGCCGATCGCAACCTGGAAAAAGAATTTTAAACTGGAAGACCAATAAAAAGCATCAGCTAGTTATCAGTAGGCCAGCAACATTAAACGTGTTGTTGGCCTGTATATATATTAAGGAGAAAGCTATATGAGGAAAATTTCCAAGTGGCTTGTAAAATTTTGGGTCTTAAGGTTCAAGATAAGGATATACTCGAAGGCAGCTTGTATCATACTCTTTTAGCTTCAGCCAGACCGATTCTTTTACATCTGACTGGCAGTGACAAGGATTTGTTCAGTGATACATTGGAAGAGGAGAAGGTTCTTAAAAAGTGGATCATTAAAATGGGTTTATTAAGAGGGAGTTTAGGTTAAATGGATAAATTATTAGAGGGAATCATCAAGTTTAAAAGAGAGGATTTTTTAAAAAACCGAGAGTTATTTAGTGATTTAAAGGATAGTCAGAAACCTCATACCTTGTTCATTACTTGTTCTGATTCTAGAATCGATCCTAATCTGATTACTGGTTCCAGACCTGGGGACCTGTTTATCATCAGGAATATTGCTAATATCATTCCTCCTTTCAGGGAGACTTCTGAATATGTAGCTACTACCTCTGGGGTTGAATATGCTGTATTGGTTTTAGGTGTTGAGAATATTATTGTTTGTGGTCATTCTAACTGTGGTGGTTGTGCTGCTAGTTTAAATGGTGGCGAGTTGATCGAAGGCTTGCCTCATACCAGGAAATGGCTGGAGCTTTTAGGTGAAGCCAAGGAGAAGATTGCTCATAGTAAAGATGTGGAAGCC
>JAKEGG010000057.1 GCA_022615965.1 Fusobacteriota bacterium
ATAATTGCTATAACCACAACACCGATCGATAGTATATTTGATATTTGGTTTAGCTTTTGTTGCAAAGGTGTTGTTTCTTTGCTTGGGGCACTAAGACCTCTGGCGATCTTGCCCATTTCGGTATCCATACCTGTAGCTACTACCAGGCCCTGTCCTCGTCCATAGGTAATATTAGTACTCATAAAGGCCATGTTTTCTCTGTCTCCTAGTGAAACATCACCACTTATGGCCTTAATATTTTTTTCCTCAGGAACTGACTCACCTGTTAAGGGTGATTCATCTATTTTCAAAGAAGCAGATTGAATCAGTCTTACATCAGCTGGTAATGAGTCTCCAGCATTTAATATCACTATGTCTCCTGGAACAATTTCAGTTGCTGGAATTTTTTTGTTGATGCCTTTTCTGATTACAAAGGTAAAAGGTGCTGACATTTTTTTTAAGGCTTCCAGAGCAGCTTCTGCTTTGGATTCCTGGATAGTTCCTAGTATGGCATTAAGTATAACTACAAAGATGATTATGCTTGCATCTATCCATTCTCCAAGGAAACCAGAGATTATTCCTGCTACTATCAGGATCCAGATCATCAGGTCTTTAAATTGGCTTGCAAATATTCCTGGTATAGTTTTTTTATGACCTTCATCTAGTTTATTGAGACCATATTTTTCCAGTCTGCTAGCTGCTTCTTCGTTTGTAAGTCCATTTTCACTGCTATCTAATTCTTGAAGGGCTTCATTTATTTCCAGGTTATAGTAATTTATTTTATCTGATTTTTCCATTTTTACCTCTTATATTTATTAATCTACTATTTATTATAGTTTAAAAGCCTTAATATTTAAATATTAAGGCTTTTAAAAGATTTGATATTATTTTCCTATTTATTTTTATTAATATGTTCCAAGACCTTTTGTGGTGTTAAAGGCAATGAATTTACTTCTATGCCAGTAGCATCAAACAAGGCATTTCTGATTGCTGGTGCTGGTGCACTTAAAGGTGGTTCTCCTAATGATTTATTTCCAAAAGGTCCAATAGGATCAACTGGTTCCACGAAATCTACTTTTAAACTTGGTACATCCATAAAGGTAGGTATCTTGTAATCCAGAAGATTATTATTTAATGGCTTTCCAGTTTCCTTATCATAGAGCAACTCCTCGCTTAAACCATAGGCAATGCCCATTGCCATACCACCTTCTACCTGGCCTTCTGCTGTTGTAGGATTAATAATAGTTCCAGCATCATGAACATTCATGATATCAAGTATTTCTATTCTGCCTATTTTCAGATCTACCTCTATATAGGCCAGACACAATGTGCCTGAATAGGAAGTAGTCTCGCATTTAATTGAAACATCAGCAGTTAAAGCCTTACTTGTTGTAAGATCGTAGTAGGTTTTTAGAGCCAGATCTCCAAGGCTTTCCAGTTTCTTTTTACTGTTGATATCAACTATATATCCATCTGCCAGCTCAACCTCTGAGCTATCCTGGTTAAATAATTTATAGGCTTCAATTATCTTATCTCTTAGTTCTTCTGCAGCTTTTTTAACAGCCATCCCTGAAACATAGGTTTGCCTTGAAGCAAAAGAGCCTGGGTCAAAAGGCGAGATATCAGTGTCGGTAACCTTGTCTACATAGACCATATCATAGCTGATACCTAATACCTCTGCAGCCATCTGAGCCAACACTGTATCTGAGCCTTGACCAATTTCTGTAGCGCCTACCATCATTTTAACTGAACCATCCTGATTTAAAATCAGTCTACAGCCAGCATTTTCTACTGCTGGAGCATGTGGCTTTGTATTTGAAGCATAGCCTAAAGCACCGATTCCCAGTCCTCTTTTTTTATCTTCATTTTCCTTATTAAATCTGTCTCTCTCTAGTTTCTTATCATCCCAGGCAAATTTCTCCTTGCCCTTGATCAAACAACCTTCTAGATCCATGGTATGGAATTTTACCTTGGTTCCATAACAGG
This sequence comes from Fusobacteriota bacterium, assembly GCA_022615965.1. Taxonomy (GTDB): domain Bacteria; phylum Bacillota; class TC1; order TC1; family TC1; genus WTXA01. The sequence continues at coordinate 1,966 of JAKEGG010000057.1, forward strand.
TTTCTCCAGCCTTGGCAACATTTTTCAAATAGAAATCAATTGGATCAAACTTTAATTCTTTTGCAGCCTTGGCTACTAGTGAATTTAAGGCAAAGTTGGCCTGTGGCGTTCCATAAGCTCTCATAGCTCCTGCTGTTGCTGTATTAGTATATACTGTGGTAGAATGTGCTTTAAAGTTTGGTACATTAAAAAGCATTTGAGCTGATTCTTCACCTACCAAGGCTATGGCATGTCCATGGGAAGTATAGGCACCATTTTGTGATACAGCTCTCATATCGATTGCTGTGATTATGTTGTTTTCATCTACCGCTAACTTCATTTCATAATCGATTGGATGTCTAACTCTGGTTGTAGAAAAGACCTCTTCCCTGGTAAGTTCTAAAACTACTGGTCTTCCTCCTACTGCCATAGACATAGCTACCACTATAGGTTCTATTATGATATCCTGCTTATTGCCAAATCCACCTCCCACAAAGGGTTTGATTACTCTGAATCGGCCAAAAGGCATGTTGAAGGCATCTCCTAGGATATGTCTGCAAATATGGGGTATCTGGGTTGATGAAACACAGACCCATCGACCATCTACATCCTGATAAGCATAGGCTACTTGATTTTCCATGTGGGCATGTTGGACCATTTTTGTCTGATAGGTGTCTTTAAAAATATATGCTGCATCCTCAAAAGCTTTTGTTACATTACCTATCTCGCTTATTGTATCAGCTACGATATTTCCTGTTCCCTCATGGATCTCTACTGCTCCTGGTGCCATTGCTTCCTCTGAGGTAAGGTAGAAAGGCCAGTTCTCGTATTCTACTTTTACCAGCTTGGCAGCTTGTTCCGCAGCTATTTCATTTTCGGCTATTACTGCAGCTATTTCTTGTCCATAGTATCTAACATGTTTGGCAAGAAAATTAGTATCCTTTTTATCTTGGAATTTCTTAACCAGCTTATGTGGATGTCCTGCAGTCGAAAATTTTTCCTGTGGCAAATCATCTGGGGTCAGTATCCTGATTACTCCTGGGACCTTTAAGGCTTCTTCCAGATCGTATTTTAATACCTGTCCATGTGCAATTTTTGCTCTGACTAGTTTGCCATGTAGAAGGTTATGTACTGGTATGTCACGAGTATACTCAGCTTGTCCTGTAACTTTAGAGTTAGCATCCCATCTTGTTTCCCTGGAGCCCACTACTTTATAGTTCATTTGAACACCTCCTAGAATTTAGTTATAGATAGGATATCATTATTTTACCTAGATAGCAATTAACTATTGGAAAATGTCTTGTAAAAAGCCTATAAATTATATTAACACTATAAATAATGACAGCAGATGCAATTACTATTTATAGAAAAGAATACACCCCAAATGTCTTTTCCAACATTTGAGGTGCATTCAAAATATAAATTATTTAATATTAACCAATAGCAAAAGTCATCTCAACATTAACTGCCAGCTTATCATCAACATAAGCCTTACCAATACCTGTGCCAATAGGCCCCTTGATTCTCGTAAGCTCAACCTCAAGCCTTAAGGTATCACCAGGAAGCACCTGCTTTCTGAAACGACAATCCTTAACACCAGCAAATAAGGCATACTTGCCTTTAAACTCTTCCTTAGATAAAAGAGCAATAGCCCCAGCCTGAGCCAAAGACTCAATAATCAAAACTCCAGGCATGATTGGCCTGCCAGGAAAATGCCCCTGGAAATAGTATTCTTCCTCTCTGACATGTTTTAAGGCAACGATCTTATTAGTCTCAGGATCAAACTCCAAAACTTCATCAACTAACAAAAATGGCTCCCTATGAGGAATAATATTCTTGATATCTTCTTGATTCATCTTCATTTACTTCACCCACTTTTTAAACAACACAGAAGCATTATGACCACCAAAGCCAAGAGAATTTGATAAAACGTAATTCAACTCCTGACCAGCTCTTCCTGTATTTGGCACAATGTCCAAATCACAAGACTCATCAGGAACCTTGTAATTAATAGTAGCAGGAACAAAGCTATCTATCATCGCCATGATAGAAACTATACCCTCAACAGCACCAGCTGCGCCTAGTAGATGACCAAACATAGACTTACTAGAACTCATAGGAATCTTATAGGCATGATCACCAAAAACATTCTTTACAGCAGTAGTCTCACCCTTATCATTTAATGGAGTACTAGTACCATGAGCATTGATATAGCTTACACCGGCAGGAGTGATCCCTGCCACATCAATAGCCATTTTCATAGCTCTGGCACCTTGGGCTCCATCTTCACTTGGAGCCGTAATATGAAAAGCGTCACATGTAGTTCCATAACCAGCGATCTCCCCATAAATAGTAACACCTCTTTTTATTGCATGCTCCATTTCCTCTAAAATCAAAATACCAGCACCTTCTCCCATAACAAAACCATCCCTCTCTTTATCAAAAGGAATAGAACCTCTATTAGGATCAGTACTTGAACTCAAAGCCCTTAAATTCATAAAGCCGGCAATTCCCAGCTTGCTTATCACTGACTCTGTACCACCAGCAATAATAATATCTGCTCTATCATCTCTTATTGCATAAAAAGCCTCACCAATCGCGTTATTACTAGAAGCACAGGCTGAGACAATATCCAAACAAGGACCTTTAGCATTTAAAGCAATAGCCACATTTCCACCGGCCATATTGCCAATCATCATTGGAATAAACAAAGGAGAAACCCTTCTAGGACCTTTGGTTATAATATTTTCAAACTCAGCTTCACTATCTGATAAGCCACCAACTCCAGAAGAAACATACACGCCCATTCTTTCCACATCTACAGAAGCACCCTCTAGCTTAGCATCCTTATATGCTTCCTTTGCTGCTGCTACAGCAAACTGACTAAACTTAGACATTCTCTTTGCTTCCTTAGCATCCATGTAATTTGAAGGCTCAAAACCCTTAACCTCAGCAGCAATTTTTGTCTTATATTCAGTAGTATCAAAATAGGTTATTTCACCTATTCCACACTTTCCTGCCTTTACATTATCCCAGAACTCAGACACATTTAAACCAAGCGGATTAATAGTGCCCATTCCAGTCACAACAACTCTTTTCATCAATCTATCCTCCGTTATATTATCATTCCACCATCGATTGGAATAACCTGACCTGTAATGTAGGTATTAGCCTCACTACCTAAAAAATATACTAGCTCTGCAATTTCAGAAGCCTTGCCAAATCTTCCTAAAGGAATATGGCTAACTGCAGCAGCTTTAATATCATCATTTAAAGAAGCTGTCATAACAGTTTCAATAAAGCCAGGTGCTATAGCATTAACCAAGACATTTCTTGAAGCAAATTCCTTTGCAGCTGTCTTGGTAACACCAATCAAACCTGCTTTAGAAGCTGCATAGTTGGCTTGTCCAACATTACCTACAACTCCTACTACTGAACTAATATTGATGATTCTGCCACTTCTTTGCTTAGTCATATATTTACCAGCAAACTTCTGAAAATAGAAGGAACCTTTTAAATTAGTATCAATCACATCATTAAACTCTTCATCCTTCATTCTTAACATCAAGCCATCCTTGGTAATACCAGCATTGTTAACTAATACATCAATGCTTCCTAAATCCTTAACAGTCTGGTCTATCATATCAGCAACAGCCTTGCTGTCCCTTATATCTCCCTTTAACAATAATACCTGAACCCCATTTTTTTCCAATAGAGCCTTGGCATCAAGTGCTTCCTGATCATCAAAGAAATAATTTAATGCAATATCATAGCCTTGAGTACTGAATTTTTCAGCAATAGCCAAGCCGATACCTCTGGTTCCACCAGTTACTAAAACTACTTTTCCCATACTAACCTCCTAAGTTGGTAATTGTTTTTTCTAAGGTAGCAATATTATTGATATTATATACCTTGTATTCATAAGGCAATCTTTTCAAAAATCCTGATAAGGTTTTGCCTGGTCCTATCTCTATAAAAGTATCCACTCCATTATCTAAGAGCTTCAACATCGTATCTATCCAAAGAACTGGAGACATTACCTGTCTGGTTAATAGCTCCTTGATTTTAGCTGGTTCTTCTTCTGTATCAGCAATAGTATTGAAATATACTGGAATCTCAGGTTTTTTGATATCCACATCTGCTAAAAGCTGCCCTAAGCCAATACTGGCACTTTCCAGTAAATTGGTATGAAATGGAGAAGAAACCATTAAAGGAACTACTCTAGCTCCATCAGCACCAATTTGCTCCATCGCTTTTTCCACTCCACTGGCTGAACCTGAAATCACGATCTGTTCCATAGAATTAAAATTAGCAGGAACCACATAATCTCCTTCAGCAGTTAGCTTCTGACAGACATCAATCAGCTTTTCTCTGTCATAACCAATTATAGCCGCCATTTTGCCTTTACCTCCAGCAAGCATCAGCTCACCTCTTTTTTCAACTAAAGGTAAAGCGTCAGTGAATTTTAGAGCCTTGCTGAAAATGAGGCTTGAATACTCCCCCAGGCTCAAGCCTGCTGTTACATCTCCAATATTGATATGTTTTTTAAAAACCTCAAGCATAGCCATTTCAGCAGTTATAATTGCAGGTTGGGTATTTCTAGTAATATTTAATTCGTTAATATCGCCTTCCATGACCAGCTTATATAAATCTCTATTTAAGGTTTCATTGGCTAACATAAAAATATCCTTAGCCTCACTATATTTATCAACAAAATCCTTAGCCATCCCAATTGCCTGGGTTCCCTGGCCAGGGAAAATTATCGCAGTTTTCATCTGACCCTCCTAAAGGTTTCTACTTACTTTCTTAATTACTTCTACAGCTTCCTTATAGACTGATTCAATAATGACTTTGGCTGATTCTCTCTCTTTGACCATACCAGCTATCTGGCCTGCCATCAAAGCTCCTCCAGCTACATCACCTTCTCTAGCTGCTCTTTGCAAAGCACCAGTACCTAAGGCCTCTAGCTCCTCTATACTAGCTCCACTTTTTTCCAGCTTGACAAACTCTCTGGCTAGTTTGTTTTTTAAACCTCTTATAGGGTGTCCTGTAGCCCTACCTGTAACAATTGTATCAGTATCCCTGGCCTTAAGTACCTGTTCTTTGTAATTTTCATGAACTGTACATTCATCACAAACTAAGAATCTGGTACCTATTTGCACTCCTTTGGCTCCTAACATTGCAGCAGCAGCCATCCCACGACCATCACCTATTCCACCAGCAGCAATCACAGGAATCGTAAGGGCATCAACCACTTGTGGCACTAAGGCCATAGTAGTCAGTTCACCAATATGTCCTCCAGCTTCCATGCCTTCAACAATAACTGCATCAACACCCATTTTTTCCATCCTGGTTCCTAAAAGCACACTAGGTACAACAGGTACAACCTTTATACCAGCTTCATGCCAGGCATCCAGATATTTCTCAGGACTGCCAGCACCAGTTATTACAATAGGAACCTTTTCTTCGACTACGACTTTGGCTACCTCCTCAGCATAAGGACTAAGAAGCATCACATTTACAGCAAATGGATTGCTAGTTATATTTTTGGTTTTGATTATTTCCTGACGAACAATCTCTCCAGGAGCTCCTCCAGCAGCAATAACCCCTAAACCACCTGCTTCTGATACTGCAGAAGCCAAAGATGAATCAGATATCCAAGCCATTCCACCCTGGATAATAGGATATTTGATCTGAAAGAGGTTTTCTATTGTTTTATCAAACATATTTTTTCCTCCAACTAAACCAAGGGAAGCGACCAAAAGGTCGCTTTCACTATTTACGGCTTTCAATATATTTTAAAATATCTCCAACAGTTTGGATGTTAGCAAGCTCAGAAGTATCAACTTCAACATCAAATTCTTGTTCTAAAACATCGATTACCTGCATCATGTCAATTGAGTCAGCATTAAGATCATCCTTCAGATTAGTCTCCAGATTGATCTCACCAATATCCACACTTAATTCTTCAGCTAAAATTTCTTTAATTTTTTCTTCCATTTTTCTTCTCCTTTAAATTATATTTTTATTAACAAAGATCCCCAGGTGAATCCACCGCCAAAACCTAATAAAATTATTAAATCACCAGGTTTCAGAAGACCTTTTTGTCTAACCTCACTTAAAGCTATGGCCACACTGCCAGCAGATGTATTGCCATACCTGTCAACATTTAAATAAAACTTATCTTGTAAATTCTTGTTTTTGCCTATTGCATAATCGATAAGTCTGTAGTTAGCCTGATGTGGTATGATCATTTTAACATCCTCATAGCCATAACCAGTATCCTTCAAAACCTCATCTATTGCCTGACCTACCACCTGAGTGGAAAACTTAAAGACCTCTCGCCCTTCCATGGCAAGTTTATTAGTTGAACCTTCAGCTTTTTCCACAAAAGGATTTTCTACCGGCAAAGCCTCAAGAACCAAACTTAGCTTGCTATCATCTTTGGCACCAAGATAACTTTTTATTATTCCCGGCTCCTGGCTAGCTGCTAATACCACAGCCCCAGCTCCATCACCAAAAAGAACAGCTGTAGATCTGTCACTAAAGTCCAGAGCCTTAGACATAACTTCTCCACCAATAACTAAAGCATTTCTAACGCTGCCATTTTCTATAAACTGACTAGCCACAGTCAAGGCGTACATAAAGCCTGAGCAAGCTGCTCCAATATCAAAAGCAAAAGCCTTTTCTGCACCGATGTTTTTTTTGACGATACAAGCAGTTGAAGGCATATACATATCTGGTGTCATAGTAGCAAATACTATCATATCCAGCTCATCTGCTTTTAAACCACTTTCATCTAAAGCCATCTCTGCTGCCTTGGTTCCTAAATCAGAAGTATTTTCCCCTTTAGAAAAAAACCTGGATTTAATTCCTGTTCTGGAACTTATCCATTCATCATTGGTATCCAAAAAGCTTTCAAAAAACTCATTTTTTACCATGTTGTCCGGAACATAAAATCCTGCTCCAATAATCTTACTGTACATTGGTTCCTTCTTTCTATCTATTCTACTATTTTAAATTCCCCAAAAGCTCTGAATCTTTCATACCTTTTATTTACTAATTCTGACTTATTTAGCTTTGTCAGGGATTCAAGCTCACTTAAGATAATTTCCTTGACACTTGTAGAAACTTTCTTGAAATCTTTATGAGCTCCACCTACAGGTTCTTTTATTATACCATCAATGATCTTTAAGTCAGCTAAATCTTCAGCAGTAATTTTCATAACATCTGCTGCTTCCTGTGCTCTTGAGCCATCCTTCCATAGTATGCTGGCAAAGCCCTCAGGTGAAAGAACTCCATAGATACTGTTTTCCAGCATATATATCTTATCAGAAACAGCAACTGCCAAAGCACCACCACTGCCTCCTTCACCAATTATAAAGCTGATTACCGGAACCTTCAAGCCAGCCATTTCCATCAGATTTCTGGCTATAGCTTCTCCCTGTCCTCTTTCCTCAGCTGATACACCACAAAAAGCGCCAGGAGTGTCAATAAAGGTGATAATTGGTCTGTTGAACTTCTCAGCCTGTTTCATCAACCTTAAAGCCTTACGATAGCCTTCTGGAGCAGGCATCCCAAAATTCCTGTAAATATTGTCCTTGGTATTCATGCCTTTTTGCTCACCTATCACCGTTACTTTAAAATCATCTATTCTGGCAATACCACCAACAATAGCTTTGTCATCACCAAAATAACGGTCACCATGTAATTCAACAAAATCTTCAAATATTTCCTGGATATATTCCAAAGCAGTAGGTCTTTTTTTCTCTCTGGAAGTCAACACTCTGTCCCAAGGAGTCATCTCCTTAACAATTAGGTCTTCTATTTCCTTGATCTTATCATTCAGCTCTTCTATCTGCTCCTGGAAATCTATACCTTCATTTTCTTCAATCAGCTTAAGTTCACTGATTTTCAGATTAAGTTCTTCTATTTTTTGTTCTTTTTCTCTTATAGTCATCATTTCTACTGTACCTCCTGATGAAGGGATAGGATCCTGGCCAGGAGTTCCTTTAACTCTTCTCTAGGGGCAATGGCATCAATAAAGCCATGCTCCAATAAAAACTCTACTGTCTGAAACTCATCTGGCAGCTTTTGCTTGATGGTCTGCTCGATCACTCTTTTACCAGCAAAGCCGATCAAAGCTCCCTTTTCACCAATAATAATGTCTCCAAGCATGGCAAAGCTGGCTGTTACCCCTCCAGTAGTCGGATCAGTGATAACCGTAATATAAAGACCACCATTATCAGAAAATCTCTTTAGAGCACTACTGGTTTTAGCCATCTGCATCAAAGACATTATACCTTCCTGCATCCTGGCTCCTCCTGAAGCAGTAAAGATAACCAACGGCAACTTTTCTGCATCTGCCATTTCAATCGCTCTGGTTATTTTTTCTCCTACAACACTACCCATACTGCCCATCATAAAAGTACTATCCATTACTCCGATCACTACTTTATGACCTTCAATACTACAAGTACCTGTAACCACACCATCATAATTGCCACTTTTTTCCTGATAACTGGCAATTTTCTTTTCATATTCAGGATAGTCCAAGGTATTAACAGAAACCATAGTCCTGTCGATTTCTTCAAAACTGCCTTCATCAGCAATTTCCTGAAGTCTTTCTCTGGCGTTGATCCTAAAATGGTGGCCACAAGCAGTGCAGCAGTACATATTTTCTGCTAAAGCCTCTTTATATAGCTTTTCACTACAAGAAGGGCATTTGATCAACAGATCATCAGGTATTGAAGGAACAGCTTTTTCCTCTCCCTCTAATTTCCCAGCTTCATTTTTCTTAGTCAACTCGATATATTTATAGTTTTTTCTAAATAATTCTCCTATTGGCATCTTATTCCTCCATTGACTTCTCTATGAAACTGGTATTGAATTTGCCAGCCTGATAGTCAGCATTACCCATGATTCTAAACTGATAATTGATATTAGTATCGATTCCCTGGATAATGAATTCCCCTAAAGCCCTTTGCATCTTGTTGATAGCTTCCTCTCTGTTTTTACCATGAACTATGAGCTTACACAACATAGAATCATAGTATGGTGGTACAAAATAATCTGTATAGACAGCAGCGTCAACTCTGACTCCATTACCCCCTGGGAAAAACACTCTGGTGATCAAACCTGGACTTGATCTAAAACCTTCCTCAGGTTTTTCAGCATTTATTCGGCATTCAATAGCATGACCTGTAAAGACCACATCATCTTGTTTGATACTTAACTTTTCACCTGCAGCTACTTTTATCTGTTCCTTGATCAGATCCACCCCTGTTACCATTTCAGTTACTGGGTGCTCCACCTGAATCCTGGTATTCATCTCTATAAAGTAGTGTTTACCATACTTGTCTACCAGAAACTCAACTGTACCTGCACTAAAATAGTTAACCGCCTTGGCAGCTTTAATAGCATCCTTATAGATAGCTACCTTTACATCAAAATCAAGAAGAGCCGGTGATTCTTCAACCATCTTCTGATGCTTTCTTTGGATAGAACAGTCTCTTTCCCCTAGATGAACAATATTTCCAGCTTTATCTCCAATGATCTGAACCTCGATATGCCTTGGCTCTTCAATGAATTTTTCCAGATATATTCTATCATCCTTAAAGGCTATTTCCGCTTCGCTTTTAGCCTGGTTATAGGCATTTTCCAATTCAGCTTCGTTGAAGGCAATTCTCATTCCTCTGCCTCCACCGCCTCCAGAAGCCTTGACCATTACTGGATAGCCTACCTTTGTTCCTAATTCCTTGGCATGTTCCAGGCTTTTTAGTATTCCATCTGAGCCTGGTGAAACAGAAACTCCTGCCGCCACCATTATCTCTTTAGCCTTGGCTTTATTCCCCATATTCTCGATCATTTCTGAGGTAGGACCAATAAAGTTGATGTTACACTTTTCACATATTTTAGCAAAATTGGCATTTTCAGATAAAAAGCCATAGCCTGGGTGAATTGCTTCAGCACCAGTCATGATTGTTGCATTTAAAATATTGGGAATGTTCAGGTAACTGTCCTTTGGAGCAGGCTTGCCAATACAAACAGCTTCATCAGCAAGCTCCTTGTGTAAGGCATCCTTATCTCCTGTGGAGTAAACAGCTACTGTTTTAATACCCATTTCTCTACAAGCCCTGATTATTCTAACAGCAATTTCTCCTCTGTTAGCTATTAATATTTTCTTAAACATTATTTTATTCTCACCTTAAATAGTTTTTGGCCATATTCAACCATCTCTTCATTTTTAACTAAGATTTTTGCAATTTCTCCTTCAACCTCAGATTCTATCTCGTTCATAAGTTTCATTGCTTCCAGAATACAAACCACCTGTCCCTTTTTTACCTCAGAACCTATTTTTACATAAGCATCAGTATTAGGACTTGAAGATTCATAGAAGGTTCCTACTATTGGAGAAGTAATGTAGCTATAGCCTGTTTCATCTTCTGTTGATTCTGCTACAGGCTCTTCAACTGTTACTATTGGTGCTGGACTAACTGTTGCCACCTGGGAAGGTGTGGCCACTACAGGGACTGCTGGTGCTGCTGGTACCACAGTATTTTGCACTTCCTGCACCATCACCTTGCTTTCTTTGGATAGCTTGATTCTTGTTCCATCCTCATCGATCACTACCTTGGTTATTGTTGATTGATCCAGCTTGTCTATTAGTTTTAAAATATCTTCGATTTTCATCTTTTTTACTCCTTGTCTTTTAATTGTCTATTAAATAGGGCATTGTTGATAATGACTCCTAGTATTCCTGCAATAATTCCTTTAACCAGATCAGGGATCAGAAAGGGTAGCATCGCTACTGAAATCGTCCCAAAAATCGTAAAGGGTTTGCCTAAAACATTATTCATGATCAGATAAAAGTATATGAGTCCAGGTAGGTAAACAATTAATGCTCCGATAATCGTGCTTAAAATACCTTTTAGATACTTATTGGCAATTTTAAGTTTTTCATATAATAAGCCACTGATAAAGGCTGCCAGAATAAAGCCTAAAATAAAGCCAAAGGTTGGAGCTAGTACATAGCCAGGTCCTCCTCCTCCTGAAAATACAGGCAGACCTATCAGACCAATAATCGTATAGATCAACATAGCAATTGCTCCGTCTCTTTTACCAAGTACGATACCTGCCATTAAAGCAATAAGGGTCTGTAAGGTAAAAGGCACTGGTCCTAAAGTGATTTTCACGAATACTGAGACAATCATTAAAGCAGTAAATATGCCTATGCTAACCAGTCTTTTAGTTGATATCATTAATTTCTCCTTTCAAAGCAAAAAGAGAACCATCAAAATAAACATCATAATATTAAATATAATAATCAATAATAACGATTTAAGTAATGATTTTATGCTTTTTGAATTCTATTTCTATTTCTTCTATAGTTTTGCTTTTTAATTCTATTAATTTATTAATAATCTGTTGCTCTAGCTTCTTTTTATTTATCAGCTTTTTGCTTTCAATGAACATTGAAGTTCCTTTGATATCCTTAAAATCACCTCTTTCATAATATAAATTTAAACCTATGCCTACTATGACACCTTTGACCTTTTCCCCAGCAATAACTGATTCAGTTAAAATACCAGCTATTTTTCTATCAGCTACATAGATATCATTAGGTAGTTTTATATAGCCCTTTATCCCATACTCTGCCAACAGGTTAACTAAAAAAGCTGCAACCCAGTGATTGATATATGGCAGCAGTTCTAGACCAGGGTAGAACAAATATGAAAGATATAGGCCTTTATCGGCTTCTGATAGCCATTTTCTGGCAAACTGGCCACGGCCCTTAATTTGCTCCTTGGCTATCAGAAATATTTCATTTTGAGAAGAAAAATCCTGGGCAAGCAATTCTTTTAGATAATCATTGCTAGAGCCCACTTTTTCTTTATATATTATAGCATATTTTCTATTTTTCAACATCTAATAAAATTTTTGTTTGTTCAGCATTATAGGAGCTTCTGACAAAAGGACCCGATGCCACATGTTTAAAACCTAATTCATAAGCTACTTTTTCATAATCTTTAAAGATATCAGGATGAACATACTCAATAACTGGATGATGCTTTTTAGAAGGTTGGAGATACTGTCCTACTGTTAAGAAATCACAATCCACCTCTCTTAGATCACCAAATAGTCTGACAACTTCTTCTTCTTTTTCCCCAAGACCAACCATGATACCTGACTTAGTAAAAATCTTCGGATTAAGCTTCTTGACATTGGCCAGAACCTCTAAAGATTGTTGATAATCTGCCATAGGTCTAACATCCTTATAAAGTCTTGGCACTGTTTCTACATTGTGGTTGATGATTTCAGGGGCAGCTGCAACGATCTTAGCCAAAGCCTCAATATTGCCTCTTAAATCAGGGATCAGCACCTCAATTGAAGTACCCTTGTTATATTCCCTAACCTTTTCAATACATTTAACAAACTGGTCAGCTCCACCATCTTCCAGATCATCTCTGGTAACTGAAGTAATGACTACATGTCTTAACTTAAGCTCCTTGGTAGCCTTGGCTAGATTTTCAGGCTCCATTGGATCCACAGCTCCTGGCTTGCCCTTGACCACGTCACAAAATCTACAATTTCTGGTACAAATACTACCCAATATCATAAAGGTTGCTGTACCCTTATTAAAACACTCCATTCTATTAGGACAAGTAGCTTCTTCGCAAACTGTATGCAGAGATAAACCCTTTAAAAGCCTTTCTACTTTATTGATATGCTTAGGGTCCTGAAACTTTATCTTTAACCATTCAGGTTTTCTGTTTTCCATTTATCTATCTCCTTTAACAAAATATCTTTTTCTTCCCATATCAGAGTAGTTTCAAAAACCTCTCCTATAGTTTTCTTCAACTGATCTTTAACTAGCTCTAAATCAAGCTTTCCTCCCACAAGCTCCTCTAAGGAGGTTACCCCTCTATCTAAAATCCCACAAGGATTGATCAATTCAAAGTCCTTTAAGTCTGTATTGACATTAAAACCAAAACCATGCATGCTGATGCCTCTTTTTATCGCACAGCCCAGTGCTGTAATCTTATTATTCCCAACCCATACCCCTGGATATCGACTATCTCTTACTGCATCTATATTATAGTAGTTTTTCAACAATCTGATGAATATTTCCTCAAGTTTATAGAAAAAATCCTTGACTCCCGAGCCATAATCATAAATATTGAAAATAAAGTAGCCAACTATCTGCCCAGGACCATGATAGGTTACATCTCCACCTCGATTTATTTTTTCGACATCGATACCCATTTTCTTCAACCACTCTTCGGAAAAAAGCACATTTTGAGTTTTCCCTGAATTACCAATGGTTATAACCTTTTTATGCTCCAGAAGCAGTAGAATATCCTCAGTTTTTTCAGCACCTCTTAAGGCAACCAGTTCCTTTTGCAAGGTAAAGGTCTCCTTGTAAGGTACACCTTGACCTAAATCAACTATCTTAGCCATAATCTCACCTTTCCTTAACTACCATATTATAGCAAATTATCAAAGAATTTTAAATAAATATTCTAGTTATCTAAATTATTGCCAAATGGCACTTATGTTTAAAACTTTTTACCCCTATCTTGACCTAATAAAGTTAAAAATGTTAAACTTAGTCTGTAATTGAAATAAAGAAACAAGGGACTAAAATGGAAAAATTAAACGTTAAGAACCAAGATATACTAGAAACCATTTATCAGCTAGAAAAGGAAAATGGCAAGGCCAGGCTAACTGATATAGCCGCTTCTTTAGGCTTTTCTAAATCAAGAACCAATCAGGAAATCAGGAAGCTAGTTGACTTAGGCTTGGTGAGAGAGGATAAGTATGGACCTATCGTCTTAACTAAAATGGGTTTGTTTGAAGCTGAAAGAGTGGTTTTCACCCATCTGCTGATCATGACCTTTCTCCAAAGACATCTAGGACTTGATAATGAAACTGCAGAGAAGGATGCCTGCTCAATAGAGCATGTTATTAGTGAAGAAACTATCAAGGCTATCGTCAGGCATTTAGAGGAAAGCCATGACAATATCGGCGACTTTAATTTGAAGGAAGCTGAGGAATATCTGGTTAAGAAAAAGAGATTAAGTGAATTAAAGGTTGGGCAAAAAGCTCAGATACTTAAAATAGATGGTCCTAAGGGAATCAAAAAAAGGTTGATGGAGTTTGGAGTCATTAAAGGGGAAATCATTGAGCTTGTAGGCACAGCTCCTTTTGGAGATCCCTTGAACTTCAGCCTCAATGATTTTCATCTTTCTTTAAGGGTAAAGGATGCAGATAATATTATAGTAGAACTACAAGAATAAAGAGTACAGGGGAATATTATGGAAAAGAAAGAAATAGCCCTAATAGGTAATCCTAATAGTGGTAAAACTACGGTTTTTAACATACTTACTGGTTCAACTGCCAAGGTTGGTAATTGGCCAGGTGTTACTGTAGAGAAAAAAGAAGGGCAGCTTTTGAACCACAACTCTATATCAGTGGTAGATTTACCTGGAATTTATAGTCTAAGCACTTACTCTGACGATGAAAAAGTAGCTAAAAATCATTTATTGACCAGACCTGATATAGTTGTTGATATTGTTGATGCCTCAAATCTTAAAAGGAATCTCTACCTTACCTTACAGTTGCTGGAAATGAACCAAAAGGTCATACTGGCACTTAATGTTATGGATGAAGCTAAAAAAAAATATGAAAGCATCAAGGTTGATTTGTTATCTGACCTCCTTAAGGTACCAGTTATACCAATGGTTGCTCAGAAAAATGAAGGTATCGATCCTTTGATCAATAGTATCCTAACTTATGAACAGCAAGAACATTCTGAATTCAAGTTGCCTTACGGCAAGGAAATAGAGATGGAAATAGCCTTTCTTGAGAAGTTATTCCAAGAAAAGGAAATCAATATCCCAGGCTATAGCCTGAGGATGCTGGCTATTTATTCCTTGGAGGGAGATCTGCTAGTCAGAACCATTATGGATAAATATGGTCTTCTTTCTGTCATAGATGAGAAAATCATTTCCTTAAAGAGTATCTTCAAAGATGATCTGGAAATGATTTTTATAGAAAAGAGATACGGTTATATAGAGGGACTGTTAAAGACAGTTTTAACTAAAAGGAAAACTGTTGAAAATAAGATCAATCTTTCAGACAAGGTAGATAAAGTTGTTCTGAACCCATTTTTAGGTATTGTGATTTTTTTTGCAGTAATGTTTTTGGTTTTTCAGATCACTTTCTTTGTTGGAGATTACCTAAAAGGCTATCTCGAACTCCTTTTAGAACAAATCAGCAATTTGATCGCAAATATTGTGCCTAATGAATTACTTGTCTCCTTTTTAAATGATGGGGTTTTAGGTGGTGTGGGAACAATTATAACCTTCCTGCCAAATCTGATACTGATGTTTTTATTACTGTCCTTCCTTGAAGATATAGGTTATATGTCCAGGGCAGCTTATCTGATGGATAGATTTATGAGGTTTTTCGGACTTCAAGGTAAGGCCTTCATACCAATCATTACAGGTTTTGGTTGTACAGTTCCAGCTGTTTTAGCTGCTAGGACACTGGAGAAAAAAGCAGATAGAATGACTACTATCCTGATTACCCCTTTGATATCCTGTAGTGCTCGTCTACCAATATACGTGTTGTTTATTTCAGCATTTTTTCCTAGAAACAGAGGTCTTATTCTCTTTTTGATCTACATAATGGGTATTTTATTGGCAGTAATTATGGCTAAAATATTTAAGAAATTCCTGTTTAAAGGTAAGTCAGCTCCTTTTGTACTAGAGTTGCCACCTTATAGGATCCCTACTTTAAAAGCTAGCTTTATTCATACCTGGGATAGAGTCAAGGAGTTTTTAAGCAGGGCTAGCACCTTGATTCTGGCTATGGTTATTTTGATCTGGGTATTATCCACTTTACCACTTGGTGTTGAATACGGCTCTCAGGAAAGCATTATTGGTATTATAGGTTCTTTTATTGCCCCGGCCCTTACCCCTTTAGGCTTTGGTACCTATGAAGCTGCCACCGCCTTGATTTCAGGTATTGTGGCTAAAGAGGTTGTAGTTTCAACATTAGGTACTATTTATGGAGCTGATGGTGGAGGACTTGTTGAAGTTTTAGCTAACAGCTGGACAACTCTGCAAGGTCTTTCCTTTATGGTTATGAGTGCGATTTACATACCTTGTTTTGCTACTTTGGCAACAATCAAACAGGAAACCAAAAGTTATAAATGGATGCTTTTTGCAATATTCTATACTGTAGCCCTAGGCTATCTGGTATCATTGATAATCTATCAGGGAGGTTCCCTGTTAGGATTTTAGGAGAATAAAATGGAATATATTATAATAATTGTAGCTGCTGTTCTGGGAATTGGTTTATTGATTTTTTCTTTCAAAAGAAAGGGTGGATCAGGTTGTGATGGTTGTAGTGGCAATTGTAACAGCTGTTCATCTTATAGTAAAAGGACAGAGGATAAAAAAGTTGTGATCAAAAATAGCAATGTAGTTATATAGAAAATTGAAAGAGGGATGTTTAAGTTACACATCCCTCTTTGTTGTTTTTAGATTTATTAAATTTTCACATATATAAAATAGCTAGTTTATGATATAGACATTAACCGTTCTTCGACCATAGGCCATGCATTCATCATAAGTATTCATAAAAATATCTAAATCACTACCATGGCCAATTCTATCCTTGACCACAAAATTCCCTAAGCCTTCTATATATATTGTCGTGCCCAAGGGCACTAAATTACATGCTACTGCACCAAAATAGGGATATTCCCCATTAGCCATATTGCCACCTGTGTGGGTATAGGTTGTGCTGCTTAAGCTGCCAAGAAAGGTCATTCCGACATTTCCCTGGCTTTTTTCTGGCACTGAAGGACTTGCTTCAATTACTGGATCATCTACAACAATTTCCTGTGCTACAGCCTGAGGAGTATCAACTGTTTGATTTCTCTGCTGTAATTGAGCATTTTTCTGAGCCTCTAACTCTAAGGCTTTTTTACTTTCTGCTTCAGCTTTTGCCAAAGCATCAGCAAGCTGTTCATTAGATTCCTTGTTCTTTGCTTCCTCGAATAGTTGTTCCAATATCTGGATCTTAGCTTGTTCTTCTTTCTGATACTGCTGATTAGCAGCTGAAGCGCCATTGTAAGAAACTGCCCCTACCATGATAAGTCCCCCAGCTATGGTTAACAACAAGAGTCTTTTTTTGCTATATTTATCCTTCTTTGCCAAACGTTTTTTACGTTTGTACATACTTCTAGATAAAACCTCTCTTTCCTTAAATTTTATGAACGCCCTCATTATATACCAAGGTATTTTGTTTGTCAAAAAATAACTTTAAAAAGCCAATCAACAGATGATTCTTAGACCACTTGGTTCTTTAATTTATTGTTTACCTGTCTTAGGATTTCTGTAAATCCTGCAGCTGCATAAGGTAAAAGAAGTATATAGTAACTTAAGGTATACTGTCCTTTAGCCTCCCAAATCAGATGAAAGAAAAATCCTCCAACAATCACAATACCCAGGCTTATAATTATATGATCCAGCTTTTTTCTAGTAGCAATCAAATAAAAACTAGCTAATAAACAAATAACGATTTCATAAACATATAAGGAAAGAACAATCAAGGCATTGATTGGTCCGTAAAAAATATTGTAGTTGACCACGTTAAAATCTCTATCAGTAAGTTCACTGTTATTGTTGATCCATAATCCTTGGAAAGTAGGATCAGCCCAGATAGTAATTAGTTTTTCTCCGAAAAACTTCATAGCATATATTGGATGCTTACTAAAATATGTAACTCTATCTTTTATATAATTGATTGCTTGAGAATTTGTTTCCTCACTACTATAGGCATTGCCTTCATAGACATTTTCTACATACCAATTATACCACCCTGGAGCCCTGTTGCTTTCCTGAAGCCCCATGGCTATATAGGCTGTTTTTGGTATACTGTTATTAAACTTTATTCCAGTAAGATTTTCAAAATAGCCCGAAATCAGCTGTCCACCCAGATAATAGAATACCATCATAACTGCTATCATGATCAAGGGCATGATTTTTTTTATTTTTATTGCATGGACAAAAAGCAAAAGACCAATAGCTAACAGAACAATCAGACTATTTGATTTTAAAATTATAGCTATTACAATCAAAAGGCTGGCTAACAGCTGATACCAAAGCTTATTTCTTTTCATGTATAAAACAGTAAGGTATATTGCTCCTAAGGAAAATAAGAGGGATACTATATTACCATAAATGAAAGGAGTATAAAAAAATAAAGGGAACATAAAGAAGGCTAAGACAATATAGGCCTTTTCAGTTTTTCTATTATCAAAAAGTAATTTAGTGATTTTATATAGAAGATAAAGACATAAGGTAACGCCAACAGCATTAATCATTCCAAAAATAAAATAGTTGCTTTGTCCGAAGATCCTATAAATTACATTTAAAAGGAATACCATCCCTAGTTGATGAGGATATTTATAGAAATAGTTTGGCTCTTGGAAATAGTTGTAATTCCCTTCCAGCATCTGTGAGGCTCCTAGGTTTAAATAGGACTGGTCTGCTACTGGGTAGCTGCCTGAAACATAAAGCCAGGCTACTGAAACTATAAAGGAATAGGCTAATAATATTTTTAGGTAAAAATCGACTTTATTATCTTTTAATATTCCTTTTCTTTCCAGCATGATTGCCAAGGCAATGCTAAGTCCTGCTATTATAACGAAAATCCAAAAGCTCTTGAAAATCAAAGGTCTCTCATAATAACTATGAGGAAACATAGTGATATAGTTGACCACCATCAAGGTAATGGCTGCCACTACAGATATCACAATTATTGCTAAAAATTTATTTAAAAACTGATAAGCTTTTTCCATACAGATCTCCAATTTGTTGTCTGAATAATTTTTATGTGCCAATAATTATATCATTTTTCAGGATAAATTGCTTTACATTATCAATAATCTTGACATTCTTCTAGTTGTTTTTATATAATATATAGGAGTATGCATATAAATCAAATGAATTATATGAACTGTTATCCGGTTCATTTATTATTTAATACAGCTAAGGAGGCTAAAGAATGAAAAGAACTTTTCAACCAAACAGAAGAAAAATGAAAAGAACCTCAGGGTTTTTAGTAAGAATGAGTACTGCTTCTGGCAGAAATGTAATTAAAAGAAGAAGAGCAAAAGGCAGAAAATCATTATCTGTTTCTTAAGATGCTAAAAAAGGATTTACGTCTTACAAGAAACAAGGACTTTTCCTATCTATATAGGAAAGGCGCCAAATTTAAAGGGCAATATGTTTCTATTTACACTTTGAAAGGCTATCATTGTGTAAAAGTAGGATTTTCCCTATCCAGAAAAGTAGGCAAGGCAGTAGTAAGGAATTTGTTCAGAAGACGATTGCAGGATATATTCAGAAAGGAATTAGTTAACCTAAGACCTAACAAATATGTTGTTGTTGCCTTATCCTATATTACCAAGGCTACTTATGAGGACCTAGAAAAAGATATTCATAGTCTAATAAAAAAAATTAACAGCTAGTTTGCCTAAGGAGGTAAAAGTGGATATTAAAGGTATATTGATTTCAGTTTTGGAATTTTTCTATAATCTTACTGGGAGTTATGGAGCATCTATTTTTTTAATGTTGGTAGTAGTAAAGATCATTTTATTCCCTCTGACCTTTATTAGTCAGAGATCCATGTTAAAAACCCAGAAAATTCAGCCAGAAATAACTGCAATCAGAAATAAATATAAAAATGATATGCAAATGCAACAAAAAAAGCTGGAGGAGCTATATGCAGAACATAATCTTTCAATGTTTTCTCCTCTTTTAGGAATTGTTCCCTTATTTCTATCCTGGCCTATAATTATTGCTTTATTCAATTTGTTAAAGGACTATTTCAAGGATCTGGGAGCAAGCTTTTTATGGGTACAGGATATTTCTGAAACCCATCATCTTGAATTTGCCATCATAGTTTTTGCAGTTCAATTGCTATCTATGTTTATAAGCAATAAAATGATGAATACAAATCAGCCTAAATCAATGCTTTTTGTCTCAATAGGCTTATCTGTTTTCATCGGCTATCTGGCCTACACCTACCCTGTGTCTTTAGGTATCTATTGGGCTTCTTTCAGCTTATTGGGCATAGTGGAGCAGGTATTGATCAAAAAAGTCTTGTTGAGAAAGCATGTTGAAGAAGTAAATCAACTTAAAAATAAATAGAAGCTAGGTGATAAGATGAATTTTAAAGGAAAAACTGTTAAGGAAGCAATTCTTAAAGCAGTAGAATCACTAGGAGTGAATGAAGAGGAACTTGAAATCAAAGTAGTTCAAGAGCCTGTTAGAGGTATCTTAGGCATCGGACAAAAGGATGCACAAATAGAAGTAAGTCTAAAGGAAACAACTGTAGCTGAAATGCTGGACATTGAAGAAACAGTAGTTATTGAAGAAAATAAAGTAGAAAATGAGTCTGTTGCTATAAAATCAGGTATCAAGGAAGAAAAAATAGCCAGAGCAACTGCTTTTATCAAGGAGATAATCTCCCAATTAGGCTATACAGTAGAGTATTTTATCAGAGAAGAGCAAAACTTCGTAATTATAAATATAAGAGGTAAAAATGCTGGTAAGCTGATTGGTAAAAGAGGGGAAACCCTTTATGCCATCCAATATCTGGTCAATATAGCGGCTAATAAAAAGGATGAAGCTAATCTGAAGTTTCTAATAGATATTGAAGACTTCAGAAAGAAAAGAGAAAAAACCTTGATCAATTTAGCTAATAAGCTGGCCAGACAAGTCAAGGAATCTGGAAACAAGGTTGTTCTGGAACCGATGAATCCACTTGAAAGAAAGATAATTCATACGGCTTTACAAAAATTCCCTGACATAGATACCTCAAGCGAAGGCGAAGAAGGACAAAGACATATAGTAATTTCTTTAAAAGCTCAGTAAAACTGAGCTTTTTTATATATGGAGGAAAAATGATAGAAAACAAAACTATCGCCAACATTATCACCCCCCCAGGAAAAAGTGGAGTTGGCATTATAAGGGTCAGCGGTGAACAGTCATTTATGATCATAGACCAGCTTTTTAAACCATATGATCAACAAAGCTTTATGGCAAAGGAAAGCCACAAAGCTTACCTTGGTAAGGTAGTACGTAGCAATGGCAGCCTTTTAGATGAAGCATTGGTCCTATTATTTAAAGGACCAAACTCTTTTACCGGAGATGATACCGTAGAAATCCAGGCTCATGGTAATCCCTTTATACTAAGAGAAATACTTAAGGAAATTTTACTTCTAGGAGCCAGACAAAGCCAGGCAGGTGAGTTTTCCAGACAAGCCTTTTTAAATGGCAAACTTGACCTTACACAATGTGAAGGTATTCTTGATACTATCAATGCCAGCAATAAGCTAGCGCTCCAACAATCCTTGAGTCAGTTGGAAGGTAGCCTGAGAAAGAAAATCAAAAATATAAGTAAAGAACTGATTAAGCTTAGTGCCTATCTGGAGGCTACTATAGATTTTCCTGATGATGAGATAGATAGTTCACTATCCAGAACTGAAATAGCTGTCAAAGCTGATAATATCAGGAAAACTACAGATAACCTGCTTAAAACCTATCAACAAGGTAAGTTGATAAAGGAAGGAATCACTACTGTGCTGATCGGCCAGCCAAATGCCGGAAAATCCTCACTTTTAAATTGTTTTCTTAATGAAGATCGAGCAATAATAACCGAGCTTCCAGGAACTACCAGAGATGCCATTGAAGAACAAATAATCTTAGATGAGCTAACCTTAAAGCTGGTAGATACAGCAGGCTTTAGGGAAACTGAAGATAAAATCGAAAAAATCGGGATCGCCAAAACCTATGACTATATTCAAATAGCCCAGTTGGTTATCTTTTTGATTGATGCCTCAAAAGGGCTAACAACCTCTGACCAGAAAATGCTCGATCATCTTGATAGACTGGAAAAAAAATATCTTCTGGTATACAATAAGGCTGATCTCCTTTCCCAGGAAATCCTGGAAAATAATGTTGATCGGATTTGTATCTCAGCTAAACACTCTACTGGTCTGGAAATTTTAATGAGCAGAATCAAGGAAATATTTCTAGAAAAGGAATCTGAAGAGCTCTATCTAAATAACTTAAGATATTATGAAAGTCTGAACAAAGTCAGGACTTCGATTGAAACCTTTATCAGGGAATTATCAAGAGAGGATATCCCTTATGACTTGCTGACTATTCATCTGAAGGAAGCCTATCAGGAGCTTTCCTTTATTACCGGAGAAAACTTTACCGATGAATTGTTGGAAAACATTTTCAATCAGTTTTGCATAGGCAAATAGGAGGCATTTTGAAATTTATTAAAGATTATGATGTTATTGTTATAGGTGGTGGACATAGTGGTATAGAAGGGGCTTATGCCTCATCAAACCTTGGACTTAAAACCATGCTTTTAACCATAAGTCTTGATTCTATTGGACTTATGCCCTGTAATCCTTCCATAGGTGGTCCTGCTAAAAGTCATCTGGTGTTTGAAATTGATGCCTTGGGTGGTTTGATGGCTAAGATTGCTGATAAAACCTCTATTCAGAAAAAGACTTTAAACAGAAGCAAGGGCCCTGCAGTTTATGCTTTAAGAGCTCAGATCGACAGATTTCTTTATTCCAGGGAAATGGTCAAAGTCTTGGAAAAACAACCTGGACTGGATATTTTCCAAGGAGAGGTCAAAAATATTTTAATTGAAAATGGCTCTATCATAGGTGTAGAACTAACTACAGGTCTAAACTTCAAGGCTCAAAGTATAATCGTAGCTACAGGTACCTATCTCTCATCTAAGGTGATCATCGGCGACTTCATCAAGGATTCAGGACCTAATGAGCTTAGCAATAGCAAGTATCTTGGCGCTTCCTTAAATCAACTTGGGATCAAAACCAATTTTTTTAAAACAGGAACTCCACCAAGGCTGAAAAAAAGCAGTTTGGATCTGCCATTATTGGAGATACAGCCTGGAGATTCTGAAAACTATACCTTTTCCTTTGAGGAACAAACCGGATCACTACCTCAGGTAGATTGTTATCTAGCCTATACTACTGATAGAACAAAGAAAATAATTGAGGATAACCTTCACCGTTCTCCTCTCTATTCTGGTGTGATACAAGGTATAGGACCAAGGTATTGTCCTTCTATCGAAGATAAGATAGTACGTTTTCCAGCTAAGGAGATCCATCATCTTTTTATTGAACCAGAGGGTCATGATGTTGAAGAAATCTATTTGCAAGGTTTTTCAACCAGTCTGCCAGGAGAAGTTCAGCTTGAAATGGTACATTCTATCAGAGGGCTGGAAAACAGTCAGCTCATGAAGCTAGGCTATGCTATTGAATATGAGGTTATCAATTCTACAGAGTTAAAAGCTACCTTGGAATCTAAAACAATTCCTAATCTCTATTTTGCCGGACAGGTCAATGGTACCTCTGGTTATGAGGAGGCGGCTGCCCAGGGTTTGATTGCTGGTATAAATGCTGCCTTGAAGCTAAAGGGTCAGGAGCCTCTTGTTTTAGATCGTTCTGAAGCCTATATCGGAGTTTTGATCGATGATCTGGTTACCAAAGGTACCAATGAGCCTTACAGGATGTTTACTGCCAGGGCAGAGTATCGTTTACTTTTAAGACAGTCAAATGCTGATCGAAGACTAACTGAAAAAGCCTATGCCATAGGGATGATCCCAGGGGAAAGGTATCAGCGCTATCTAAATAAAATAGAAAATATCGATCAGGAAATAAAAAGACTTGGGGAGCTGACTATAGAAGTTGATCATCCTAAGGTTCAAGCCTGGCTTAAGGAGGTTTCTAGTTCACCTCTGGAGCAGAGTCTTAAAGCCTCTCATTTGCTGAAAAGACCAGAAATCAGTTATAGCAGGTTATTGGATATTTATCCTTCAGAAAATATACTTTCTCCTAGAGAAAAAGAGGAAGTTGAGCTTTTAGTAAAATATGAAGGCTATATCAGCAAGCAAATTCAACAAGTAGAGCTATTTAAAAAAGGTGAGAAGAAAATGATACCTGAAGATCTTACTGACTACAAGGTAATAAAAGGGTTAACTTTAGAGGCCGCAGAGAAGCTCAATCTTTTCAAGCCTGCCTCTGTTGGTCAGGCAAGTCGTATTTCGGGTATTACTCCAGCTGATATTCAGGTTCTTTTAGTTTACCTTGAGCAAAGAAGAAGAAGTGGAGGTGACCACTAAATGTCAGTTGATCGATTTAAAAAACTATTAGTTGAGTATTATCCCGAGTTATTATCAAAAGAGGTCCTTGACAAGCTTGCAATATATTACCAGCTTTTGCTTGAGGAAAACAGCAAGTATAATCTTACAGCAATAAGAAATACTGAGGAAATAGTGATAAAACATTTTTGGGATTCTCTGATCTATGATCATTACCTTGGAATCGACAAGGACGAACACTTAAAGATCATTGATATTGGAACAGGTGCTGGCTTTCCTGGACTAGTGCTGGCTATCCTTAACCCTGGTTCTAGCTTTACCTTAGTTGATTCAATTAATAAGAAGGTCAATTTCATCAAGATGGTAGTAAGTTCCCTGGACTTAAAAAATGTTGAAGCTTTGAACATCAGAAGTGAAATTCTTGGACAAGATAGCAAATATAGACAAAGCTATGATCTGGCCGTAGCCAGGAGTGTTGCCTACCTTCCTGTTTTAAGTGAGTATCTACTACCTTTAGTAAAGGTTGGAGGTAAAATGGTTCTGGCCAAGGAGGTTCCCTTTGATGAAGAGCTTTCAGAGGCCAGTAATGCTTTATCAGTTCTTGGAGGAGAATTCTACTCAGCTCACAGCTATCAGCTACCTCGCTATAACAATATGAGAGCCCTGATCTTTTTCAATAAAACCAAACCTACTCCTAAAGCTTATCCTAGAAGAGAAGGACTTCCTAAGAAAAAACCATTATAGAATGTTTCACGTGAAACATTCTATTTTTGATTTAAATTAAAATTTTTTGTCATTTTTTGTGATATAATTATTAACAGATATTTTTTTAAAAACGAGGATAAGATGAAAACAATTGCTATAATCAATCAAAAAGGTGGAGTTGCTAAAACTACCACTACTATCAACCTAGGCGCCTACCTGGCTAATAAGAATAAAAAAACCTTGATCATCGACCTCGATCCTCAAGGCAATGCTACTAGTGGCTTAGGTGTCAACAGATTTGATCTGCCAAGATGTGTTTATGATGGATTAATAAACGGTGTGGCTATTTCAAAACTGATTTTAAAAACTAACATTAAAAACCTTGATCTTATACCTGCTACCATACAGCTGGCAGGAGCTGAAATCGAAATGGTTTCTATGTTATCCAGGGAGTTTTTGCTTAAAAATCTGGTCAAGGATCTACATGGCTATGACTATGTCCTAATCGACTGTCCTCCTTCCTTGGGACTTTTAACTATCAATGCTTTAACAGCTACTGATCAGTATATAGTTCCTATTCAGTGTGAATACTATGCCTTGGAAGGACTAGGACAGCTATTAAAAACGGTGAATCTGATCAAAAAAGGGTTAAATCCTGATTTGGAGATTTTAGGGGCCTTGATGACTATGTACAACAGTACAGTTAATCTGTCCGCACAGGTAGTTAGTGAAGTGAAGGCCTATTTTAAAGATAAGGTTTTCAATACAATAATCCCAAGAAACATCAGGCTATCTGAAGCCCCAAGCTATGGTGAGCCTATATCCACCTTCGCTCCAGGCTCTAAGGGTGGTTTGGCTTATGAAGAATTAGCAGAGGAGGTAATCAGTCGTGGCTAAAAAAGGTTTAGGAAGAGGCTTGCAGGCCTTGATTCCAGAAGAAGAGAACATTAACCCTGATTCTAACCAGGTTTTGATGATAGCTACTGATAAAATCAGTAAGAACCCTGATCAACCAAGAAAAAACTTTACCAAAGAAGCATTGGCAGAGCTAGCTGCCTCTATTAAAGAAAATGGTATTATCCAACCTCTTCTTTTGACCAAGGAAGGTCGACAATATTTTCTGATAGCTGGAGAGCGTAGGCTAAGGGCCTCTCAACTGGCGGGTTTAAAAGAGGTTCCTTGTATTGTCAGAGATATATCCCAGGTTGATTCTGCTGCCCTTGCTATAATCGAAAACATTCAAAGAGAGGGTCTGTCTCAGCTAGAAGAAGGAGAAGCCTATAAAAAGTTGATCGATAGCTATCAACTTACCCAAGAGGATCTTTCTAAAAAACTCGGTAAAAGCAGGACCTATATAACTAACTCTATCAGACTTCTCCAGCTACCAGCTGAAGTTAAGGCTTTAATTGAAGCAGGAGAATTAAGTGGCAGCCATGGACGAGGGATATTAGCTGTGGAAAAAAAATATCAGCTAGAGCTGGCAAATTATGTTGTTAAACATAGGCTCAATGTCAGAGAACTGGAAAATCTGACTAAAGACTTCAATATCGAGAAGCTTAGAGGAGTAAAGGATAAAAAGCCAAAAGATAAGGATATACATATCTTGGATGTTGAAAGAACACTGGAAAACAGCTTTGGCACCAAGGTAATTATCAAAGGTAAAAACAAAGGATCCATCTCCTTAGAATATTATTCTAAGGAGGATTTAATCAGAATAACAGATATTCTCCTAAAATTCAGGAGCTAGGCAATAATGTTATTTAGACAATGTTTCACGTGAAACATTTCCCTAGAAGGATAAAGATATCAAGATGAAGACACCCTATCTATATTTAGATCAAGATAAGCTGATGTTCAATATTAAAAATATGGCCAGGCTGGCCATAGAGAATCATACAGCCCTAAGACCACATTGCAAAAGCCATAAAACCCAGGAAATAGCCTTGCTTCAAATCGAGTATGGCAGCCAGGGCATCACTGCCTCTACTTTAAAAGAGGTGGCTATGCTTGTTACAGCTGGTATCAAAGATATTACTCTTGCCTATCCTTTGATACAAGAAGATAGTATCAAAGAATATAAACAGCTGATGCAGAAGGCTAACCTTAGAACCATTGTCAATAGTGAAGACCATGCCAGGTTGTTGCATCAATACTTTAAAGCAGGTGAATTAGAGGTTTATCTGAAGGTTGATAGTGGTTTGATGCGCCTAGGTGTACAGCCTGGAGATATTGAAATAACCTTATCCAAGCTTAAAGCCTATGATAGTTTAAAAATAGTCGGCTTATTGACCCATGGAGGTCACAGCTATCAAGGGAAGTTGCCTTTAGCTGAGGTAGCTAAGGAAGAAGCCTATTCCCTAATAAACAATAATCCTGATCACCTGATCGTTTCCTGCGGCTCAACACCCACAGCCAGAGAGCTGTTACAAATCAATGGAGTAGATGAGGCGAGGCCAGGTAATTATGTGTTTTATGACAGGACGATGATTGCCCTTGGAGTAGCTAAAGTAGAGGAGGTCTCTCTTTTTCTGATTACTTCAGTTATTGCCAAGTATGAGGATCGTCTGGTAATAGATGCAGGTTCAAAAGCCCTATCTAGTGATGCTGGAGTTCATGGCAATAAAAATATCACTGGCTTTGGACTGATACCTGAGGATGAAACCTTGAGGATAGAAAGGCTTTCCGAGGAACATGGTATAGTCAAAGGCTCTGGAATATCCAACTATCAGCTAGGAGATCAATTGAAGATCATCCCAAATCATGCCTGTAGCATGGTCAATCTATTTGACGAAATTCATGTTTTTAAAGAAAACTGTTATCAAAAAACATTTATAATAAAAGGAAGAGGCCATTAATGAATACACTATTACGTAAAATAAAGAAAGTAGATAAAATTGCAGCTTTGCCAGAAATAAAGTTTCTTTATGATACCTTTAGCTCCACCTATATCCTGGAAGTTATTAAAAAATCAGTGGCAATGGTTAAAGAGGCTATTAAATCAGGTGCGCTTACTGAGGAAAAACTAATTGATAGTACTATTGTTCATAACATACTATTAATTATTGCCAATGAGCAAAGACCTCACTTCAAAAAGGTCTTGAACTGCACTGGCACAGTTCTTCATACTAATTTGGGCCGAGCAAAGCTATCTCAAAAGGCAATAGATAATCTCTTAGAAGTTGCTGGTCAGTATAGCAATCTTGAATATAATCTGGAGGAAGGAATAAGAGGTTCCAGGTATGATCATCTAAGCAGCTTGCTATCCACATTAACTAGCTGCGAGGATGCTATTGTGGTAAATAACAATGCTGCTGCTGTAATGCTAGTTTTATCAACCTTATCTAAAGGCAAAGAGACTGTGATCT
This sequence comes from Fusobacteriota bacterium, assembly GCA_022615965.1. Classification (GTDB taxonomy): domain Bacteria; phylum Bacillota; class TC1; order TC1; family TC1; genus WTXA01. The sequence goes on from JAKEGG010000057.1 coordinate 30,246, forward strand.
CCAGAGGAGAACTAGTAGAAATAGGAGGTTCCTTTAGAATTCCTAAGGTTATGGAGTTTGGAGGAGCGATCCAGAAAGAAATTGGTACTACCAATAAAACTCATTTAGCAGATTATGAAGATAATATTTCTAAAGATACAGGTCTGATCATTAAGGTTCATCGTAGTAATTATGTAATCAAGGGCTTTACCAAGGAAGTTGATACCAAAGAGCTAGTAGCTTTGGCCAAAAGAAAAAAGGTTCCTTTATACTATGATTTAGGCAGTGGTTCTTTATATGATTTTAAAATTGAACCTACTGTCAAAGAACTTATAGAACAAGGAGTTGATCTCCTTTCCTTCAGCGGGGACAAGCTTTTAGGTGGTCCCCAGGCGGGAATCATCGTTGGTAAAAAAAAGCTGATAGCTAAGTTGAAAAAAAATCAACTTTTAAGAGCAATAAGAGTTGATAAGTTGACCTTGGCAGCATTGGAAGGCACTTTAATAGAGTATCTTGATTCAGAAAATGTGAGAAAAAATAACCCTACTGTTAGAATGCTTAGCTATACATTACCTGAACTTGAGGATAAGGCCTTGGAGCTAGCTGCTAAATTTGCCTCTTTAAAGGATGAAAGTCTTGTTTTCAGCATTAAAAAGATAAATTCTTTATCAGGTGGCGGCTCTCTGCCAGATAAAAAGTTTCCCTCTTATGCCCTGGCCTTAGAAGACCCTGCTATAAGTTTAAAAGTTTTGATTAATGCCTTAAAGATCAATAGTTTGCCTATTATCGTCAGAACTAAAGATAATGCCTTGCTGCTGGATGTAAGAACCATAGATAAGGAAGATTTTGGGCTTTTGGTAGAAGAATTCTATTCAGTTTACAGGAGTTTAAAATCATGAGCTTTTATATAATCGGCACAGCTGGACATATCGATCATGGAAAAACCCAGCTTGCCAAGGCACTGACTGGAATCAATACAGATAGATTAAAAGAGGAGCAGGAAAGGGGCATGTCTATTAAATTAGGCTTTGCTCCCTTAAAGCTTTCTGAGGATATCAACCTAGGACTCATTGATGTCCCAGGTCATGAAAGGTTTATTAGTCAAATGATGTCTGGGGCCTCTGGTATGGATATGGTTATTTTAGTAATTGCTGCTACAGAAGGTATCATGCCACAGACCAAGGAGCACCTGGCGGTAATTTCTATTTTGGGTATAAAGAATATAGTTGTTGCTTTAACGAAGATTTCTCTGGTAGACAATGAACTTGTTGAGCTTTTGATTGATGATATCAGTGATTATCTAAAAAAATGGGGCTATGATGATGTTCCTGTTATTCCAGTGGATAGCATTACCAATGAGGGCATAGATAATTTAAAGCTAGCTTTAAAGTCGGAAATAGCCAAGCTGCCACTACGTAAAGCTAGCAGTTATCCAAGACTGCCTGTAGATAGAGTATTCTCCTTGACCGGCCATGGTACTATAGTTACCGGCACTCTTTGGAGCGGTATTATCCACAAAGGTGATCAATTGATTATTTTTCCTGTCAATAAAAAGGTCAAGGTGAGAAATATTCAGGTCCACGGGGAAAATGTAGAAACAGCTCTTGCTGGCCAAAGGGTCGCTTTAAATATTCCAGAAGTTGGTAAAAATGATATTCCTTCTGGGGCAGTTATCTTAAAGGATAATTTGGTCAAGGAAAGCTTTAAGCTTATTGGTAATTTTAAATTGCTCCACGAAAAAGATAAACTTAGCAATAATCAAAGAGTGAGGGTGCATTTAGGCACAGAGGAATCTATTGCCAAGCTTATCTTATTGGAAAATGATGAAATCTATGCCAATGAGGAACAGTTGGCTGGCTTATATTTAGAAAAGCCTCTTGGAACCTTATCTGGTGATATAATTATTATTAGAAATGAAAATAATTCGGCTACTTTAGGTTCTTTAAAGGTTATTGATACCTCCCCAGCCAAGGTTAAAAGGCTTGATGAAGAGTTTAATAGAATTCTCTATCAAAAACTTGATGGTACCGGTCTTGATAGGTTTGTTTACTTGATCAGTATGGAGCCCTTTATCAGCAAAAAGGAACTAAAGTTAAATTTATCTTTAAATGATCCTGAGCTTAGTTCCCTCGTTGAAGAGGCAGGTAGTCAGGTGATCCTGATTGAAGATCAGTACGTTACTTCCAGTAAGCTTTATGAATTAAAACAGGAGATTACAGATTATGTGAATTTAAAGCTTGATGCCACTCCTTTAAGTCTTTGGATCCCTAAGGAAGAGGTCAAATCAAAATTTTTCAGCAAGGTAAGTAGTAAGGTTTTTAATATTGTTCTTGATTTATGGAAGGATGTACTGGAGCTTGAGGGTAATTATTTAAAACCCAAAGGCTATGTACCTAAGCTAACCAAACAAGATCAGCTTTTATTAGATCGAATTCTTCTTCTTTTTAAGGAAGATGGCTTTATGACTAAAAGTCCTAAAGAGCTTGCTCTTTTACTAAAAATTTCCGAAGATAAACTAATTAAGTATTTAAATTATTTTGTTGGTTTGAATTTATTGGTAAAAATTGATGAAAGCATATATTTTGAAAAAGAAATTTATAAAAAAGGCTTGAGTGAGATCGTTGCTTATCTGGAAAGAGAAGGTTCGATAGATATTGGAGTTGTTAAGGATATTCTTGGAACCTCCAGAAAATATATAGTTCCTTTACTTGAATATTTGGATTATAGTAAAATAACTAAAAGAGTAGAAAATAAAAGAATATTATATAGGAGGTAAAAATGGGAAAAGATGCATCATTCGATATTGTTTCAGAATTTGATTTTCAAGAGCTGGACAATGCTATTAACCAAACAAAGAAGGAAATTATCACCAGGTATGATTTTAAGGGTACCAAAGCAGAGGTCAATCTGGCTAAGGAAAGTATTACTTTGATTGCAGAAAATGATAATAGAATCAATGCAATTGTGGATATTCTTCAGTCTAAGGCTATTAAAAGAGGCTTATCTATCAAGATTTTTGATTATGGCAAGATAGAGCCTAGTGGTGGCTCCATGGTTAAGCAGGTTATCAACTTAAGACAGGGGATCAATCAGGATATTGCTAAAAGCATTGTTAAGGAAATCAAAGCTAGTGGCTTAAAGGTTCAAAGTCAGATCCAAGGGGATGTTGTCAGGGTTACTGCTAAAAACATCGATGATTTACAGAAGGTGATCACCTTATTAAAGGAAAAGGATTTAAATATACCGTTGCAGTTTGTTAATTATAGGTCCTAGGAGGTTTTTATGACTGTATCATTAGGTATTGATATCAGCCTGGTGCTGGTGTTTATTATTGTTTTATTCATTTGTTACAAAAGAGGGGTTTTTAAGACTATTGTTACTGTGCTTAAGACTTTTGCTACGTTGATCGCTACTTTTTATATCCAGGATCTGGTTCGTCCTTTGATTGCTCCGTATATACCTATAGATATTAATACTAAGATCAATACAATGACTACTGTTGTGACTCCTTCTGTTTTTGAAAAGTATTTTCAGGTTTTAGTTGGTAGTCTGATATCTTCTGTTATTATATTTATAGCTCTTTATATTATTTTTACCTTTGTGAGCAATTTGTTTCTGAATTTTTTAGATAGGTTTTCTGTTACCAGTTTTGTGGATAGGCTAGGTGGTCTCTTAACTGGTTTTGTGCTGGCTTCTTTGGTTGTTCTGGTGTTTAGCTATGTTATTACTATATTGCTGTTGATTTATAATTCTACAGTTGGTATTGGTATTATTTATAATTCTCTGTTATTGAAGAATATCGTTGCTAATAATATTAAGTTTATTCTTGATAATATTATCTCTGTTCTTTAGGTGGCTATTATGAAAAAAATTGGTATCTTAACTTGTGGCGGTGATGCTCCTGGCTTGAATGCTGCAATAAGAGGTGTGGTCAAGTCGGTCAAGGAGCTGTATAATATGGAGACTGTTGGTTTCTATTTTGGCTTCAAAGGTCTTATTGAAAATGATTTTACTATGTTGAATAATACTTCTGGTTACTTGACCAGAGGGGGGACTATTCTAAAAACTTCCAGAGAAAAGCCTTTTAAAGATCCTGATAGCAGGGATAAGCTGGCTGCTATTTTAAATACTTACAGGTATCATGATCTTGATGCTTTGGTTATTTTAGGTGGTAATGGTACTTTAAAGACTGCTTATGCCTTGCAAAAAGAGCTTGGTCTTAATGTTCTGGTTCTTCCTAAGACGATCGATAATGATATTTATGGTACTGATATTTCTTTTGGTTTTTCTTCTGCGGTGGATATTGCTACTGAGGCTATTGATAGGATTCATTCCACAGCTACCTCTCATCAGAGAGTAATGGTGGTAGAGGTTATGGGGCATAAGGCAGGCTGGATTTCTTTGATGGCTGGACTTGCAAGTGGTAGTGATATTATTTTGCTTCCTGAGATTCCTTTTTCTTATAGGAGGATCTATGATCTTATTGATAGGAGGGTTTCTTTAAGGAAGGATTCTACCATTATTTGTGTTGGTGAAGGTGCTATTAGTCTTGATGAGTCTGGTCTTTCCAAGGAGGAATTGGAACAGAGTCGTAATCATTTAAGTATCGGTCAGAGAATTGCTGGTAGTATTGATAAGTTTACTCCTTATGATAGTCGTCTTACTGTTTTAGGCTATGTGCAAAGAGGTGGTACGCCTAATGCTTTTGATAGGAATCTGGCTACTATTCTTGGGGCTAGTGCTGCTAAGTTGATAGATAGTGGTAATTTTGGCAATCTGGTTGCTTATGTCAATAATAGGGCTATACCTGTTCCTTTAAATAGTATTGCTGGCAAACTAAAGGTTGTTGGATTAAATAATTCCTATTTACAGTCTGCTAGGTCTATTGGAGTTTCTTTTGGGGATTAGTTGATTTTTTTTGGGAAAATTGCTGAAAATATTTGGAAAAGAGTATATAATACTAATATATATACTTAATTAAATCAAATGGAGGAAAAAAATGGGAAATTTAAGATTTACTAAGAATCATGAATGGCTTCGTGTTGATGGAGACAAAGCTTATATTGGAATCAGCGACTATGCTCAACATGCAATGGGCGATGTTGTATTCGTAGAGCTTCCTGAGTTAGATGCTTCTTTCAAACAAGATGATAATATTGCAACAATCGAGTCTGTTAAAGCAGTTTCTGATGTTTATTCACCAGTTTCTGGTAAAGTTGTAGAGATCAACGAAGAATTAGAAGATGAGCCAGCTGCTATCAACGAAGATCCGTATGGCAAAGGCTGGATTTTCGCTATTGAGTTAGAAGATGCTTCTCAAGCTGATTCATTGATGTCAGAAAGCGATTACGAAGAATTTATTAAAAAGTAGGTATTGGATTAATACTATAGTTTTTCATACACCTTGAGGGATCAAGGTGTATTTTTATTTGTTATTATATATTTTAATGAATATTGTTTTTTATTGTTAAAAAGTTGTATAATTAAAAATAATGAGTGATAATTTGTTTTTTTATATAGGGAGGTTTATTATGAAAAAGAGGTTATTTTTGGGTTCTGTATTTCTTTTCCTGATAAGTTTAGTTTTACTTATTTCTTCAGGTTTGTTTGCAGATACACTGGGTTATTTTAGTCCAAATTCATATTCTGATAACGACAGTGTTTCAAATCCTGACAGCGTCTATACTTCCAATAATAGCTATGCTACTTTGGATAAAAAGAATGATGATGTAACCTATAGCTTCGGTACCCAGTTTTCTGGGATACCTGTTGGAGCTATAATAACAGGTATTGAAGTTAGTGTAGAAGGTTCCACTACTGGCAGAGATGTTTCTATTACTTTGATTGATAATAATTCTGTCAGAGGTTCAAAAACTATCGACTTAAGTGGTACTGAAAATACCTATGCTGTAGGCTCATCCTCAGATGACTGGTACTCAGGAGGCTCCTGGACAGTTTCTGACTTTACTACTAACAATAATTTTAAATTAAAATTAGATGCTGAGTCTGGAGGAGGAACTGCTTCAATCGACCACATCCAGGTCAGAGTCCACTACACTATACCAGCAACAGCACCAACTGTAACCACAAATACACCGGCAACTAGTATTACTAACACTTCAGCCTCAGCTGGAGGTAATGTAACTGCTGATGGTGGCGCAACAGTAACTGCCAGAGGTATAGATGTAAGTACCAGCAATAGCTTTTCTACCTTCACCAGCTATCCAGCTGCCAGTGGCGGAACTGGAAGCTTTTCAGTAAATCTAACTGGTCTGGTTCAAAATACCACCTACTATTACAGAGCCTATGCTACCAATTCACAAGGAACCTCCTATGGCAGCAACGGTACTTTTAAAACCAGAACCACTCCAGCTATTACTAATTATACTGGAACATATGATGGCAACAGTCATGGAATTACTGTTGGCAATACTATAGCAGGCGATACTGTTTATTACAGCCTTGATAACAGCACCTGGTCCACTACGCCAATAACTATAACTGATGTTACTTCTGGCACTACAGTATATGTTAAAGTTTCAAATGCAAACTATAACGACTGGTTTGGTAATGGAGCTGTTACTATAAACGCAAAAGGGCTGACTATTTCAGGCTTAACTGCAGAAAACAAAATATATAACGGCAATGCTACTGCTGGTTTAAACTTTGGATCAGCTACCTTAAGTGGAGTTGTCTCAGGGGATAATGTTTCTTTAGATGATGATTCTTATATTGCAAACTTCAATAATAAGAATGTTGGAGATGATAAACCAGTTACTATCTCAAGTATTGATTTGGTTGGCACAGATAAAGGCAATTATAGCCTGACTTTACC
>JAKEGG010000058.1 GCA_022615965.1 Fusobacteriota bacterium
CAACTTATAGAATCTTTTAGCATGCTCTTTTTCATTGTCTGCTGTTTCTGTAAAAATATCTCTGATTTGTTTGTATCCTTCTTTATCGGCAATTTTAGCATAAAAAGTATACCTGTTTCTAGCTTGTGATTCACCAGCAAAGGATTTCAATAAATTTTCAACTGTTTTAGTTCCTTTTAAATTTTTCATTACTTACCTCCTTTTTATTGACTCTAATAATCATCTCTACTAATTATATCATCAAGACTCTCTGTTTTCATTTCATTATTAGGAAAGTGCATATTAGGATATATCTTAAGCATCTTTTCATCTGGATAGTATCTATCAACCCAGATCTCAATAATATTATCTGGTATTTCACCTCTCATACGTTCCGCCCACCTATATACAGCTATTCCAGAAAGTGTCAGGTTTACCAAAAGAAATATTGTTATTACAGCTGTAGAAATTTTTAGTACTTTTGCTGGTATTCTATCTACTAGATCCATTAATCTTGGATAAATAAACTGAATGTAGACATATCCTAAAATTGACCAGTAAGGCATGTATAACAGGCTGGATCTTCCTCCAAAAATCGGTATCATCTCTTCTGTATAGATCCAGGAGACTGTACCAAATACTTTTTCTTGTATAAAACTGCAAACAGCTTCAAATAGGCCTCCAATGATTCCACTACCTATAAATAACCAAACTTTACCTCTCTCGAGCAATGGTAATAGTATTATTAACAGGATTATTGCTGCTAAACCATAGATCTGGCTAAAAGGACCATAGAGCATGCCTTGGCGACTTATTATAAAACCAAACTTCATATAGGCATAAACTGTTTCCACCAGATAGCCTACAATTGAGCCTATAAAAAACAGCCAGATCAAATGTGTAAAAGTTATAGTCTTCCAGACATGAATAGTTTTTTTATGACCTTCTTTTATATTATTAATGATTTTATACCCTAGATCATCTTTGGCATTTCTTTCTTTATTCATCTTCTTCCCCATCTATATTTACCTTCTACTAATCATTATATACATTTTCTTTCTATAATTGAAGAATTCAAGCAGATAATCTTAAAAAATATTATTGACATAATTATCCATAGGTAGTCAGATATTATTGTTATATAATAAAATATATAGTAAAAGGAAGCTTAATGTTTCTTTCCTTCTGTTAAAAGAGCGCTGATTTCTTCAGCGCTCTTTCTCGTTCATTATTCAATTGTTTGTGTATCTTTATCAAGATTATCTTCTACAAATTGTGCTTCTTCATATACTCTTTCAACTTCCAGATCCGCATATTTTACAAAGCCTGTTCCTGTAGGAATCAATTTACCTATCTGAACATTTTCCTTTAAGCCTATGAGCTTATCTACCTTACCTTTAATAGCTGCATCTGTTAGTACCTTGGTTGTTTCCTGGAAGGAAGCAGCAGATAGGAAGGAATCAGTTGCCAAGGAAGCCTGTGTGATTCCTAAAAGCACTGGTCTTGCAGTAGCTTTAGAATCTACCACCTTATTTTTCTCCTCTAACTCGAACATATCGATCATAGAAGCTTCCAACAAGCTGGTATCTCCGCTATCCTTGATCCTGAATTTCTTCAGCATCTGTCTGATAATGATCTCAATGTGCTTATCATTGATATCAACACCCTGGGTTCTGTATACTTTTTGAACTTCTCTTAAGATATAGTGTTGAACAGCCATAACACCCTTGTACTCAAGAAGTACATGTGGATCTAATGGGCCATCAGTTAATAAGTCACCTCTGATGACTTTATCTCCATTTTTAACTCTCAATTTAGCAGTATTAGCTACCTGAATATCAACTGTCAAATCACCATTAGTTAATTTTATCAGAATCTTGCCTTTACCATATTCAATAGAAACTTCACCTTCCATTGGTGCGAGCTCGCCTTTACCTTTTGGCTTTCTAGCTTCAAATAGCTCTTCTACCCTAGGCAGACCCTGGGTGATGTCATCTCCCGCTACACCACCTGTATGGAAGGTTCTCATAGTCAACTGTGTTCCAGGCTCTCCAATAGACTGAGCAGCTATCGTTCCTACGGCTTCACCTTTTTCTACCTCGTTGCCAGTTGCCAGATTTCTACCATAACATTTGGCGCAAATACCATGTCTGGTTTTACAGCTGAAGACAGATCTAATTCTTACTTTGGTTAATCCTGTTTCAGCAATAATTGCAGCCTTGTTATCATCAATAAAGTCTCCAACTCCAACAATGACTTCCCCTGTTTCAGGATCGATTATATCCTCAGCAGCGTATCTACCATTGATTCTTTCCTTTAAGGTTTCAATTTTACGCGTACCTTCGATGATATCCTCTACTACAAAGCCTTCTGTATCTCCACAGTCATCTTCTCTGATTATAACATCCTGAGATACATCTACCAGTCTTCTGGTCAGATAACCTGAGTCAGCTGTTCTTAAAGCTGTATCAGCCAAACCTTTTCTGGCTCCATGTGTTGACAGGAAGTACTCAAGTACTGTTAAGCCCTCTCTGAAGTTTGCCTTAATAGGCAAGTCAACTATTTTACCTGAAGGGTCAGTCATAAGTCCCCTCATTCCTGCTAGCTGTCTGATCTGCTGAACATTACCTCTGGCTCCAGAGTTAGCCATCATGAAAATCGGATTGAATGAATCTAAATTATCCATCATTGCTTTAGTTACCTCATTGGTAGCCTTGCCCCAAAGATCGATCACCTTGGCATGTCTTTCACTTTCTGTACAGAAGCCATTTTTAAATAAGTTTTCTATTTTCTCAACTTCTTCATCTGTTTTAGCTAAAATATCACCTTTTTTCTCAGGTACATAAATATCAGCAACACTGATAGTTAGTCCGGCTCTGGTTGAATATTTATAGCCTAACCTTTTAATACCATCTAAAAGCTTTGAGGTCCTGCTGCTACCTAGATTTCTGTGACAATCATAGATCAGCTGTCCAAGCTTCTTTTTATCCATAGCAATATTGTAGTAGCCAAGTTCTTTTGGAATAGGTATCTCCTTATTGAAGATCAATCTTCCTAAAGTAGTTTCAACTTTATCTCCATCAATAACTACAGTTATTTTAGCATGTAAGGATACAACATCATGTTCATAGGCCATCATAGCCTCGTCATAGCTGGCGAAAATCATACCTTCCCCTAATGCTCCTGGCTTTTCTACCGTTAAGTAGTATGAACCAAGCACCATGTCCTGAGTAGGTGTTGCAACTGGAAAGCCATCTTTAGGATTTAATATGTTATGAACACTCATCATCAGAAGTCTGGCTTCAGACTGTGCTTCAAGAGACAGTGGTACGTGAACCGCCATTTGGTCTCCGTCAAAGTCAGCATTATATGCTGTACATACTAAAGGATGAAGCTTGATAGCCTTACCATCTACCAAAACAGGTTCAAAAGCCTGTATTCCAAGTCTATGTAAGGTTGGAGCTCTGTTTAAAAGAACTGGATGCTCTTTTACCACTTCCTCTAAAATATCCCAAACTTTTTCAGATTCTCTTTCCACCTGTTTCTTGGCTTGCTTGATATTTAAAGCTTCTCCTTGTTCTACTAAACATTTCATCACAAATGGTTTAAAAAGCTCTAATGCCATTTTTCTTGGAAGTCCACATTGGTGCATTTCCAACTCAGGTCCAACTACAATAACTGAACGTCCAGAGTAGTCTACACGTTTCCCTAATAAATTCTGACGGAAACGTCCCTGTTTTCCTTTAAGCATATCGCTCAAAGACTTTAATGGTCTGTTGCCTGAGCCTGAAACAGGTCTTCCTCTTCTACCATTGTCGATCAAGGCATCAACAGCTTCCTGAAGCATCCTTTTTTCATTTTTAACGATGATTTCAGGGGCATTTAAGTTTATTAGTTTTTTAAGTCTGTTGTTTCTGTTTATTACTCTTCTGTACAAATCATTTAAGTCTGAAGTTGCAAATCTACCTCCATCTAACTGGACCATAGGTCTTAATTCAGGTGGGATAACAGGTAGAACATCAAGGATCATCCATTCTGGCTTATTACCTGATTTTCTAAAATCTTCAACAACTTCTAATCTTCTAAGAAGCTTCATTTTTTTCTGTCCTGAGGCTGTTTCCAGATCCACCTTTAGCTCCTTAGACAATGATTCTATATCAATTTGTTTCAAAAGCTCTTTGATGGCTTCAGCACCCATATCAGCCTTAAAGCCATAGCCAAACTTTTCTCTGTTTTCTCTATATTCTGAGTCGCTTAGTATTTGTTTTCTTACTAAAGGAGTATCTCCTTCATCTGTTACAACATAGCTGGAGAAATATAGGACCTTTTCAATATTTTTAGGTGATAAATCAAGTAGAAGTCCCATTCTGCTTGGAATACCTTTAAAATACCAGATACTTGATACTGGAGCAGCAAATTCAATATGCCCCATTCTTTCTCTTCTTACCTTTGATTTGGTTATCTCAACTCCACAACGGTCACAGATGATGCCTTCATACTTAACCTTTTTATATTTTCCACAATGACATTCCCAGTCTTTGGTTGGACCAAAGATCTTTTCACAAAACAAACCATCTTTTTCTGGCTTTAAGGTTCTGTAATTGATTGTTTCTGGTTTTTTCACTTCCCCAAAGGACCATGATCTTATTTGTTCAGGAGAAGCCAGGCTGATTCTGATTGCATCAAAATCACTTGA
>JAKEGG010000059.1 GCA_022615965.1 Fusobacteriota bacterium
TGATATTTGGTGTCTTCATCTATCAATTCAGCTGGTATGACTTTTTTGATTACATGTTCGATCATATCTTCATATATTTGTTCCTGAGTGATATCTGGATTATGTTGAGTAGATAAAACAACAGTATCAATTCTAATTGGCTTGTGATCTTCATATTCGAAGGTGACCTGAGTTTTGCCATCAGGTCTTAAATATTTGATAGTTCCATCTTTTCTTACATCCGCCAATCTTTTTGCCAGCTTATGTGCATAGAGGATTGGAGCTGGCATCAGCTCCTTGGTCTCATTAGTGGCATAGCCAAACATCATTCCCTGGTCACCTGCACCAATTGCATCTTCAAGTGAATATTCTCCACTTTTACCTTCTTCTGAAACGTCTACACCTAAAGCTATATCTGGTGACTGCTCATCTAGAGCTACCATTACTCCACAAGTATCAGCATCAAAGCCATATTTAGCTCTTGTATAGCCAATATTTCTAATAGTATCTCTAACTAGTTTTTGAATATCAATATAACATTTGGTTGAAATTTCACCAGCTACCACAACCAGGCCTGTTGTTACAAAGGTTTCACAGGCAACTCTGCCATTTGGATCTTCTCTTAAAATAGCATCTAGAACAGCGTCAGAGATCTGGTCACATACCTTATCAGGATGTCCTTCAGTTACTGATTCTGATGTAAAATATTTTTTCATTTTATTTTTTCACTCCTCTAATAATTGTTTGTTTAATTTTTCTATAAAAAGCTTAACTAATTCTTTAGTAAAAGCATTATCATCTTTATAGGCCAACATGTCAACGCTTTTATCCTTATTGATAATTTTTACAAAAGGTTTAAAATTGTATTTTTTATCAGCATATTCATTAAAAACTATTAAATCTACACCTGAGTTGTCAAACAGGTAAAAGATAGCTTCCTTATTATCAAGAAATCCATTCTGGACACTGATAATGATTTGATTTTTCGAATAAATCTCTTCATTGGTGAAAGGTAGATATTTTTCTTCAAATTCAGCGAAGTAGCGCTGATATTCTATTTTGAATTTTTCATCCTTTCTTAATGCAAATCTAGGTATTCTGATGGCATCAACTATAATATCGTATTTAAATATTCTTGAATCTAAAACCAAATTTAATTCATCAATATCATCAACATACACCACATCATCAAAGTAGGCTAGCCTATCCTGATAATTTCTGGAGGCAATAACAGAAACATTGGCTCCTTCTTTTATGGTATATTCAATCATGCTCTCAATAAAACCTTTTCTTTCATAAACTCCTATATAGTGATTATTGGTCAAATGTTCCTTGAAGGAGCCTACGGTGAATAGAAAAGAATATTTGTCTAAGCTACTGACTTTAAACTCTAAGGATATCTTTTTAAGCAGAACATCAATATTTTCGAAACTATCTATTCTGAAAATCTTGTTTTTATCCTGATCAAGGTATTCAAGGAGATCAAGCTTTAACTGATTAGGATCAACCTCCTCGCCATTAAAGTCATAATTATAGCTTTGTTCATCGGGTAGTGGTCCTATCAGCCCATAATCAAAGATCTGACCCTCTTCTGCAAATACATCATCTAAATATTTTAAAGGGATATTGTTTTCACTACATTCAGTTCTAAGCACTTTGGCTTTATAGCCCTCTTTATTCAGCTTAAATAGAAGCTCTAAGACTTTATATGATCCCTGACCATCGACTAGACCAATCAGGATGCTACCTTTATGCATGTCTATTTATCCTCATTGAATTTATAGGTTATCTTGTCATTTTGCATTTCATTTAAAGCTACCAGTATAGGTTTATGTTGCTTTAAATTCACTTTTTCTTCATCTGTAATTGTGCCTACTTTTTCTAAATCAGTTCTACCCTTTAATTTTTCAGGATCAAGATTTAAAATAGTATCTTTTTGTTCCAACAAAGATAATTGTCTGGATCTTTTAGCAGTTATCATTACTAATAAATATTTACTTTTTACTTTATTAAGAATTTCTCCAATATTGATCTGACTATTTGACATTTCATCACTCCTTATTAATTTTTTAATAATTTTTTACTCCACTGACAAAGGAATTCATATCAAGACAATGATTATTTACTTTGCATTTTTCAGCTGTTAGGATTGCTTCAATTTTTTTAACAGCTATGTCCAAATCATCATTTACAACAATATAATCATATTCCTTAATATATTTTAGCTCATTATCAACTTTTGTTAGACGGTTTTTGATTTCTTCCTGGCTTTCTCTTTGTCTGTTACAGATTCTTTCTCTTAATTCTTCAAATGAAGGTGGCATGATGAATATTAAAACAGCATCATTAGTTCTTTCTCTGATCTGTAAAGCTCCTTGCATATCGATTTCCAGAATAACATCGCTTTTAGAGTTTAGCAGTCTTTCTACTTCTTCTTTGAGAGTTCCATAATAATTACCATAAACCTCTGCATACTCCAGAAAATTATTATTGGCTATTTCTTTGATAAAACTATCTCTGCCTATATAATAGTATGTTTGCTTATCTACTTCACCAGGTCTTATTTCTCTGCTGGTGGCTGATATAGCACAATTTATCTTATCTTTATTTTTGTCAGTTAAGGCTTTGCATATAGTTCCTTTACCGGCTCCAGAAGGACCAGATACAACGATCAGCAAGTTTTTTTCTTCCATTACCAGTCTCCTATTCTATATTTTGGATTTGTTCTCTTATCTTTTCTATTTCACTTTTTATATTGACAACTATGGCAGCAATATCTGTAGAAGATGATTTAGAACCTATAGTATTTATTTCTCTGTTCATTTCCTGAATCAGAAAATCCAGCTTTCTGCCAATAGGCTCATCAAGTTCCATATATTTCCTAAAATGTCCCAGATGTATCTCTAATCTGACGATTTCTTCGGTTATATTGCTCTTATCTGCAAAAGCTGCCACTTCATAAGCTATTCGATCTTCATTGACTGGTACACTATCAAGCAATGTTTTGATACGTTCATTTAGCTTTTGTTTATACTCTTCCACTACATCGACAGAGTATTTTCCAACCTCAGTAACAGAAGCTTCAATAAGCTTTATTCTCTCCATGCAGTCAGCCTTTAGTTTTAGCCCTTCATCTTTTCTCATCAGCTCCAGATTGGTACTTGCTTCAGCTAAAGCAGTTTCTATATATAACCAGATATCTTCTTCTTCATCGGTTGAATCCACAGTTATTACTTCAGGGTATCTGATAATATCTTGTAGAGAAAGGTCATACCCTAGATTAAAATGTTCTTTGATATTACGACCAGCATTAAAATATGATTCAGCCAAACTATAATTAATTTTGAATTCCTCTTTATAGTCTTTGTTGCTTTCAATATTGATAAATACTGAAAAGGAACCTCTGTTGAATTTTTCTTTTAAATATTTATCTATTTTTTCTTCAATCAATAACATTCCCTTTGGAAGCCTTGTTTTGACCTCAAGAAATCTATGATTTACAGATCTCATTTCAATATTATAGACTCTTTTATTTGATTCCCCTTTACCTTTGCCATAGCCAGTCATACTATACATTTTTTCACCTCTTTAATTGACCATATTTTTTCAATTATAACAAAATATTGAATAAATTTAAACAATGAAAACTATCTTTTTAACTTTCCAGAGCTATTTTTACCAGAAAAGCTAATCCACTATTTCTAGAATTAGCATTTTCTTTGCTTACAGCCATTCTTAGTACCTTATCAGTTGCAATTAAAATAAATAAATCTTTGGCTCTGGTTACTCCAGTATAAAGAATATTTTTATCAAGCATTACATAATGTTGAGTTGCTAAAGGCATAATAACTACCTTATATTCACTGCCCTGACTCTTGTGAATGGTAAGACAGTAGGCTAGCTGTAGCTCTTCTAGTTCACCATAGTCATAACTTACTGACATTCCATCATAATCAACTAATATTTCATCTGAATGAATATCCGTTATAAAGCCAATATCTCCATTAAAAACATTTTTTTCATAATTATTTTTGATTTGGATCACTTTATCTTTGATTCTAAAAATAGCATCACCATAATCAATAGACTTACCTAAGGGGTTAAAAACATTTTG
This sequence comes from Fusobacteriota bacterium, assembly GCA_022615965.1. Classification (GTDB taxonomy): domain Bacteria; phylum Bacillota; class TC1; order TC1; family TC1; genus WTXA01. The sequence continues at coordinate 4,094 of JAKEGG010000059.1, forward strand.
CATAACCTTATTTATATTCTTGCTTCCTAAAGTCCCTTTTTTCATTGGTACCAGAAGTTGGATATCATCTACTGGATCGATTCCATAGGATTTAGGTAGTCTGTTGTTACAAAGATCGATTAAAATATCCAGAATTTTTTCATCCTTTGCTTCTTTGATCTGAAAAAAATCATCACATTTATTATTTTCTACCTTTGGCATTTTCTTTTTATTGATTAGATGTGCATTGGTTACTATCTTACTATTTAAACCTTGCCTATAGATTTCTTCTAAAAACACAGAAGGTATTTGCTGTGAATTCAGTAGATCCTTGAGAATATTTCCTGGCCCGATTGCTGGTAATTGATCAACATCTCCAACTAAAATCAAGATAGCTTTGTCTGGTATCCCCTTTAAAAGACTATAAAACAGGGGTAAGTCGATCATTGAAGCTTCATCAATTATAAATGCTGTTCCTTCCAATTGGTTTCCTCTATTTTTTAAGAAAAGACCATCTTTATTATATTCCAATAACCTGTGGATGGTTTTTGCTTCATAGCCTACCACCTGGGATAACCTTTTAGCTGCTCTTCCTGTAGGTGCAGCCAGCACTACCTGGTGTCCTTTACTGATCAGATTATTGATGATTCCAGTAGTAGTGGTAGTTTTACCAGTACCTGGACCTCCAGTCATGATAAATAATTTTTTACTGTTGCTATACTCAATGGCCTCCTGTTGTTTGTCATTGTATTTTATTCTATCTTCTTTTATTTTCTTGGCACTTCTGGTATGGATTTGAGTGTTTTTTTTAGCATGATCAATAATTCTGATGATTTCTTCTACTACACCTTGTTCACAGTCAAATAAATATTTTAAATAGATAGCTATTTCCTGTTCTATTTTTGTTATTACTACTTTGTTATCCTTAACTAAAGTTTCAAGTGCATCCTCTATCTGATCATCACTAAATGGAATATATTGTTTTACCACCTGATATAATTCCTTGTTCCTCAGAAATACATGTCCGTTTTTACTTTTTTCTCTTAAGGTAAATAAGACACAAGCTTGTCCTCTTTTATTTGAATCTTCAAGAAATCCTAGTTCCATAGCTATTTTATCAGCAATAAAAAACCCTATACCAACTATATCTTCAGCAAGCTGGTATGGGTTATTTATGAGTATCTCTTTACTTTTGCTGCCATATGTCTTATAAATTTTCATTGCATAAGCCATAGAGATATTGAAGCTGGTTAGAAACATCATTATTTCTTGGGCAGCTTTTTGTTTTTTAAAGGATTCTATGATCAGCTCAGCTTTTTTATAGCCGATTCCAGGTACTGCAAGTAGTCTATCAGGATCATTTTCAATTATTTCAAAGGTTTGTTCATGAAACTTTTCGACAATTTTCTTAGCAAAAACCGGACCTACTCCTTTGATTATGCCACTTGCCAGATATTGTTCAATATCTTCAAGCTTATCAGGTTTTAGCTCCTTATAATTTTCTGCTTTAAATTGTTCCCCATATTTATTAAAGATAAAATTACCTTCAATTTTCATATTTTGACCGGCATGAATATTAAAAAATTTACCATTTACTGTAATGGTTTCTAGTTCTTCTTCTGCTTGAAACCTGAAAACACAATAATGGTTTTCCTCGTTTTGATAGATTATTTTTTCTACTCTGCCTTTAATTGTCATCAGCTGTTTTGTTCTCACTTTCATACCTGTCCAGAAGAGAGTTGAATTGTTTTTTTAGCAGATTGTATTTGGCTAGCATCGTCATAACACCTAAAACACAGCCAATAGCTAAAAATATAGCCATGATAATTGAAAAAGGCACATTTTTAATAACTAGTCCATAGAGATTAAGGTTGATCAATATTTGATTTAATTCTCCTAAACTAATTACTAATACTAAAATAATAAGTACTAATATAACAATAGCCATTATATCTTATTGCTTCCTAACTCCATTTTTTTAGCCAGATCCTTTAACTGTTTGTATTCTCTTTCGATTTTTTTCTTTTCATCTAAGATTTGTAGAGCTATCATAGTTATTACATCTAACTCTGAATATTTAGCCAACATTTCCTTTTTGCCAGTTATTCGATCATTCAAGTCATCTTGTAGTGATAGAAGATATTTCTTATCATCACCTTTGATACTATAAGCTCTTCCATAAATATTGATTTCAATATTCTGTTTTTTCATATTGTCTTTTTTCATTATCTTAGCTTTGCTCCTATTTTTTGGGCTAAGGTATTTAATATTATTTCATGTAGCTTAGTCACTTCATCATCAGTTAAAGTCTTATCTTTATCCTGATAGGTTATAGAAAAGGCAACGCTTTTATAGCCATCTTCTATTTGTTGTCCTTCATATATATCAAATATTCTGGTGCCTATTACTTTATTATCAGAGGCTTCCTTGATCAATTCGATCATTTCTCCATAACTTTTTTCCTGTGGTACAACAAAGGCCATATCTCTTTCTACAAATGGAAACTTAGCTATCTGGCTGTAAATTGTAACTGGTTTTATTGCTAATTTATCCAAATTAAGTTCCAGATAATAGGTTTTTTCTTTGATGTCATATTTATCTAGGATTTGTGGATGGAGCTCACCTATTTCTCCAATAATATCACCCTTAACCTCTATTTGTCCTGATCTTCCAGGATGGAAGGCTTTTCTTTCAGTTCCTGGTAAGTAAGCGATACTGCTATCAGATATTTTTGCTAGAAGTCTTTCCAGAATGCCTTTTAAAGTATAGAAATCATTTAATTCTAAACCATGAACTTCCTTGATTTTATTTTCCGTGATCAATATTCCTAGATTTAGATTTTCTTCAGGTAATCCTTGATCTCTTCCTGTGTAAACATTCCCTAATTCAAAGATTCTAATATTTTTTCTTTGTCTCTTATAGTTTCTGCTGGCAATATCTAAAATACCAGGGAGAAGCTTTTCTCTCATATAGCTTTGTTTTTCACTTAAAGGATTGATGATTTTCAAGCGATCATCTCCTTGGTATTCCATGCCTATACTTTCATAATCCTTATTATCTATAAAGCTATAGGTGATGATTTCGCTTAAACCTTCAGCTACCATTTGATTTTTAATGCTTTCTTTTAATGAGATCGTATATTCTTCAGCTAAGGTGTTGGTTGCTCCTTGTGGTAGTGTACTTGGTATTCTATCATAGCCATAGACTCTGACAACTTCTTCTACTAAATCAATTTTACTTTGAATATCTATTCTATGAGCTTCTGGTGTAACCTTGATTTCTTCAGCTAAAACCTCTACTTTAAAGTTCAAGGACTTAAATACCCCTATTATTTCCTCTTGAGAAATATTCATACCTAGAATTCCATTGATATATTTCGCTGTACAAGTGATAGTTGGTATTTCTTGTTTGACAGGGTAGCTTTCTTGGTATGATTCCTCAACTTTTCCTGCTTCTAGTAATTCTATTAAATAACAGGCTCTTTCCATAGCTAGCAGACAATTATCAGCTGATAATCCTCTTTCAAATCTACTTGAAGCTTCGGATCTTAAGCCTAGTTTTCTGCTGGTTTTTCTGATACAGGCAGAATTAAAGCTGGCTGCTTCTAGAAGAATACTGCTGGTATTATCATCTACTTCAGAATTTGCTCCTCCCATTACACCTGCTAATGCTATGTTCTTGTTGGCATCTTTGATCAACAGCATGTCTTCTGTTAGTTCTCTTTCAACGCCATCTAAAGTTATGAATTTCTCACCTTTATTACCTGTGTCTACAATTATTTTATTGCCTTCCAATTTATCTAAATCAAAGGCATGCATCGGATGTCCTAATTCAAACATTACATAATTAGTGATATCTACCAGATTGTTGATTGGTCTGATACCTACATTTCTGATTAAATTGGCAAACCAAACCGGTGATGGCTTGATATTGACATTTTTTACTATTCTGGAAATATATCTTGGACAGAGATCTGTCCTGATTATTTCAATGTCCTTAGTATTATCTTTTATAATGCTTTTAACCAGGTCTAATTTTTTTAATTTCAGGCTTTGTCCTAAGCTTACTTCTTTGGCTACATTGTATATGCCATAGCAATCTGCTCTATTTGGTGTTAAGCCTAATTCTATTATGACATCATCCAGGGCTAATGCTTCTTTTATATCCTGTCCTAATTCTATATCTTCAGCTAAAGGTAAAATACCTTCTTTTTCTTTTTCAGATAACAGGCTGTTTTCTATTCCTAGTTCTGCTCCTGAACACAACATTCCATAGGATTCTATTCCTCTAAGCTTGGATAGACCTATATCGCCTCCGACTACTTTTGAGCCAACCAGTGCTACTGGTACTTTCATGCCTATATAAACATTCTGGGCACCTGTGACTATTTGCAGGTGTTCTTTTGTACCTATATTTATACTACAGATTTGTAGTTTGTCCGCATCAGGGTGTTTGCTTAAAGCTTCTATTCTGCCTGCTACTATTTTGCTTATTTTATCTCCAAGATTAATTTTATCTTCAACCTCCAAGCCAAGCTTGGTTAGATCGTGTTCTATAGTATTACTATCAAGTTGCTGGTCAAAATATTGTTCCAGCCATTTTATACTTACTTTCATCTATGCCTCCTAAAATTGTTCTAGAAAACGCTGGTCGTTTTCATACAATAATCTTATGTCATCTATACCATACTTTAACATTGCGATTCTTTCAATCCCTAAGCCAAAGGCAAAGCCTGTAACTTCTTCTGGGTCGTAGCCAGCCATTTCTAGTACTCTTGGATGAACCATGCCACTACCTAATATTTCCAGCCAGCCTGTGTAGCTACACATACGGCAGCCTTCCTGGTTACAGTTGCCACAGGATACATCTACCTCAGCGCTTGGTTCAGTAAAAGGAAAATAGCTTGGTCTTAGTCTTATTTTACGATCTTTGCCAAAGATGGCTTGTACTAAATATAGGAGTATGCCTTTTAAATCACTGAAGGTGATGTTTTTATCTACTAGTAGTCCTTCAATCTGATGAAACATAGGTGAGTGTGTTGAGTCATCATCTCTTCTGAATACCTTACCTGGAGCTACTATTTTGACTGGTAGCTGTGGGTGCATTTTATCCATTATTCTGGCTTGAACTGGTGAAGTATGGGTTCTTAGGACTATGTCTTCAGACAGGTAGAAGGTATCCTGCATTTCTCTGGCAGGGTGTTCTTTTGGGATGTTTAGTCTTTCGAAGTTAAAATAGTCTTCTTCTATTTCATATCCTTCTGCCACTGTGAAGCCTATGCGTCTGAATATTTCTTTTATTTCTTCTTCAACTAGTGTTAGTGGGTGCTTATGTCCTATTTTGCCACCTTTTCCTGGTAGTGTGATATCGATTTTCTCTGCTAGTAGTTTTTCATTTATGGCTAAGGATTCTAAATGTCCTACTTTATTCTTCAGGTTATTTTCAATCTCTACTTTAAAATCATGAATTATTTTACCTAATAGTGGCTTGTCTTCATTAGACATTTTGCCCATGTATTTCATGATTTTTGTTACAAATCCTTTTTTGCCAAAATATTTGTTTTGGATTTCTTTTGACTCCTCAATATTGCTTAGTTCCTCTATTAGTTTTAAGGCTTCTAGCTTTTCTGTTTCTAGCATATCTTCTAGTTGTTTGGCCTTTTCTTTTAAGGTATCTGGTTGTAATTCTTCTAAAAGTGTATTTATTTCTTTGATCATTATTTTCTCCCTAGTTCATCAACATGCCGACTGCATACTTTACGTCTATTATTCTGAAGGAATGGCCGTTTTCCTTGTCCTTATTGGCGATCAGTTGTTTTACTTCTTCATACATTGCTTTTGGTATTTCGAATGATTTAACTGCTTCTTTGTCTTCTTTTTCGAAGAAATTGAAGATTAGCTTGTCTCCTTCTATACCTGCAAAGGCTCCTCTGCCTTCAAGTAGCTTTAGTTGTGTTCTGGCTAGGATCTTGCAGCCTTCTATTGCTCTGTCATCCAAGCCTGCTTCGAAAATATTTATTTTTTCTAATAAATTATAGTATTCGAAGACTACTCTTACTTTATTATTGTATTCTTGGTTCAGTATAGTCATGGTTTTGTCGTTTAGATTTTTTATTAGCTTGTCTTCTTCTTCCTTTCCTACCGGGAAATCTGAGACTAGATAAATGAAATAGTGTTTTTTGGCATCATTATAGTATAGTGGTATGTCTATTCTGCTTTTGTAACCGCAGTTTTTGCATTCTAGATTATTTATGCTTTCGTCAAATAGTTTTTCTTTCAGATCTGGGTTCATATTGATATTTATTTTTTCCCATAGTATTACTTCGTTTTCTGTAGTGCAATTGGGGCAATTTATTTTTTTGATTATTTGTTGTATCAATTTGTTTCCTCATTTCTTTTGTTTATACTTGTTATTCGTATCTTTATTATTATATCATTTTAGATGTTAAATTTTAAGGTATTTCTGTATTTTATGGTTGTGTAGCATTTTATCTGTATTTTTAATAAAAAAGCATCATATTAGTGATGCTTTCCATTTATTTTATTCTTACCTCATTTTAAGGATCCTCCTGGGATCAGATCATAAGTGCTACTTCTGTTTATTTCTGTTATGTCTCCAATAACACTATTGTGGTTAAGTGTGATGAGTCAACATTATCTACTTAAAAATTTAATTTGTATATTCTAAAAAATAACATGGGTCTGTCAACATATTTGTATAAACTCTAGAATCCCTTAAAAACTTAATATGTAGTATCCTAACCTACTGCAATTAATACTATGAACCACTCATGCTCTTAAGGCCTAAACCACCTTAACCTCAAAGCATTAGACACTACAGTAACCGAACTAAAACTCATCGCTAAAGCAGCAAAAACAGGACTCAATAAAGGACCACCAAATAGAAATAACACCCCAGCTGCAATCGGAATACCAATAATATTATAGAAAAATGCCCAAAAAAGATTCTGCTTGATATTCCTTATTGTCTTCCTGCTCAAATCAAAACTAACCAAAATATCCCTTAAATCATTTTTCACCAAAATAATATCAGCAGAATCCAAAGCAATATCAGTACCCTTACCAACAGCAATACCAATATCACTCTGAACAAGAGCAGGAGCATCATTAATACCATCACCAACCATTGCTACAACAAAACCAGCCTTTTGAATCTCCTGAACAATTTCCCCCTTCATAGTTGGCAGCACACCAGCATAAACCTGATCAACACTCACAGCATCTCCAATAACTTTAGCAGTCTTTTCATTATCCCCAGTAATAAGATAAGTCCTTAACCCCCTTTTCTTAAGACTAGCGATAACCCCTATACTCTCCTCCTTAAGTGGATCCTTAACACCCACTAAAGCAATGACCACACCATCAAAAGCCACAAAAATAACTGTCGCCCCCTGCTTACTTAAAGCATCAGCCTCACTTAACGAAACACTATCAACCACAGCCAACTTTTCCATCAACTTAAAGTTACCAGCAGCAACATTGATCCCTGAAACCATACCACTAATTCCCATACCTTCATAGGTAATAAAATACTCATAAACCAAAAGCTTATCTACATCACCCTTAACATGCTCTAAGAAAGCATCCTTCAAGGGATGCTCAGAAGCAACCTCTAAAGAGGCAACTAACCTGATCACTTCCCTTTCAGACAACTCCTTAGTATCTCCAACCATAATGATATCAGTGATCCTAGGAGCACCAACAGTCAAAGTACCAGTCTTATCAAACACCACAGCACTTACCTTATGAGCCTCCTCCAATGCTTCACCACCCTTAATAAGAACCCCAAGTTCAGCACCCTTACCAGTAGCAACCATTATAGCCGTAGGAGTAGCCAAACCTAAAGCACAAGGACAAGCAATAACCAAAATAGCAATAAATATCTTTAAAGCAAACTCCAAATCACCTAAATAAACTAACCAAAAAACAAAAAACACAACAGCAATACCAATCACTACAGGTACAAAGTAACCAGAAATAGTATCAGCAAGCCTGGCAATAGGAGCCTTAACACTCTGAGCATCCTCAATAAACCTGATAATATTAGCCAAAGCAGTATTATCATTATCCTTATTTACCCTAAACACAATACTACCATTCTTATTTTGAGTACCACCAAAAACACTCCCACCAACAATCTTTTTAACAGGTAAACTTTCCCCAGTCAACATAGACTCATCTACATAAGTTTCACCCTTGACTACGATACCATCAATTGGCACTTGAGAACCAGGCTTAACAACAACCAGATCACCAATTTCAAGATTCTCTATCTTAACAACTTCTTCCACCTCATCAACAATTCTGATAGCAGTTTTAGGAGCTATTTCATAAAGCTTTTTAAGATTATTAGCAGTTTTCAACTTCGCACGACTTTCAAGATATTTTCCAAGTAAAATCAAAGTAATGATCATCCCAGCAGTTTCAAAATACAAACCTTCCATGGCGCTATGACCCATTTTAATAATGGTATACATAGAATAAAGACTATAAACCATAGCACTGATCGTACCAATAGCCACCAAGGAATCCATATTTGGCTTCCTTCGCAGGAGCAAAGGAATACCCATTAAATAAAATCTTCTAGCAATAACAACTATGGGAATAAGCAACACAAGCTGAACCAAAGCATAATTTAAAGGCTCAGACATATGATCCAAAAAAGAAGGCAAAGGAAGACCGATCATAGGTCCCATAGCCACATATAGCAAAGGCACCATAAAACCAATAGCAGCGAGTAACTGATACCACTGAAGTTTAAGCTTTCTTTCCTTCTCATAAATATCTCTTTCCCTATCAATAAAAGCAGCTTTAAAACCAATCCTCTCAATACTTTTCATGATTTCCTTAATAGTAATAACATTCCTATCATAACGTACAAAAGCTGTCTCAGTCGTTAAATTTACAGTGATCTCCCTGATGCCATTTATTTTTCTTAAAGAAGACTCGATATTATTAACACAAGAAGCACAAGTCATGCCTTCAATTCTCAACTTAACAAACTCCAGATCTTCTTCAATACCAAAACCAAGCTCCTTGACCTTAGCCTCAAGCTCTTTCAAATTGATTTTATCTTCATCATATTCTATAAATAATTTTTCAGTAGTTAAATTAACACTACCCTTTTTTAAACCCTCAAGACTCGATATACTAGTCTCAATATTCCTGGCACAAGCAGCACAATGCATGCCATTGATATCATATGTCTTTTTCATAATACACCTCTTATCTTTTTGACATCTTTTTAATAGTCTCGATCACTTCCAAAAGAACTTCATCCTTATTTTCCCCAATATCCTTAACCAAACAGTTCTTTAAATGGTTTTCTAAAACAATATTACTAACTGAACCCATAGCTGAAATAACTGCTGAATTTTGATTAATTATATCATTACAATAAGCATCTTCTTCAACCATCCTTTTGATACCTCTGATCTGACCCTCTATTCTGTTTAACCTATTGATTAAATTCTTTTTAAGTTTCTCATCACGATAAGTCTTTTTCACAACACCACTCCTTATACCCCTATAGGGTATATAAATAATAACATCTATCTAACTACAAAGCAACTAGAGAAGAAGTTTTCCAAAAAAATACTGGAACTGATTTTTTCAGTTCCAGTAAATATTTTTTTACTTATTTTTTCTTATTAAAAAATGTAGCTTTGATCCAGGCTTGTTCAAAGTAATATGAACTATTGCTAAAATAAAGAAAGCAACACCAAACTTAGGATGAACAGCTCTAAAAAGCTCATAAGGAATGGAGTCAGGAAATAGGTCTTTAACTGTGCCTACCACTGCACTTGAAAGAAAAAGCAATAGCATAAATATATTAACGATGATCAATGGCTTGATTTTCATTATTCTTCTCCATTACAAGATATTTATTGATATTTTCATTAAATGGTGGCAAGATAATTGCCTTTTCAGTAATGATAGCAGAAATATTCTCATAAGGAGTTACATCAAAAGCCGGATTAAAAACCTTCACTTCGGCTGGTGCTACCAGACTACCCCCAAAATACCTTACCTCATCTCCAGATCTTTCTTCAATCACAATACCAGAACCATTTTCCAAGTTCAAATCAAAGGTACTAAAAGGAGCAGCAACATAAAAAGGAATGCCATGGGCCTTAGCTAAAATACTTAAAGCATAGGTCCCGATCTTATTAGCTGTATCACCATTGGCAGCAATCCTATCAGCTCCAACAATAACACAATCAACCAGACCTTTAGCCATCACCACTCCAGCCATGCTATCTGTAATCAAAGTCACATCAATACCTGCTTCCATTAGTTCCCAGGCTGTTAACCTGGCACCCTGTAACAATGGTCTGGTTTCATCAGCATATACTTTTAGCTTTGAACCCTGGCTACTCAGATAATAAATAGGAGCCAAAGCAGTTCCATATTTAGCAGTAGCTATCGTACCAGCATTACAATGAGTTAAAATACTCTGGCAATCTTTAAGAAGACTACTGCCATTGATTCCAATCTGAAAACAAATATTTTCATCCTCTTCTCTAATTGCATCAGCCTCTTCCAAAGACAAAGCCACTAAAGAATCTATCTTTAGAGATTTAGCAGCTAACAGCTTGCCTTCGACCCTTAAAATTGCCCATTGCAGATTTACTGCAGTTGGCCTCGCTGAAATCAGATAAGCTGCTGCTTCTCTAAGATACTTAGTAAAATCATTCAGCTCCTTTAGTTTTTTTTCTTTATTACGTAATGCTATGTATATACCATAAGCACCAGCAATGCCAATAGCTGGTGCTCCTCTTATTTTTAATTCTTTGATCCACTGATACATTTCTTCAATAGAAGAAATTTCCCCATAAACAACCTCCTTAGGCAATCTGGTCTGATCTAAAACAAAGACCTTGCCGCCTACACGATAAATTGGAGTTACAGGTTCATTTTTAAACATTATATTGCATGAACCGCCAAACCATGTACAGCTTCAGCAGCCTCCATCATACTTTCAGAAATAGTAGGGTGAGCATGAATAGTCTTGGCAATATCCTCTACAGTCAAGCCCATTCTAACAGCCAGAACTGCCTCAGCAATCAAATCTGTTGCATGAGGTCCAATAATATGAACTCCTAAAATCTTATCACTATCAGCTTCAGCAATAATTTTGATAAAACCATCTTTTTCACCTATACACAAAGCTTTGCCACAAGCGCTAAATGGAAACTTACCAACTCTTATTTCTCCTTGAGCAGCAGCTTCAGCTTCACTTATGCCAATTGAGGCAATCTCAGGAAAAGTATAAATACAATTTGGCACGAAACTAACATCAGGTTCGACACTCTTGTTTTTAAGAATATTTTCAACCACCTGTAAGCCCTGGGCACTAGCAGCATGAGCCAATAAAGCCTTATTATTGACATCGCCTATTGCATAAATATTATCTACAGATGTTTTCATAAATAAATCAGTAACAATTTCTCCCCTTTGACCAAGCTGGACTCCAACTTCCTCTAAGCCTATGCCTTTACTATTCAAGGTTCTGCCAATACCTATCAAAACTTTGTCAGCCACAAGTTCTTTACCGTTATTTAAAGATACAACAACACCATTTTCACCTTTGGCTACCTTTTCTACCATTACACTTGTTTGTACCCCTATTTTTTTCTTTTTAAGAAGCATTGTAAAACGTTTACTTATTTCTTCATCAACCATTGGTAAAACTCTATCCAGAGCCTCTACCATAGTTACCTTGGTACCAAGTTCAGAAAAGACACTAGCAAACTCACAGCCTATAACCCCAGCACCAATAATCACCAAGGATTCAGGTAACTCTTTTAAATTCAA
>JAKEGG010000014.1 GCA_022615965.1 Fusobacteriota bacterium
CACCTGTTCCCATACCGAACACAGAAGTTAAGCTCTTCAGCGCCGATTGTACTTGGATGTAGGTCCAGGGAGACTAGGACGTTGCCAGCTTTTTATTTTTTAAAGGACATTTTCATGGATAAGTTTTTTATGGAAGAAGCCTTAAAGGAAGCAAAAAAAGCCTTTGAAGAAAATGAAATACCGGTAGGAGCAGTAGTGGTATTTGAAGGCAGGATAGTAGCAAAAGGCAGAAACAACAGAAATATGGAACAGGATATAGCGGGTCATGCTGAGCTTATGGCCTTAAGAACTGCAGGAAAAGTATTAGGCTTACATAAACTGGTTAATGCCTCTATCTATACAACACTAGAACCATGTCCTATGTGTTTAGGAGCGATTATCCAAAGCAGAATAAAAAACCTTTATTTTGGAGCTTATGATAAAAAGCTAGGAGCGGTTGAAAGCTTTATGAAATACAAAGAGTTTCCAGATAGCAGTAAAACAAACATCCAGGGTGGTATATTAGAAATAGAAGCTAGTAACCTACTAAAAGAATTTTTTATTAAAATGAGAAATAAATAAAAATATTGAATCTACCTTGAGGAACAAGGATTTTTAATATTCTTTTTGATATAATAGAATAGTACAACAATTATTAGGAGGACTTATGAAGCAAGGCAAACATAATGATATGATCAGGCTATTATTAAATGAACGTAAGGTTAAACTCAGTAAAGAAGACAGACCTAAGATATTTTCTAAAAAAGAGGCCAATAAGGCCAGGCATTTTCATATGTCTTTTGATAACTATAAGGCTACACCACTCTATAGCCTGGATAACCTGTCAAAAGTATTAGGTGTAAAAAAAATATTTATTAAGGATGAATCCAATAGATTTGACTTAAATGCCTTTAAAGTATTAGGTGGTACCTATGCTATCACTAAACTTATCTGTGAGAAGATGAATAAAGATATCTCTGAAGTAGATTTTAATTATATAAGAAAGCACGCAGCGGAAGAAATCGGCAATGCTCCATTTATTACCGCCACAGATGGTAATCATGGCAGAGGAATTGCCTGGGCAGCCAATCAACTTGGACAGAAGGCTATTGTTTATCTGCCAATGAATTCTGCTAAAAGAAGAGTTGAGGCAATAAGGGAAACAGGTGCAGAGGCTATAGTTACTGATGTCAATTATGATGAAACTGTGCTTATGGCAATTGAGAAAGCCAAGGAAATAGGTGGCTATATGGTCCAGGATACAGCCTGGGAAGGCTATACCAATGTACCTACCTGGATCATGCAAGGCTATACTACTATGGGTATGGAAGTTATAGATCAATTAGCTTTACAAGGCTATGAAAGACCTACACATGTCTTTTTACAGGCTGGAGTAGGAGGTATGGCAGCTGCTATGCTTGGTTTGTTTGTTAATGTTTATAAGGATAAATGCCCAAAGGCAATTATAGTTGAGCCAAATGCAGCCAACTGCTTATTTGCTTCTGCTGAAATTGATGATGGTCGTCCACATAATGTTGAAGGAGATCTTCAAACCATCATGGTCGGCTTAGCCTGTGGTGTCCCAAGTCCTATTGCCTGGCCAATAATAAGGGATAATGCTGAAATGTATGTATCCTGTGATGATGCAGTTGCAGCCAGGGGAGTCAGGATCTTTGCCAACCCAGTGGGAGACGATACAAAAATCGTATCAGGAGAATCTGGAGCAGCAGGTATAGGGGTATTTTCATTATTAATGGGACTTGATGATTTTGATGAAGTAAGAAAAGTATTGGGACTAGATGAGAACTCAGTTGTTTTATTCTTCAATACAGAAGGTGATACAGATCCAGTTAATTATGGCGAAATCATCTGGAATGGTAAATATAGAATGCCATCAAAGGATCAATGCTAATAAAAAGAGAAAAAAGAAAAGGGCTAAACTATTGTTTAGCCCTTAATTTGTTTGAAAAGATATATTATGATAAAATTAATTTGTTGAGAATATTTAAAATGAGGTAATAAATGAGATATATTGCATTGATCGTAGGTAAATTATTGAAATTTATCGGTAATAAACTAGATAAGGGAACAAGTGCACCAGGAGTTTTTGCTAAAAAAATAGATAAGAAAATATTTAGCAGGATCACTTATCCTGAAAAAATAGTTGTTATTACTGGAACCAATGGAAAAACATCAACTGCAAACATGGTAGCTAAAGTTTTGAGAGATAAGGGCTTGGAGGTTGTACACAATACTAAAGGAGCTAACCTTTTAGGTGGACTCTTAACTACAATAATTGACCATACTAGCTTTTCATTTAGGATAACATGTGATGTTCTGGTGTTAGAGGTTGATGAAGCAACCTATCCTGCCTTTACCAAATATATCACACCTAGCCATTTGATTGTCAATAACTTTTTTAGAGATCAGTTAGACAGATATGGAGAAATAGAAGTTCTGGTTGATTTGGTTAATTCAGGAATATCCAGTGAAACAACCTTGATTCTCAATGGTGATGATCCCTTGGTTCGATATTTAGGCTATAAGAACAGTGAAAACAGAGTCGTATATTTTGGGCTAGCCCAGACAAAATACAGCGTTTCTGATACAGAGCAGGTAAGAGAAGGAAAATTCTGTCCTGTTTGTGGCTCTAAATTAAACTACCTGTATTATCACTATAGCCAGCTGGGAAACTATAGCTGTAGCTGTGGCTTTTCCAGACCTGTGATTCAGGTAGAGGCCTATGATGTTGATTTAAAAAATAAGGAATTTAAAGTTGATGATATGATCTATAAAATTGGCTATGATAATCTATATTTTATCTACAACTCCCTGGCAGCCATGATTATTGGTGATGAATTTAATATTTCCAGAGAACTGATGAAAGCTTCGATTTTAGACTTTAAAGTAGATGATGGCCGGATGGAAAACTATCTTTTAGGTCAGAATAAGACATATTTGAATTTAGTTAAAAATCCAACTGGCTTAAATCAATCACTGGAACATATTTTAAGACAGGAGGATGAAGCCTTCAATATTTTTTTGGCCTTAAATAATCTGGCGGCAGATGGTACTGATACCTCTTGGATCTGGGATGTTGATTTTGAACAGCTGAAGACTTCGAATATCAATAAATTCTACTGTAGTGGACTAAGAGCTTTTGATCTGGCAGTAAGGCTTAAGTATGCCTTCATAGAAGAAGAAAAGCTTATTGTTATACCGGATTTATCGGCTTGTATAGAAGAGGCTAGACAGAATAATAATAAGACATATATTTTATCAACCTATACAGCTTTGCAAAGAACAAGGAGAATATTAGGCTCCTTAAAGGAAAATGGAGGGGATAGATAATGGATGTTTTAAAAATAGCCTGGCTTTATCCTGATTTGTTAGAACTTTATGGAGACAGAGGAAATATTCTGGCTTTTAGACACCGAGGAACTGAATTAGGACTTGATATCAAAGTTGATAAATTTGGTGTTGGAGAATTTTTTGAGGCCAAAGCTTATGATTTAGTATTTCTAGGTGGTGGAGCAGATCAGGATCAATCTTTATTTTATAATGATCTGATTTCAAGGAAGATAGACTTTAAAGAGGCTATGGCAGCTGGAACTGTATTTTTGCTTATCTGTGGCGGTTATCAGCTTTTTGGTGAATATTACCTTGATTCCAATGGTAATAAAATTGATGGATTAGGTATTTTCAATTTCTATACCATACCTGGAGAGAAAAGGAGTATAGGTTACTTATCTATTGAGACTGAAATAGAAGGACAGAAAATGGTATTGACTGGCTTTGAAAATCATCGTGGACAAACAATCGGTGTTGATACTCCTTTAGGAAAGGTCCTTGCTGGTTCTGGTAATATGGTTGGTGGAGGTTTTGAGGGTTTTATCGATAAACATACAATAGGAACCTACCTTCATGGACCGTTATTAGCAAGAAATCCGGAATTAACTGACTTGATCATCGGTTGGATGTGTCAAAGAAAAAATATTAATGCTGATTTTTCATTAAGTAATAGTTCTAGTCTGGAAAAAGAAGCAAAAAAACAGGTTTTAAGAGAGCAGGGCTTAGCTAACTATCTTGACTTAGTCAAGTGATTATAGAGGTCTGTTTATGGCATAATGTCCTTAAATAGGGTATAATTATTCGTGGACAAGAGGCTTGACCCTTGTACCATAAAAAATTTTTTTATGAAAGGAGAAAATCATGAAGATTTCTACCAAACAAATTGCATTAGCAGGTATTTTAGCTGCTATAACGGCAGTATTATCTGCCATCGGGTTTGGGTTCATACCGATTCCTAGTCTGGCTGGAGCAGCAACTATTTTGCATGTTCCTGTAATAGTTGCTGGAGCACTTTCAGGTGTTTTAGTGGGAGGATTGACTGGCTTTATTTTTGGATTTTTCAGCTTTGTTCAATTTGGCTCAATTGTCGGAAATAATCCAGTAGTTTTATTTTTGCCAAGAATATTAATAGGTGTCTTTAGCGCCTTGGTTTTTAAGGCTTTAGCTAAAAAGAACCTTTACCTGGCTGCGGCTGTAGCTGGAATCGTTGGTACTTTAACCAACACAGTAGGTGTATTAGGCTTTGCTGTTTCTTTTGGCTATTTTACCCCTCAGGCTGCTCTGGGAATTGTTATAGCTAATTTACCTTTTGAGCTTTTGCTAGGAACTATTCTTTCAGCTTTGATAATTCCACCTATCTACAAGGTCCTGATTAAAAAAGAAAGTTTAGAAAACAAAGAGGTATAATATGATCCTACTACTAGATGCAGGAAACAGCATAATAAATATAGGAATACACGATGGAGATAAAATAGTCAAAACCTTTAGCTTAGAAACTAAAAAAATCAGAACTAAAGATGAATTTGCAGTAATATTGATCAGTCTTTTAAACTATAATGGTATCAGGAAAGAGGAAATTACTGCAGGGGTTCTGGCTTCAGTTGTCCCAAGTGTCAATAAGCCAATAATTGAGGCTATGGAAAATTATTTCAGCATTAGCATGATAATTGTTGAACCAGGGGTTAAAACCGGAATCAAGCTTAAGGTGGATAATCCTAAAGAGGTTGGTGCTGATTTGCTGGCTGATGCATTAGCAGGTCATATTAAATATAGTGGAGACATTTTAATAGTAAACTGTGGTACGGCCACCAAATACTCAGTAGTTGATAAAGATGGAATATTTATTGGAGTGGCAATTGCACCTGGATTTGAAATTGGTAGCGAAGGGCTGTTTAAAAAAACAGCCCAGCTTCCAGATGTTGGTCTTAAGATCCCTAAGGAAATAATAGGCAGAAATTCTGTAGACTGCATGGCCAGTGGTCTTTATTTCAGCTTTGGTGAAAGCTTAAAAGGCTATATCAAGTTGATCAAGCAAAAATATGGAGATAACCTTAAGGTTATCTTATCTGGTGGAATAGGGAGCTATTTTAAAGAATATTTAAGTGCAGAAATAGATTACTATGATAGAAATTTAACCTTAGAGGGACTAAAGATCATCTATGATAAAAACAAAGATCAATAAATTAAAGCTAGGTAAGCTGACTATTAAAGATCCAATAATCGCAGCCCCACTAGCTGGGGTCAGTGACAAAGGATATAGAAGGGTACTCAAAGAAAACGGGGTACCCTTAGTTTTCACAGAAATGGTCAGCGCCAAAGCCTTGAGCTACCAAAATGAAAAAACAAAAAGTTTAGTTGAGGTAGAAGGTGAAGTACCACCGATCGGGATGCAGCTTTTTGGCAGAGATCCTAAGGAAATAGCTGAAGCAGGTAAATATCTTGAAAGCATTGGTGCAGATATTATTGACTTTAATATCGGGTGTCCTGCACCAAAGATCGTTAAGAATTTTGAAGGCTCCGCTTTGCTTAAAGAGCCATTACTGGCTTTGAAAATACTGGAAAAACTAGTTAGTAGTGTTGATGTTCCAGTAACTTTGAAAATCAGAAAGGGTTTTGCCAAAGATATGTATGATGCCGAGCCAATAATAATGGGATTGGAAAATATTGGCATCAAGGGAGTTTTTATCCATGGCCGACTAAGAGAGGAATATTACTCTGGCACGGCAGATTGGGAATATATCAGAAAAATAAAAGAGAAAGTTAATATACCAGTAATTGGTAATGGAGATATAAATACACCAGAAAAGGCTAAGGAGTTTCTTGAGCTAACAAAATGCGATGGTATGCTTATTGGCAGGGGTTTTTTAGGTAATCCTTTGCTGTTTAAGCAGATAACAGATTATTTAAATACTAACAGCTATCAAAAGATTACTGTAGAAGAAAAGATTTTTTGGGCTATGAAACAGCTTGAATATACCATTGTTGATAAAGGTGAAGAGCTAGGTGTTAAAGAAATGAGAAAACATTTTTCTTGGTATTTAAAAGGTATCAGAAACGGTGCCAAGATTAGAAATGATATTTTCACAGCGAATACTGCTGATGATATTAAAAAAATTATACGTAGAATTAACTAGGAGATATAATTTTACCTATGGTATAATTATAAACAGTATATTGAACTGAAATCTTTAAATAATAAAGGAAAATCATGAAAAATAAAGTACACTTTGTCTGTCAGGAATGTGGCAATAGTTCAACTAAATGGCTGGGTAAATGTCCAGTCTGCAATACTTGGAACTCATATGTCGAAGAGCTGGAACATGATGAAAAAAAGGAAAAAGCCAGACATAGTATCAAAGATAAAAGCTATCAAAAAGCTACCTTGCTAGAAGACGTTGCCATTGAAGAATTCAGAAGAGCCAGTACAAAAAATTCTGAATTCGACAGGGTACTAGGAGGAGGGCTGGTAATAGGCTCTTTATCCTTGATTGCTGGTGATCCAGGAATAGGGAAATCAACCTTGCTTATTCAAATTGCTTCTAACCTGGGACAAAAAGGTAAAGTTCTCTATATATCTGGAGAAGAGTCTATCAGACAGATAAAATTAAGGGTTGAAAGACTTAAACTTAAGAAAGATAACATCTATATCCTGGCAGAAAATGACATGGATGATATTCTTGGAGCGATAGAAGAAATTGATCCAGAATATATTATAGTTGATTCTATTCAGACAGTTTATCTTAGTCAGATGACTGGAACTCCTGGGAGTGTAGGACAGGTTAGAGAAGCAACTTTGGCCTTGATGAAGGTGGCTAAAAGTCAAAGCAGAACTGTTATGATAGTAGGACATGTAACTAAAAGTGGCAATATTGCCGGACCTAAGGTTTTAGAACATATGGTTGATACTGTACTATATATTGAAGGTGAAAAAGAACATAGCTATCGGATTATGAGAAGTGTAAAAAATAGATTCGGCAGCACCCAGGAAATCGGAGTTTTTGAAATGAGAGAAACTGGTCTTGTTATCGTGGACAATCCATCAAAATATTTTCTAACCCATCTGACTCATACTGTTCCTGGCAGCATGATCGTACCAATCATGGAAGGTACCAGGGTATTGTTATTAGAAGTTCAGGCCTTAACTTCAGATAGCAGTTTTTCTGTGCCAAGGAGACTAGCTACAGGAATCGATTTAAATAGAATATTGCTTTTGATTGCAGTTTTAGAGAAAAAAATGAATCTTTCACTAGGTAGAAATGACATCTATTTTAACATTGTTGGTGGACTTAAGGTAGATGACCGAGGACTTGATCTTGGTATTATCATCACTTTGATATCAAGTATCTATAATATACCGATCAATAAAGACCTTTTAGCAGTTGGTGAAGTAGGTTTGACCGGGGAGGTCAGAGGAGTAACACAGTTAGAACAAAGGATCAAGGAATGTCAGAAGCTAGGTTTTGATAAAATGATAATTCCTAAAACTGATGGACTGAACAAAGACAGCTATAATATGGAGCTGATAGAGGTTAGTTCTTTAAAGGAGGCGGTATCCTATTTTATGAAAAATAATAAAGGAGGTAAAGATGAAAAACACTAGTGGAGTAATTAAAAGCCTGATAGCATTGGCTACGATTATTCTAGCCAGTTTACTGGTATATTTAACTGTCTATATTTATGAAAATTATCTGAAAAATATTTTTACAATGCAATTATCCATCATTAACATAATTATCATGATAGTAGTTAATATAGGACTGGCGATACTGATTATTTATCTGATTTATAAACTTATCAAGATAATGATCAACTTTATATCCCATTATACTTTTGTAGAAGTGGTTATTGGAGTGATTGGAATTATAATCAGTTTGAGAATAGTTTGGCTGACAGAATTTATCTTTGTAAAAATCCCTATAATCGGTAATTATCTTTTGATTTTACTAAGTGTGGTTCTTGGAGTTGTTGGCTGGATGCTGGCTTTAAAGAAAAAAGATGAGATTTTTAGCTTCATAGGACTTAAAAAAGGATCTGGTGATAATAAAATAGTTGATACCAGTGTCATAATAGATGGCAGGATCTTTGAAATCATAGAAACTGGTTTTATTGATGGCAATATTGTAATACCTGACTTTGTTGTAGATGAATTACAAAGATTAGCTGACTCAGCCGATGATCTAAAAAGGGTCAAAGGCAGACAAGGGCTGGATATGATCAAGAAGGCTCAATCTCAGTTTGGTAAAAAGATAGTTATCTCAAAAACAGATGATAAAAGTATAATGGAAATTCCTGAAGTTGATAGTAAGCTGGTAAGATTGATCAGTACCAAAGGAGGATCTTTGCTGACTAATGACTTTAATCTCAATAAGGTGGCAGCTTTAAAAGGTATCATAGTTTTAAATCTTAATGATCTTGCTAATGCTGTTAAGCCAATTTTAATACCAGGTGAAGAATTTCAACTTCTAATAATTAAAAAAGGCAAAGAAAACAATCAGGGTGTTGGTTACCTGGACGATGGTACAATGATCATAGTTGAAGATGGAGAAAACCTGGTGGGAGAGGAAGTTACTCTAATTGTAACTAGTGTGATGCAAACCTCTGCTGGACGTCTGGTTTTTGCCAGATTAAAGGGTGAATAAATGAGAGCTACATATATTATAGTTGCAGGTGGAGTCGGTTCAAGAATGGGCTCCAGTATTCCTAAGCAATATATTGAAGTTTTTGAAAGGCCGATAATATATTATACGGTTAAAAAACTAGTAGATCTTGGAGTTAAAAAGTTGATTCTGGTTATAGACTTATCATACCAGGAATACCTGGCTGAGTTTTTCCAGGACATAGATGCAGGTATCAAGTACGTGACAGGTGGAAGCCATAGACAGGAATCAGTTTTAAATGGACTTAAGGCAGTGGAGGATGACTGTGAGGTCGTAGCCATTCATGATAGTGTCAGGCCCTTGGTAACCTTAAAGATGCTGGATGACCTTGAAAATAAAATCAGAGAAGAAGACATTGCTTGTGTGATACCTGTTTTAGCAGTTAAGGATACAATCAAGGAAGTGATGGAGCAACAAGTAGTGAAAACTATTGATAGAAGCAATCTGTTCAAGGTGGGTACTCCTCAGTATATTAAAATCAAGGAATACTATAAAGCCTTAGAGGTCTTGAAAGATAAAAAATTACAGGTAACAGATGATGCTAGCATAATGGAGTTAGCTGGCTTAAGGGTTGGTATCGTTGAAGGTGATAATACAGCTTTCAAAATAACTGATCAAGATGATTTAAAATACTTTAAATATCTTTTAAAGGAGGAATTATGAGAGTTGGTATAGGTTATGATGTACATAGATTAACATTAGGAAGAAAACTCATTTTAGGAGGAGTTGAGGTTCCCTTTGAACTAGGTTTATTAGGCCATTCCGATGCAGATGTGCTGGTGCACAGCATTATGGATGCCTTGCTGGGTTCCTTGTCTTTGGGGGATATAGGACAGCATTTTCCTGATGATGACTCTGCATATAAGGGTATTGATAGTCTTCTGCTTCTTAAGAAGGTCAAGGAAATAATCGATGAAAGAGGTTATCAGATAGCAAATATTGATTCTATCATAATAGCCCAGGAACCTAAGCTCAAGTCATATATCAAAATGATGGAAGACAATATAGCAGGAGTTTTGGAACTGGAGGTTGATCAGGTTTCTGTAAAAGCAACTACTGAAGAAAAGTTAGGTTTTACCGGAAATATCCAAGGTATTAAAGCACAGGCTGTTGTGTTGGTAGAGAGGAAAGAAAATAATGAGATTATATAACACAATTAATAGAAAAAAAGAAGAATTTATTCCATTAAATGAAGGTTTAGTAAATATGTATGTCTGTGGGCCTACAACCTATAATCTTATTCATATTGGCAATGCCAGACCTATGATTGTTTTTGATGCATTCAGGCGTTATCTTCTATCGATAAACTACAAGGTTAATTTTATTCAGAACTATACTGATGTTGATGATAAAATCATCAACAAAAGTAAAGAAGAAGGTATTGGACCTTTAGAATTAGCTGCAAAATATATTGGTGAATATAGGAAGGATGCCCAAAGTTTAAGAGTGCAGGAAGCAACTTTTCATCCAAAAGTAAGTGAAAATATTCCTCAGATAGTAGCTTTTGTAGCTGCCTTGATCGATAAGGGCTTAGCCTATGAAGTTGAAGGTGATGTCTATTTTGATGTAAAAAACTATAAACCATATGGCAAGCTTTCAGGTAAAAATATTGAAGACTTAAAAGCAGGAGCCCGAGTAGAAATAGGAGAGAAAAAACATAGTCCCCTGGATTTTGCTTTATGGAAAGCAGCCAAGGCAGGAGAAATCAGTTGGGATAGTCCTTGGGGCCAAGGAAGACCTGGCTGGCATATTGAATGTTCAACTATGAGTATGGAATACACCAACAGTCCAACCTTAGATATACATGGTGGAGGACAGGATTTGATTTTTCCACATCATGAAAATGAAGTAGCTCAGTCTGAAGGTTATACAGACAAGACCTTTGTCAACTATTGGATGCATAATGGCTTTATAACTGTAAATAAGGAGAAAATGAGTAAGTCCTTAGGCAATTTCTTCTTGGTAAGAGATATTTTGGAGAAATTTCCAGGAGAAGTAATAAGATACTTTATTCTATCTACCCACTATAGAAATCCTATTGATTTTAATGATCAGGCTTTGGTGGAAAGTGAAAAGTCTTTAAGTAAATTAATGAATATCTATAAACTGCTACAAGTTAAGATAAGTGAAAAGCAGGATGGGTTAAAGGCTGGATCTGAAGATCTTCCTGGAGCATTAGCTCAAATAGAGATGAATATCGAAAAAGCCTTGCAGGATGACTTTAATACTGCTCTGGCTATCAGCTATTTCTTTGATGGTGGCAAGCTGATCACTAAAGCTGTTAATAGTGGTGAGTATACTTTAGCATCATTGGAAAAGGCCTATTTTCTCTATGATAAATATTTGAATCAGATTTTAGGAGTTTTACCATATGAGGAATTAGCTGGAGAAGAAAATGTTAATGAAGAAAATGATCTTGGTTTAGCTATAGATATATTGCTAAAGGTAAGAGCTTTAGCTAGATCAGAAAAAAATTATCAATATGGAGATTTGATCAGAAATGAGTTGAATAACATGGGAATCGAAATAGTTGATACCAAAGAAGGAAGCCTATGGAAAAGAAAATAGATATGAATATGGTATCTACATTGGCCTTGGCCTATTTAGGTGATGCTGTTTTAGAAGTTAAAATCAGAAATTATGCTATCATGTCGAATAAGGTCAAGCTTAATGCCTTACACAGGTCATCAGTTAGCTATGTCAATGCTAAAGCCCAAAGTTTGGTCTATGATCAAATACAAAGTGACTTGTTGGAGGATGAGCTGGTGATTTTGAAAAAAGGTAGAAACAGTAAAAAAAGTATACCTAAAAATGTCATGGCGGTAGATTACAGGAAAAGTACAGGACTTGAAGCTTTATTAGGTTATCTGTATCTATTGGAAAAAAATGATAGGATCGAAGAAATAGTAGATATGGTTATTGCTATTGTTGAAGGGAGAAAATCAGATGAAAATACAAAAAGCTCAGATCTTAGTACCTAAAACTGATGCTAATATGATTTTAAAAAATCTGGAAAGATATGGTAGGGTCTGTTATAAGTCAGAGGATAAATTTGGTGAAAATATCAGCTCTGGAATGTTGAAGACTCTGGTAGCTAAAAATCATGAATCAGTATTGGAGCATGAAAAGCTGACTATGCTTTTTATCATCGATAGGGGTGTTAGTCATGAATTGGTCAGACATAGAATTGCCAGCTATAGTCAGGAATCTACCAGATACTGTAATTATAGCAAGGATAAATTTGGCAATGAGCTGACATTTATTGAGCCAGTTTTCTTTGATGAGGCAGCTAGAAAAATCTGGGCTGATACCTTAGAAGATATCGAAAGAAACTATTTTAAACTACTGGAGCTAGGTGCTACTCCTCAAGAGGCAAGAAGTATATTACCAAACAGCTTGAAAACTGAAATAGTTGTAACAATGAATTTTAGATCCTTAAGGAATTTTTTAAAGCTTAGAACTTCACCTTCAGCCCATCCTCAGATCAAAGAGGTCGCAATACCTTTATTACTATATCTAAAAGAAAGGTTTGAACCCTTATTTGCAGATATTGATTATGATCAGAGTTTTGGTCTGGAAAAATATGGAGAAATAATTGAAACTAATAGTTTTTTTGAGGTAGAATAATGGAATATATAGGAGGAAAACAGCTGATAACCGAAGCTTTAAAAAGTGGTCATAAGCTTCATAGAATATATTTTCAAAATGAAGCTGCCATAGATAAAAATGTTATTGCTCTTGCCAAGGAAAAAAATATACCTTTGGAAAGCATAACCAAAGAACTAGAACTTAGGCCAGAATTGGCTCAGGGTTTACTAGCTGTAGCAGAGCCCTATAATTATGCAGATTTTGATATGTTGGCAAATAGTGAACAAGACGGGGTTGTTTTGATTCTTGATCATCTTGAAGATCCACACAATCTTGGGGCAATAATCAGAACTGCTTTGTGCGCCGGTGCTAAAGGCTTGATAATACCAGATGATCGTAGCGTAAAAATCAATAGCACAGTATTAAAGGTGTCTGCAGGAGCAGCCTACTATCTGCCTGTTGTCAAGGTGAAGAATATCAATCAAGCAATCAGCAAACTTAAGGATAAAGGCTTTTGGATTTATGGTGCTGATATGAATGGTGATATCAATCTTTTCAACTCCAAGCTAGATGGCTTATTAGGAATAGTTGTTGGTAACGAAGGCAAGGGACTTAGTAAGATGGTCAGAGATAATTGTGATGGTATAGTCAGTATACCTCAGGTAGGATCTCTTGGTTCATTAAATGTGTCAGTAGCTACAGGGGTCATTTTGTATGAATTGTTTAGACAAAGGAGCATCAATGGAGTTAAAAAGTAATCAGTTTATTTCTTTATATCAAGGGTTGGCTGATGATGAAATTATAGATTTGATAAAAGGTGGAGATAAGTTTGCAGAAAATTATCTGATAAGTAAGTATAAGGCTTTTGTTATTTCTAAGGTCAAGGATTTTTATCTTCAAGGTGGGGATCTGGATGATTTGATTCAGGAAGGGATGATTGGCCTTTATAAGGGGATCTTATCCTACAAGAGGGATGAGGCTTCTAGTTTTAGGAATTTTGCTGATCTTTGTATCAGGCGACAGGTCATAACAGCTATCAGGTCTGCCAATCGTCTGAAAAATCAGCCTTTAAATAATTGTTTGTCCTTAAATGACTCTTCATCTAAGGAGGATACCAGAGGATTAGAAGATATCCTGGAGGCCAGGTCATTGTATTGTCCGGAAGATGTTTTTTTAGGTAAAGAAAGAATCATAGAATTAGAAAAATATATCAAGATGAAACTTAGTCCTATGGAGTGGCAGGTCGTTTATGAATATATCAATGGTTCTAGTTTTGAAGAAATTAGTAAGGAGTTTTCCTTATCTATAAAATCCGTATATAATGCTATAGACAGAAGCAGAAAGAAGATAACAGAAGTTTTAAGGGAAAATCCATAAGGAAAACATGATAATTAAATAAAAGTATAATTGTATGATGATGTATAGATAAAGAAGCCAGCTACTTGCTGGCTTCTTTATCTATTGCTTTTAAAATATTCTTTAAATAGTTAAAGGTATCGTTAACAGAGCTTATGGACACACTTTCATCAGGAGTATGGATATTATATGTCTGTGGACCAATGCTGATAATATCCAGACTATTTTTCTTAGCCAGGAAAAGCCCACATTCCAGACCTGCATGAATACTTTTGATTTTTACCTCTTCCTTAAAGGTTTCCTGATATACCTTGGCTGCAAGATTTCTTAAAATAGAATCTGCCTTATGGGGCCAGGGATTATAATAGCTTTCAG
Source organism: Fusobacteriota bacterium (assembly GCA_022615965.1). Lineage (GTDB taxonomy): Bacteria > Bacillota > TC1 > TC1 > TC1 > WTXA01. The sequence goes on from JAKEGG010000014.1 coordinate 14,307, forward strand.
TAGTCATAGCAACATTAAAAGCTCTTTTTAAAAGCTGACATCTGGCTATCAGCTTTTCAAGGCTGGTATCATTATTGCTCCTAAGAGAAGAGATGATAGCAAGCTTGTGGTCATTTTTTTTAAGCAAGGCTAAATTCAAAGAGGTTTGTACTTCAGCTGTATTTTGATTGGTATATTCAATGACTCCATTAGGGATCAAGGTGAGGAGACCAACAACTTTCATAGTACTGGCCTTGCTGTAAACCATGTAATCTCCATCTCCAGAGAGCTTACAGCTGATCTGTATTCCAGGATCAGAATCTGCTGCTTCTCTTTGGAATACTTCTTCAATTATAGGGATAGCTTCACCTACTTTTTTACCTTCTGTTCTGGAAGAAACTAAAATAGCAGACCTGGCTTTTACTGGAATTGAATTGTGCTTCTCTCCTCCTGATATTTCTATGATGCGAAAATCTACTCCCTTTTCTAACAGGTAATTTAACGATCTCCCCATAAGAATCAAGGCATTTCCTCGATTTTTATTTATATCAAGACCAGAATGCCCACCGAGGAGTCCGGAAATTTCCAGCTCATAGACTAGGCCCTCTTTTCTTTTATATTCCAGGCCTAGTTCATAATTTACCTGGATGCCTCCTGCACAAGAAGTAATAATGGTTCCAGC
>JAKEGG010000060.1 GCA_022615965.1 Fusobacteriota bacterium
TCATTTTGAATAACCATCTTCTCCTTAAGAGCCTTAACATAACCTTCCATATTAAAGTCATCCTCAGAAGCAGCAACTATTTCAGCAACAGAATCCTCATCACCTTCCAAAAAGGCATTCGTTATCTCATCACTTTCATCATCACTATAAAAATCATCATGACTATCAGCAACAACAGAAGCAACTGCCAATCCTTCCACAACCGGAGGAACCATAGCTTCTTCAACAGACTCCTCTGGGAAAATCAAATCATCAGCAAAACTAGAATCGCTAGTCTCTTCAACTATTCCTGCTTCCTCCTGATCATCCTCAACATCATCTATTTCCTCCATCAGATCTGAATCCATAAAGGACTCTGATTCCTGACTTTCCAAACCATCAAGCTCAATATTAGAAAAAAAGTCCTCATCAGAAACCGTATTTTCCATTACAGACTCATTGGCTGTAGCTGAAACAGAAGGCTCATCCTCAAAAAATGAACTTGTATTAAAAGCATCAGAAAATAAATCATCATCTGAAGCAACATCACTCTTGATTTCCTCTGATTTTCCCTCTAAATCATCACGCTTCATAACAAGAGTCTGGTCTCCTGAACTATTTTGGCCAACTACATCAGCCAAAGTGCTGGCTTTATCTTCCTTTTTAGAAGTATGCTGTAACAAAACTTCAATACCCTCATCATTGATCTGCAAAACACCCTCTAAGGCCTTGATATACTTTCTTAACTCAGGCTCTCTTGTAATAAGCGCATAAATCGACAACTTAGATAAGCCATACTTTTCTTCAACCTCTTCAATTTTATACCACATATACTAAACCTCCTACTAAAGATCTCAATAATACAACCTAAGAATAACACAATAAATAATAATTTTCAAATAGAAAACTAACCTCTGTTCTTTATCTCCGTTGATAATAAATCAACGACCTCAGAAACTGATTTAGCACCTAAGTCACCTTCACCTCTTTTTCTAATAGCCACAGATAAAGACTCAACCTCTTTATCACCAATAACAAAAGTATAAGGCACCTTCTTGACCTGACTCTCCCTGATCCTATAGCCAAGCTTCTCATTTCTATCATCCACAACAGCCCTGATACCAGCCTTCTTCAATTCAGACATTACCTGATATGAATAATCATTATGAACACCAGCTACAGGAATAACATCAACCTGAACAGGAGCAAGCCATAAAGGAAAAGCTCCACCATAATGCTCGATCAAAATACCAATAAACCTTTCCACTGAACCAAAAATAGCTCTATGAATCATAGCAGGCCTATGTTTGCCACCATCTTCACCAATATAGCTTAAATCAAACTTCTCAGGCATCTGGAAATCCAACTGAATAGTACCACACTGCCAGGTTCTCCCAATAGAATCCTCCAAATGAAAATCGATCTTCGGACCATAAAAAGCCCCATCACCTTCATTGATTTCATAATCAAGACCTAGATCATCTAAAGCCTCTTTTAAGTCATTAGTCGCTTTATCCCACATTTCAACAGAACCTAAAGCCTTCTCTGGTCTGGTTGAAAGCTCCACCTTATATTTAAAATCAAAAGTATTATAGACCTCATCAACCATCTCAATAACCTTTTTGATCTCATCCTTGATCTGAGGATAAAGCATAAAGATATGAGCATCATCCTGAGTAAAAGCTCTCACCCTCATAAGTCCATGTAGAACTCCAGATTTTTCATGACGATGAACCAGACCCATCTCGGCATACCTGATAGGCAGTTCTCTATAACTATGCTGACCATGTTTATAGACCAGCATACAACCAGGACAATTCATAGGCTTTATTGCATAATCCAATTCATCGATTTTAGTAAAATACATGTTTTCCTTATAGTGATCCCAATGCCCTGACTGCTCCCAAAGCTTTCTGTTTAAAATTATCGGCGTTTTGATTTCTTCATAATCCCACTTCTTATATAAGCCTCTCATATAGTCTTCAAGCTCATTTCTAAGAATCATACCTTTTGGTAAAAACAAAGGGAACCCTGGGCCCTCTTCTTCTATCGTAAATAATTCAAGCTCCTGACCTAGCTTACGATGATCTCTCTTCTTAGCCTCCTCTATTTTATGTAAATGAGCTTCCAGTTCTTTTTTAGAAGCAAAAGAAGTAGCATAGATCCTCTGAAGCATCTTGTTTTTCTCAGAACCTCTCCAATAAGCACCTGCCAAGGTCATCAGCTTGTAGGCTTTTAAATAGCCAGTCGAAGGGACATGAGGCCCACGACATAAATCTAAAAAGCCACCTTGCTCATAAATACTTATTTCTTCCCCAGTTGGAAGATCCTCTATCAACTCGACCTTATACTTTTCACCTTTAGCATTAAAGAAATCTAAAGCCTCTTCTCTTTTGATGACTTTTCTCTCAAAAGGTGTATTTCTCTTAACTATATCAGCTATTTTAGCTTCAATTTTCTCCAGATCCTCAGGTGTAAAAACATGCTCAGTATCAAAATCGTAATAAAAGCCATCCTTGATCACTGGTCCAATACCAAACTTTGTATCAGGAAAAAGCTCACCAACAGCTTCAGCCATTATATGAGCGCTGCTATGCCTGTAGGTATCCAGACCTTCTGGACTATCTAAAGTGAATAGCTCCACCTTATCTCCATCTTTAACTACAGCAGTCAGATCTACTAACTTATCATTTATCTTGCCTACAATAGCCTCTTTTCTCAGCCTATTGTTGATTTTACCAGCTACTTCAAGCAAACTACTACCAGACTCCACGTCTAATTTGTTTCCATCTTTTAAAACAACTTCCATAATATCCTCCTTTTATTTATAACCCTGTTATATAAAAATGCTGTCCTCTCACAAGAGACGACAGCATCGTGGTTCCACTCCATTTTAAAAACGATTGTTTTACTTAAGACCTTTAACGCAGGCTTACGTGTCCCCTACTAGATTTCAGGTCCCTCTCCCAGGTGGTTTTCCAATAAACAAATGTAAGAAGCTTGCACCAATGCCTCTCTCTCTGTAACATTTGATCATATCGTACTCTTCCTGATCAACGATTTATCTATCTCTAATTATCTTAAAATATAAATGTTTTGTCAACTCCTATTTTAAACCCTGAACAAACTCAAGGACTTCAGCTACATGACCTGGAACTTTTACATTCCTCCACTCTTTTACCACCTTGCCTGTTTCATCGAGCACAAAGGTACTACGCTCCACTCCCAGATATTTTTTCCCATACATGCTTTTTTCTTTAACAACTTGGAAACACTCACCTAATTCCTTATTTACATCGCTAAGAAGTAAAATATCCAATTCCGCTTTTTTAATAAAATTCTTATGAGATTTAATACTATCCTTACTCACACCAACTATCAAATAACCTTTATCCAAAAAGGCCAACCTGACCTCATTAAAATCTTTAGCTTCAACAGTTCAACCACTAGTATTATCTTTCGGGTAAAAGTATAGTATCAGTTTTTGACCATTAAATGAATTCAGGGAATATTCCTGATCATCGCTACCAGGCAACTTAATATCTAAACAATTCATAATAATTCCTCCTATATAAAATAATTCTATGTGATTTAAGTATATAATAACAAATAATATAGTAAACTTATAGTATAGAGCTAACATATATAAGAATAAAGGAGATGACCTATGTCAGAAAATAAATATAAAGATTTACTAAAAAAACCTGTCTTTCAGCATTTTAATACGATCAGTCAGATACCAAGATGTTCAGGACAGGAAGAAAAAATAGCCGACTTTCTGGAGAACCTGGCAAAGGAGCACAGTCTTACATGGCAAAGAGATTTTGAGAACAACCTGATCATCAAAAGAAAAACCAGTTCAGGCAATGCAGTTATACTTCAAAGTCATGTTGATATGGTTTGTATTAAAAATGATTCAAGCTCACATAACTTCCAGCAAGAACCTATCCAACTAACTATCGATCAGGATCGTTTAACTGCAA
>JAKEGG010000061.1 GCA_022615965.1 Fusobacteriota bacterium
ATTAACTCCTAAAAGCAAATATACTACAAAAAACTGCCCTGTATTATGACCTAAAGCAGAAAAGACACTGACACCATAAATCGAAAAACCTATTTTACGAAATAAGTACATAAAAAATAAGGCTACCAAACTACCAGACAGGCTGACAAAAAATAGAAAAGAAAAAAAATACCCAACGATCAAACTAAAAATCACTACCTTTAAAAGGGATACTGTAAGGGCACTTTTAAAATCAAAAAGATAGAAAGCCATCAATACTGGAATCTGGCTTAAACCAAGCTTAAAGCCAGGAACTGGTAAAAAAGGGGGAAGGAGAAACTCCAGATAAGAAAAAATCAAAGCCAAAGCCAGCAATAGACCTATATAGGCTAACTTATTGATTTTGCTATTACTCATTGCAGCACACCATCTACTGAGTTCTCAGTACTATTTCCACTAATAGAAATAACCACTTGGTTAGGAAGGCAGACTATACTTTCACCAGCTTTTGACACTGGACCTTTTAGAACACATAGATGATCAAAACAGCTGGAATCCACCACGCTGATTGCACCATTATCAACCTGAACGGTCAGAAGATACTCACTATCATAATCAACTATCTGAACAGTTTTATCAGATTTCAAATCAAGCTCTAAATATTTTTCCTGCCCGATCTTAATAATAGCAGTATTGCCATTATCTGAACTACGAAGGAAATAGTAGCTGATAAAGCCAACTAATACAAGAATAGCTATAAAAAAAATCTCCCAAAATTTATTTTTCATTACCTATCTCCAAATAAAATCAATATAGAATAAAACCAGGAATCAGCTGATCCCTGGTTTTACTATAACATAAACTGAATTAATTGCTACTACAACCTGTACAAGAACCACAACTAGATTTTTCCTCAACAACAGGCTGAGTTACAACAACCTCACCCTCCTTCATGCTGATAGCATGGGTAGGACAAACTCTGAAACAATCACCACAATTAGTACATTTAGCATAATCAATGGCAGCAACCAGACCTACATGGATAGCATCATAATTACAAGCTTTTTCACATTTCTTACACTTGATACATGCCACCTTACAGCCTTCCATGACAGCCTTGCCTTTTTCCAGATTATTACAATTAACAAATACTCTTTGAATCTGAGGCACTAGCTCCATTAATAACTGAGGACAAGCCTTGACACAAACACCACAGGCGGTACATTTTTTTGGATTGACCTTTGGTAGGCCGTCTATCATGGTAATAGCATCAAAAGGACAAGCCGCAGCACAGGTACCTAAGCCAAAACAGCCATAATTACAGGCTTTCATCCCACTAAAGGAATTTTTAGCCAATAGACAAGAATTAGCACCAGTATACTCATAAACCTGTTGGGCATTAGCTGCAGTACCATTGCACTTAACTCTGGCTACCAAGGGCACAGCTGAACCAGATGCTTCAACACCTAGGATAGCAGCAATTTTTTCTGCAGTTGGTCCACCTCCAACAGGACAGCTATTTACCGGAGCCTGACCTTCAAAGATAGCCTTGCCACAACCAGCACAACCAGGATAACCACAGGCACCACAGTTGGCGCCAGGTAGAGCTTCTACAATTTCATCAAGCTTAGGATCAGTGGCTACATGAAACTTTTTACTAGCAAAAGCTAAAATCAGTCCTAGAACCAAACCTAAAACAACAAATATGATCAGTGTATAAACCATTATAAAATACCTCCAAAACCAATAAAGGCCAAAGACATAAAGGCTGCCGTAATCAAAGCAATTGGCAAGCCTTTAAGTGCCTTAGGAATATCATGAAGCTCCAGCTTTTCTCTGATTGCTGAAAACAAAAGTATCACCAGTAAGAAGCCTAAGCCGCTTCCTAAGGCATATACTATAGTTCCTAGTAAATCATAGCCATTATTGATATTTAGGATAGCAATACCTAAAACTGCACAGTTAGTAGTAATTAAAGGTAGATATACCCCTAAGGACTTGTAAAGATTAACCATATATTTTTTCAAAAGAACCTCAATTAGCTGTACAATAGTTGCAATAATTATTATAAAGGCTATGGTTCTCAAAAATTCTAATTGAAATGGAACTAAAACCAGATAATAGAAGGCAAAAGAAATAATTGAGGCCAAAACCAATACAAAAGTTACTGCCAGTCCCATACCTACAGCACTAGAGGTTTTTTTAGAAACTCCTAAAAATGGACAGATACCTAAAAACTGAGATAAAAGAACATTTTTAATAATTATTCCAGAAAAAACCAGACCTAGATAAAAACCGATACTACTCATTTTCTAATTCCTCCTTTTTCTTATTTTTAACATGACCCATAACTCCCAGAATTATACCTAAAGTCAGGAAGGCTCCTGGAGGAAGAATCATGATCAACATGTTGGTTGCTTCTGGCAATATTTGAAAACCAAACAATGAACCTGTTCCTAGTAGCTCTCTGAAAAAGGAAATCAATAAAAGACCAATAGTAAAACCACTGCCTACAGCTATTCCATCAAGAGCTGACCTCAGCATAGTATTTTTACTGGCAAAGGACTCTGCTCTTTCCAAAATAATACAGTTAACAACGATCAAAGGCAGATAAATACCTAAACTCACATAAAGTGCAGGAACATAAGCATGAACCAACATTTCTATCATTGTAACTGAAGCCGCTATGATTCCAATAAAAGCAGGAATCCTGATCGTTGAAGGAATAAGCTTTCTGAATAAAGAAATCACTACATTAGAAATAGTCAAAATAGCTATAACTGAAAGTCCCATGCCAATGGCATTTGCAAGAGAAGTAGTTACAGCCAGGGTAGGACACATGCCCAATAGCATTATCAATATTGGATTTTTCCTATAGATACCATTTTTTAAAATATCTGATATTTTCATAACTACCTCCTATAATTTTCATTGAAATCTTCAAAGGCTGTATTAACTGCTTTAACTACAGCAGAAGAAGTAATTGTCGCACCAGTAATAGCATTGATATTATCCTTAGCCTTTAAGACGGTGCTTGATTCTTTGCCAGTAAACTGATCTAAAAATTCAGGCTCAGTAGATTTAGTGCCAAGACCAGGTGTTTCAGTTTGCTTGGTCACAATGACCCTTATCACCTTACTGGTCTCCTTGTCTATGCCAACCAAACTCACAACCTCACCAGAATAACCATTGCTGGCAACCAAATATAAGTAGCCAATTACCTGATTATTTTTTTTGGCCTCAGCAACAGATATGATCCTGCTGTCCTTATCGCTATCTTTGGTATTGTCATAGATGACCTGAAATTCACTATCAGGGAAAATATTTTCATAATAGCTGTTTAGCTTAGTAGATTCGCTATCAGCAATAATACCTTTTGTAATATCATTCACTAAAAATATTCCAAGAGCTAAAATTCCGGAAATTATAGCTAAAAGAATACTAGGAAAAATCAAATTATTTTTTTTCATTCTTCTTCACCTTCCCGAAAATTCTGTTTTTAGTATGTCTGTCGATCAAGGGCACTATCATATTCATGATCAGAATAGAGAATAAAACCCCTTCAGGGAAATTACTGAAAAGTCTGATAACTATAGTCAGCACACCAAGACCTACACCAAAGATTATTCTACCTTTTTTAGTATTAGGGCTGGTAACCCAGTCAGTGGCCATAAAGACAGCTCCAAATAGCAAGCCGCCGCTCAGAATACTGATCAGTGGGAATAAAAGTCCAAAGCCATAGATCAGACCAATGATCAAAGATACTATAAAGGAGGTCAAAACATAGGTTAGAGTGATTTCCAAATGGATCCTCTTTTTAATTACCAGGTAAATTAAGCCGATCAAGATAGCTATAGCACTGGTTTCACCAATAGAACCTGCCACATTGCCTGTAAAAAGCAGCTGTATCAGGTGTGAAGGATCGCTGATGAAAGTATTATAGGCTTCCTTTGCTACTTCAAGATCACCTGCCTTGATATTTAGCATAATGCTTTTAACTATAGCCAAAGGTGTAGCAGAAGAAGTAGCATCAACATAAGCTGCTGTAGCTGGATTGGTCCAGGTAGTTAATGGTACAGAGAAAGCTATCAATAAAAATCCTCTGGCCGCGGCCGCAGGATTAAAGATATTGTTTCCTAAGCCTCCAAATAGTTGTTTTACTACCACAATAGCTATAAAGGAGCCAAAGATAGCAATAGGGATCGGAGTAGCAGGAGGTAGGGTCAGAGCTAAAATTAGACCTGTCACCACTGCGCTTAGATCATCAACAGAATTATATCTTTTTAAAACCTTTCTAGATAAATATTCAAAGATTATAGCTGAACCAACTGTAGCTACCAGTAAAAGCACACTGTCAGTTCTAAAAAAAAGAATACTTGCTAATACTACTGGCAGCAAAGCTATGATCACATCTAACATAGCTTTTTTTACGCTATCTCCACTATGGGCAAAAGGGGAAAAACTAATTTTCTTCATAAAATTTTCCATCTATCTTCTCCTTAACTCATATTTGCCATGTCTGATGTAGTCCAGCAACTGAATATGGGATGGACAAACATAAGAACAGGTTCCACACTCGATGCAGGCTAAAAGACCATTTTCCTCAAGCTGATCATACTTGTTGTACTTGACTAGATTGGCTAAGGTCGTTGGCTCTAAAAATGCCGGACATTCATCAATACAGCTGCTACAACGAACACAAGGTAACTCAGGACCTTTATTAGGCATGTCTTCGAGGCAGATAACTGCATTGATACCTTTGGTCACAGGAGTATGTGTGGTATACATAGCTTTACCCATCATCAAACCTCCAGCTAGAAGCACCTTGTTTTTGGCTAGATCATCTTCTGATACGACTTCACTAAATAAGGTGCCAATTGGTACCAGATAATTTTTAGGGGAAGAGACATTGCCTGTAACTGTCAGATAGTGGTGAGTCAATGGTTTGCCTTCTTCAACAGCCTCGCATAAAGCCATGGCAGTACCAACATTGTTGACTATGATGCCAATATCTATAGGCAGACCACCATAAGGGACCTCTTTTTTGGTCAAGGCGCTGATCAGCTGTTTTTCCGCTCCCTGAGGGTATTTTTCTTTAAATAAAGCTACACTGATAGCAGGCTCTCCTTTAAGTTCATTTTTGATAGCTTCATAGACATCCATTTTATTATCTTCAACACAGATCACTCCTTTAGGAGCGCCACTGGCAATCAGCATATATTTTAAACCTCTGATCACCTCTTTATAGTGTTTTTTCATAATGATATAGTCTGCTGTATTATATGGTTCACACTCAATACCATTTAAAATGACCATTTCACATTTTTTATTACCAGTATACTTGATGGAAGTAGGAAATGTTGCTCCACCTAGGCCTACTAGTCCAGCCTCTTCCATAATGTCAGTTATGTTCTTGCTGGTAAGGCCCAGAGCTTCCTGGGTGCTTCTTTTAATAAAGGCAATTTCTTGGTTATTAAAATCATTTTTAATAACGATGGCTTTACTTCTGTTACCAGTTGGCTCGTTGATCAAATAGTCGATTTTTTCTACAGTACCACTGATTGGTGAGTGTAGGTTGCTGGAAAAAGCTCCATCCTTTTCAGCAATTTTCTGACCAGCCTTAACCTGATCCCCAACATTAACAATAGGGATAGAGGGTTTACCAAGCTGTTGATTAAGTGGCAGATATAAATATTCAGGGCTTTTTAGGATTTCAACCTCAGAACTGACAGTTAAATTCTTTTTTTCAGCGGCCTTATGAATATGAGTACCTCCCTTAAAGGAAAATTTCTTCATCTTATCACCTCATAAAAATTATTTACACATTAAAACGAAAATGCATCACATCTCCATCTTTAACGAGATAATCTTTCCCCTCGATCCTTAGTTTGCCAGCTTCCTTGGCCTTAACTTCAGATTTATAGTCCATAAGATCCTCGTAACTTATAACTTCAGCTTTAATAAAGCCTCGTTCAAAGTCGGTATGAATAGTACCAGCTGCTCCAGGGGCCAAGGTACCTTCTTTGATAGTCCAGGCTCTGGATTCTTTTTCTCCAGCAGTAAAATAGGTTATCAGGCCTAATAACTTATATGTAGCCCTGATGATTTCCTCTAAGCCAGAGTATTCCAGTCCCAGATCATTTAAAAACTCTCTTTTTTCATCAGCCTCTAACTGAGCCACCTCTGACTCGATCTGAGCCGACACAGGTATAGCTATGGTATTTTCTTCCTGAGCCTTGGCCATTACAGCTTTAACCATTGGCAGTTCAAATCTATTTCTGATATCATCTTCAGAAATATTAGCCACATAAATGATTGGCTTGTTAGTAAGTAGATTGATACGTTTCAGGATTTTTTCTTCATCCTTGGTATAGGCTAAAGATCTGGCAGGTGAGCCACCTTCAAGATGCTTATAAATTTTTTCTACTAATTCAAATTCCTCCAGGCTATCCTTATCCTTAGATTTGATTTTACTTCTTAGCTTATCAAGCCTTTTTTCCATAGAATCAAGGTCAGCCAGGATAAGCTCCAGATTGATGGTTTCCATATCATCAGCAGGATTTATATTTCCTGAAACATGAGTGATATTGGAATTCTCAAAGCACCTGACTACATGGGCTATGGCATCAACTTCCCTGATATGTGCCAAAAACTGATTGCCTAGACCTTCACCTTTGCTGGCTCCGGCAACAAGACCGGCTATATCAACAAATTCATAGGTTGTGGGAATAGTTTTTTTAGATTGGTAGAGATTGCTTAAATTGTCTAATCTTTTATCAGGTAGGGCAACTACTCCAACATTGGGCTCTATAGTACAAAAAGGGTAATTGGCCGATTCAGCGCCTGCTTTGGTTATGGCATTAAAAAGAGTAGATTTACCAACATTTGGCAAACCAACTATACCGCATTTAAGGGACAAATAATTCACTCCTTTATATAGATTTTCTACTATTATATTAAGTATTACCCTAAGTATAATTAAAAATTCACGATAAAACAAGATAAAAAAAGGAAGGAAAAAAGAAAATGAAAGAGTTTTATTGGTCAAAAATCATTGAAAAAGCTTACAGTTATAGAATATTAAGAGAAACAGTCTTAGATTGGCGTAAGGGCTATGGAGAAAAATATATTTTTAACAAATACCTAGGCAATCTGGCAGCCTATAGTACTGAGGAAATTAAGGACTTTTATCAACAAAAAAATGAGTTAGGCTATAGAGTTTATTCTGTTTATGACAGTGAATATTTTCCTGCCTTGAAAGAAATCGAAATACCGCCAATAGCCTTCTACTATATAGGAAGCGAAAAAATGTTTCATGGTGAAAAATATGCAGGCGTGGTAGGTAGTAGAAAAGCCTTGGAAAAAAACCTTAAGAAAGCTAGTGCTTTAGGTATAGGCTTAAGCAAGCAGGGCATCATCGGGGTCAGTGGCTTGGCTTTAGGTATAGACGGAGCTTTCCATCAAGGCTGTAGTCATTCTATCGGAATAATTGGCTGTGGGATCAATTTGATTTATCCACGAAGCAATCTGCAGCTATATGAAAAGTTGAAAGCTAGCGGAGGGATAATCTCTGAATTTCCTATTGATGCCCCTCCACTAAAATATCATTTTCCTAGAAGAAATAGATTGATTGCTGGTATTTCCCAGATTCTCATTGTCCTGGAAGCCAGAATCAAAAGTGGGGCTTTGATCACTTTAGATTATGCTTTGGAATATGGCAAGGAAGTATTTTTACCTTCATCCTTATTAACAGAAGACTTTGTAGAGGGTTATTCTATCCAAAGACTAAAGGAGCTTTTCTTTTAATAGGGGTTGCAATAAAAATATTCATTGTGTAGAATATCAATAATGCGTATTAGGAGGAATAATGGCTAAAAATTTAATTATTGTAGAATCGCCTTCAAAGGCTAAAACCATAAAAAAATACTTAGGAAGCAATTATACTGTCAAATCTTCTGTTGGTCATATTATTGATTTGCCAAAAAGCACTTTAGGAATTGATCTTGAAAATAACTATCAGCCTAAATATATAACTGTTAGAGGGAAAACCAATATTTTAAAAGAAATCAAGGATGCTGCTAAAAAATCCAGCAAAATACTACTGGCTACTGACCCTGACAGAGAAGGAGAGGCTATCGCCTGGCATTTAAGCAATGCTTTAGGAATAGCACCAGAGGAAAATTGTCGAGTAGAGTTTCATGAAATCACCGAAACTTCTATTAAAAATGCTGTTAAAAATCCTAGAACTGTCAATCAGGATCTGGTTGACGCCCAACAGACCAGAAGGCTTTTGGATAGGATAGTAGGCTATAAGCTCAGTCCTTTACTTTGGAAAAAAATCAAGAAAGGGCTTTCTGCTGGCAGGGTTCAGACTGTTGCAGTTAAGCTTATTTTAGATAAAGAGGCAGAAATCGATTCATTTATAGAGGAAGAATACTGGAGCATAGAAGGCTTATTTAAAAAAGCCACTGGTGAAAGCTTTAAGGCAGACTTGGTTAAGGACAAAAATGGGAAAATCAAGCTAGCTGATGAGAAGATCACCAAGGAAATAGTGGCTAAGCTGAAGAACAAGGAAGGTCAGATAGCCTCTATCGTGGAAAAAGAGAAGAAGTCTAACCCTAAGCCTCCTTTTATTACCAGTACTTTACAGCAAAAAGCTGCTAATTTATATAACTATACCAGCAAGAAGACTATGTCTATTGCACAGGAGCTATATGAAGGAATCGATCTTGGCAAGGAAAAAGGTGGTTTAACTGGTTTGATCACTTATATGAGAACTGATTCCACCAGAATATCTCCTGTAGCCAAGGAAGAGACCAAAGCCTATATTTTAGCTAATTTTGGGAAAGAATATATACCAGAAAAGACCAGATACTATAAGATAAGTGGTAGTTCTCAGGATGCACACGAGGCCATTAGGCCTACTTCAGTCTGGAGAAGTCCTGAGAGCATCAAAGATAGGCTGTCTAAGGATCAGTATAAGCTCTATAAGCTGATCTGGGAAAGATTTTTAACAAGTGAGATGCCATCTGGCATCTATGATCAGTTGACTTTGGAAATAGTTGTTGACGACTATACTTTCAAGGCTGTAGGCAGTAAATTAAAGTTTAAAGGTTATTTGATCGTAGGCAATGAAAAAGAGGAGGAAGACTATATTCTACCTCCACTATCTGTTGGTGAAAGACTGACCTTAGCAGATTTGCTTGGGGAGCAACACTTTACTCAGCCACCTGCCAGGTATAATGAGGCATCTTTGATCAAGAAGATGGAAAGTTTAGGTATTGGCAGACCTAGTACCTATGCGGCTATTATTGATACCATCTTGAAAAGAGGTTACGTTGTTAGAGAAAAGAAGGTACTCTATAGTACAGAGTTAGGTAAGCTGGTGATCGAACTTCTTTTTGGATATTTTAACAATCTGATCGATGTAAAGTTTACTTCTCATATGGAAAATGAGCTTGATTTAGTGGCAGATGGTAAAAGAGATTGGAAAAAGATTATTGATGAATTTTATCAACCATTTGCTGAGGTATTGCAAAAGGCTGAAAAGGAAATAGAGAAGGTTGTTTTAGAAAAGCCTTTAGATCAGGTTACTGATGTTATTTGCGATAAATGTGGGCGGAATATGGTTATTAAAAATGGTAGATTCGGAAAGTTTTTAGCTTGTCCTGGTTTCCCTGAGTGCCGCAATACTAAAATGCTTTTGGAAAAAACCGGGGTAGTTTGCCCTAAATGTCAAAAAGGTGAAATCGTTGTTAAGAGAAGTAAAAAAGGCAGGGTATTTTATGGCTGTAGTAATTACCCTGAGTGCGATGCTTCCTATTGGAATAAGCCTTTAGCTGAAAAATGCCCTGAATGTGGTGGTGTTCTGGTGGAGAAGGACAAGCTGATCAGTTGTTCTGCTTGTAAGTATAAAAGGAAAAAGAGTCAAGATGAATAAGCCTGTTGAAGTGATCGTGGTTGGTGCTGGTTTGGCTGGCTGTGAGGCAGCTTGGTATCTGGCAGCTCATGGTGTAAAGGTTAAGCTTTATGAAGTAAAGTCAGTTAAGAAAAATCCGGCACAAAAGATAGATGGTTTTGCTGAGTTGGTTTGCAGTAATTCTCTGCGTGGCAGAGATCTGACTCAGGGAGTTGGCCTGTTAAAGGAGGAGCTAAAGCTTTTAGGCAGCTTGGTCATGGAGGCTGCTTTGGCTACTGAGGTACCTGCTGGAGGGGCTTTAGCTGTTGATCGTGATTTATTTTCCCAGTATATTACCAATAAGATCAGATCCTTGGATAATATTGAGATCATCGAGAATGAGTTTAGAGAAATCGATCCTGATCAGCTTACTATTGTAGCTACTGGTCCGTTGACTAGTGGCTCTTTGTTAGCCAGTTTGACTGCTTTGGTAGGTACTGAGTTCTCATATTTTTCAGATGCTTCTGCTCCTATTGTGGCAGCAGATTCCATTGATTATCAGAAGGCCTATTTTACCAGTCGTTATGGCAAGGGCAATATGGAGGATTATTTAAATTGCCCTATGGATAAAGTTGAGTATGAAGCTTTTTATAGCAAGCTTATCAGTGCTGAAGGTGCAGAAAAGCATTTGGAGGAAGAAAAGGAAAAGTATTTTGAAGGTTGTATGCCTATTGAGGAATTGGCAAGAAGGGGAATAAAAACTTTGCTTTTTGGTCCTTTGAAGCCAGTTGGTCTTGGTCTTGGTGACAGTAGGCCCTATGGGGTAGTTCAGCTGAGGGCTGAAAATCAGGAAAAGTCTATGTATAATTTAGTAGGCTTTCAGACTGGTTTGACGTTTTCTGAGCAAAGGGAATTAATCAGTCTTATTCCTGGTTTAGAGTCTGCTGAGATTTTAAGGTATGGGGTCATTCATAGAAATACATTTATCAACAGTCCGATGGTTTTGAATCGTTATGGTTTTTTGAATAATTACAATAATGTTTTTGTGGCTGGTCAGATTTCTGGAGTCGAGGGTTATCTGGAGAGTGCTGCTAGTGGCTTGTATGTTGGCTGGCAGGTTTTAAGGAAGATCAAAGATCTTTCTTTTTTAGATTTCCCACAGGAGACTATGCTGGCTTCTATGTTTAGGTACATTACTTCTAGTGTTAATAAGAAGGGAAAGCTTGAGCCAATGAATGCTAATTTTGGCTTGTTACCTTTGCTTAGTGAGAATATTCGGGATAAAAAGGAGAAGAAGCTGGCTATGGGAAAGGCAAGTTTAGTGGCATTAAAAGATTTTATTGGAGAGGTAAATGGATAGCTTTAATGATTTTCAGAGTCTTTTTTTAACTTATTTAAGTTCTGAAAAAAGGTATAGTGAGAATACAATCAAGGCCTATAGACTGGATCTTCATGACTTCTATATGTGGCTGGCTGACTTTTTTATCTCCAAGGAATTGGTTTTAAGCGATAAGGGAGAATTAGTTGATGTCAGGTTGGATTTTGATCTGATCGAGCACCATGATATCAGGCTTTTTATTAATTCTTTAAATAGACATAGTTATTCTAAAAAAACTTTAGCCAGGAAAATCGCTGCTTTAAAGTCTTTTTTTAAGTTTTTAAACAAGGAGGAGTTGGTTTTAGCTAATCCAATGCAGCATATTTCTTCTCCTAAGCTTGATAAAAGGCTACCAAAATTTATTTATGAGTATCAGGTGTTAGCTTTACTTGAGGCTCCAGATTTAAGTTCTCCTGTTGGTCTGAGAGACAGGGCAATATTGGAGATACTTTATGGTTCAGGTATCAGGGTCAGTGAATTGGTCAATTTAAAGCTTGGGGATTTTGACTTCAAATATGGGACTATCAAGGTTTTAGGCAAGGGTAAAAAGGAGAGGATAGTACCTATTGGTAGTTATGGTTTGGAGGCTGTTGATAATTATTTAAAGCATGGCAGAGATAGCTTTAAGTTTAGCTTAGAGGATCAGGATTTTTTGTTTTTTGGTAAAAGAGGCAAAAGGCTTGGTGTCAGAAGTGTTGGATTGATGCTGGATGGATATATAAGCTCTACTTCTACTACTTTAAGTATTTCTCCTCATACTTTAAGACATAGTTTTGCTACTCATCTTCTAGAAAAAGGTGCTGATCTAAGAGTTGTGCAGAGTTTTTTAGGTCATGAGAGTTTGTCTACTACACAGGTTTATACACATGTCACTAAGGGCCATTTGAAGAAGGTTTATGATCTTAATCATCCCAGGGCTAAGAAATAGGTTGTAATTAAGATAATCAACTAACAGACATCAAACTTAAGACTTGATTTTCTAAAAAAACAAGGATATAATAAATAATAGTAAAGAACAAAAGTGGGAGCCCCCACTTTTTTGTTTTAATAAAGGAGAAACCAATGTCAACAAGTCAAAAGATAGAAGATGAATTCAGACCACTAGTAGAACAAATAGGATATGAGTTGGTCTACGTAGAATACGTCAAAGAAGGACCAGAATGGTACCTGAGATATTTTATCGATTCACCAAATGGAATAGATATCAACGACTGTGAAAAAGTCAGCAGATATGTAGAAGCCATCCTGGATGAAAAAGAATACATCAAAGGACAATATATACTAGAGGTATCCTCACTTGGACTAGAAAGACCACTAAGAAACGAAAAGGACTTTCAAGATAACACAGGAGCCCTGATAGAAGTAAACCTTTTTAAAAGCATAGAAAAAAACAAAAAACACCGAGGTATATTAATAAGCTATGATGAAACCCTGATTCTAGAAGAAAAGGGCAAAAAAATTGAAATACAAAAAGACAATATCAGCAAAGCGAATATAAGTATTGAAATATAGGAGGAAAAAATGAACAAAGAATTGATAGAAGCAGTAAAAATTTTGGAAAATGAAAAAGGCATCAGTGGAGAAATGCTATTTGAAACCATAGAATCAGCAATAATCCTAGGACTTAAAAGAAAACATGCTACTGACCATAAAAACGAAAAAGGAGACATGAAAACACCTTACGACAATGTCAAAGCGGTGCTAAACAGAGAAACTGGAGAAATAAAAATATACCAAACTAAAAAAGTTGTAATTGAAGTAACCGATGAAGACGAAGAAATCAGTTTAGATGAAGCCAGAGCAGAATACGGTATAGAAGAAGTAGGAGGAGAAATAACTCTCGAATTACCAATGGAAACCCAGGTGATGGGCAGAATGGTTGCTCAGACAGCCAAACAAATCATAACCCAAAAAATAAGAGAAATAGAAAGAAGCAACATCTTTGATGAATTCTCTAAAAGAGAAAAAGACCTGATAACTGGAGTGATCTCCAGAATATCCCCAGTCAACAAGGAAGATACCAGCGACAACAAATACAATGTATTTCTAAGTATAGGCAATGGAGAAGTGATCCTGCCACCAGAAGAACAAGTAGAAAATGAAAGATACCATATTGGAGAAAGACTTAAGGTATACCTGGTGAACGTGAAAAAAACCACTAAAAATCCGATCATCATCATATCCAGAAGACACAAGGACCTGATAAGAAGGCTATTTGAATTAGAAGTACCAGAAATACATGATGGTACAGTGGTAATCAAATCAATAGCCAGAGAAGCTGGTTCAAGAAGTAAAATAGCAGTTTTCAGCAAAGCAGAAAACGTGGACCCAGTAGGAGCTTGTATTGGAACCAAAGGCTCGAGAATAGGCAATGTTCTCAATGAACTAGGAGGCTCCAAGGAAACAGGAGAAAAAATAGATATAATCGAATATTCAGAAGATGTAGCTCAATACATCAGCAACGCCCTGGCACCAGCCAAGATCCTGGACATCGTTCTGAAGGAAGAAGCTAAAGAAGCCAAGGTACTGGTAGCCAAAGATATCTTCTCGCTAGCTATTGGTAAAGATGGGCAAAATGTCAGACTGGCAGCCAAGCTAACAGGCTGGAAAATAGACATAGTCAGCGATGAACAAGTAGAAAGCATCAGAGGAGAAGAAGTATAAAAATGAAGCTAAAAAAAACACCACAAAGAAGCTGCCTGGGTTGTGGATTAAAAACTGATAAGAACAAGCTGATCAGAATAGTCAAAACCCCAGAGGGACAAGTGGTAATAGATAAAACAGGCAAGGCCCCTGGCAGAGGAGCCTACATATGCTTAAATATAGAATGCCTGAAAGAAGCCATCAAAAGAAAAAGCGTAGAAAGAGCGTTAAACATCAAACTATCTGATGACCTAATCGTCGAATTAAGCAATCAGATAATAAATGAATAGATTCTCTTTAATTAAGGAGTGATGTAAATGGGAAAAAGAATATATGAAGTCGCCAAAGACAAAGGTGTAACAAATAAAGAAATAATGTGGATCATGGAGAAACTCAACATTGAAGTCAAATCTCATATGAGCGTCATAAGCGATGAGAACGTGGCAAGACTGGAAAACTACTACAAAGAATTAAAAGAAAAAGCCCATAAAGAGGAAGAAGAAAAAAGAGTAGTCCAGGAAAAAACCAAAGTAGTAAAAACAGAACCAGTTGAAGAAAAAGAAAAGGTTATCGAAGAGATTGTTGTTAAGAAGCCACATACTGAAAAACCAGCAATAGTAAAAAAAGAAATAAAAGAGCCAATCAAGAAAAAACCTGAAGTCAAAAAACCTTTACCAAATAAAGGACAGATTTACAAAAGCAACAAAATGGTCAGCGATAATACTGATGACAGATGGAAAGGCAACAAGAGATATAAAAATAAAAAAAGACATGAAGCTCCAAAACCAGAAATCAGCATAAAAAAACTTATTATTGGAGAAGAAATTCAAGTCAAGGATCTGGCCATGAGACTAAATAAAGGTGCAGGAGAAATCATAAAAAAATTAATGGGATTAGGCATAATGGCTACTTTAAATCAGTTTATTGATTTTGATACTGCTACTTTGATAGCCAATGACTTTGGCATCATGGACATCGAATTTAAAACATTAAAAAGACAAACTGAATTATCTACTATTGAAGATGATCCAAAAACCTTAAAGCCAAGACCACCGATCATTACTGTAATGGGCCACGTTGACCATGGTAAAACTTCGCTCTTAGATGCTATCAGAAAAACCAATGTCATCGCAACTGAAGCAGGGGGAATAACCCAGCACATCGGAGCCTACCAGGTAAATTACCATGGTAAAAAGATAACCTTTATTGATACACCAGGACATGCTGCTTTTACAGCAATGAGAGCCAGAGGAGCCCAGATAACCGATATTTCAATCTTGGTAGTAGCAGCAGATGATGGAGTTATGCCACAAACAATAGAAGCGATCAACCACTCTAAAGCAGCTAAAGTGCCAATAATCGTAGCGGTAAACAAAATAGATAAAGAAGGTGCAGATCCTAACAGAGTAATGCAACAGTTAACAGAACATGGTTTGATTTCTGAAGAATGGGGTGGAGATACGATATTCGTACCTATTTCTGCTAAAAAAGGGGAAAACATAGATGGACTATTAGAAATGATCCAGCTGGTAGCAGAAGTAGAAGACTTAAAAGCCAATCCAAACAGATTAGCTGAAGGCTTTGTTTTAGAAGGTCGCTTAGATAAAGAAAAAGGAACAATAACTTCTATGCTGGTTACCAAAGGAACCTTGAAAATCGGTGATATGATCCTAGCAGGAGAGACCTATGGTAAAGTTAGAGCAATGCAAAACGATTCAGGTAAAAATATCAAAAGCGCTGGACCATCAACACCAGTAGAAATTTTAGGCTTATCAACAGTAGCAGAAGCAGGTGACATTTTCCAGGCAGTTAAAGATGAAAAATTAGCCTCTTATCTGGCAGACCAAAGAAAAATTGTCAGAAAAGAAGAAAAATTAAAGAAAAGCCAAACTGTTTCACTGGAAAATTTGTTTGAAAAAATCAGCGAAGGCAACCTGAAAGAACTTAACCTGATAGTCAAAGGAGACGTACACGGTTCAGTTGAAGCCCTATGTCAATCAATAAGAAATATCCAGACTGAAGAAGTTAAGGTAAATATCATTCATGAAGGGGTTGGCGCCATTAACGAAACAGATGTTAAACTAGCTATGACTTCAGAAGCCTTGATTATTGGCTTTAATGTCAGACCAGATACTAATTCTAAAAAGCTGGCTGCAGAAGAAAATGTCAATATTACCTTATACAGAGTGATCTACGAAGTAATAGATGATATTAAAAAGGCTATTAGTGGATTGTTGGCACCTGAAATCAAAGAAGTAGAACAAGGAACTTTAGAAGTAAGACAAGTAATAAAGGTACCAAAGATAGGACTTATTGCCGGTTGCTATGTTACTGATGGTAAAATCACCAGCAGCTCTAAGATCAGAGTGATCAGAGATGGAGTGATCGCTCATGAAGGTACTATTGACTCCTTAAAAAGATTCAAGGATGAAGTTAAAGAAGTTGCCCAAGGCTATGAATGTGGCTTAAGTCTGGTAGACTTTAACGACATAAAAGAAGGTGACGTAGTTGAAGCATATGTTTTAGAAAGCATAGCTAGAAAATTAGATTAGAGGATAAAAGATGATAAATAAAAAACATAGAAGCCAAAGAATGGAAGGGGAACTCCAAAAAGTCCTGGCAGAAATAGTTAGAGAAGAACTAAAAGATCCAAGACTGGAGCTGATCACCTTTACCGATGTAAAGGTAGCCCGAGATTTATCCTTTGCCAAAATTTTTGTCAGCCACTTAAAAGAGGACCGATTAAGTGAAGCTTTGCTAGTTCTAAATAAGGCTAAAGGCTTGATCAGAAAACAAATCGGTATGAAAATGCAACTGAGAATAGTGCCAGAAATAGCTTTTTTCCCAGATGACTCCTTAAGTTACAGCCAAAGAATCAATGAGATCCTAAAAGAAATCAAGGATGAGGGTAAAAAGGATTAAATGAAAGAACTAATCAAATATTTAAAAAAAATAAAAGGCAAGGATGTATTGGTGATCAGCCATGAATCACCAGACGGTGATGCGATCGGCTCAATAATCGGCTTTTCCTATTTACTTAAGGATCTAGGTGCCAGACCGATACCCGTCAACAATGATGGAGTACCAGATAAGTATGCTTTTTTAGAAGAAGGCTTCAAGATAAAAAAAATAGCAGATTTTTCTTTACAAGAAAAGAAAAAAGAATATTATGTTTTTATCTTGGATTCAGCTAAATTAGACAGGATAGGCTTTGATCCAGGGACAGAATTTCCTGAATTGATAGAGATGATAAATATAGACCATCATATCAGCAATAACTTTTTTGCAGAACATAACTTTGTCTATCCGGAAAAAGGAGCGACCTCAGAAATCATAGGCGACCTGTATCTGGATATTATGAAATTCATACCTAAAGAAGCAGCTACTGCAATATATACTGGAGTTATGACTGATACAGGTAATCTCACCTACGAGTCTACAACCAGCGGAACAGTAGCCTTAGTAAGCATACTGATAGCTATGGAAGCTGATATCAACAAGGTCAGACAAGAGGTCTATGAAAAAAACACCTTTGGCAGGATAGCAGGCCTAAAAGCTGTGCTTAATAACCTGCAGTTAAAGGCTGAAGGTTTGATTGCCTATACCTATCTCCCCTACGAGATAATTGATCAATATGAACTTAAGTCTGGAGATATAGAAAACTATGTCGACTACCCAAGAAGTGTAGATAAAAGTGAAATAGCTATCTTGTTTAAAGAATTCAGCAAAGATGAAATCAGGGTATCTGTTAGGACTAAAAGCTATATTGATGCCAATAAGCTGGCAGATGTCTTTAAAGGTGGAGGACATAAAAGAGCATCAGGTTTCAGAGTAAGAAGAAGTCTGAACGAAGCTATGGAATATGTGCTGGCCAGAGTTGAAGAGGGATTAAAAAAGGATGAATGGATTAATTAATGTCTATAAGGAAAAAGGACTGACCTCTCATGATGTTATATATCAACTGAGAAAAATATTATCAATAAAAAGAATCGGTCATAGTGGAACCTTGGATCCGGAAGCTGAGGGAGTATTGGTGGTGGGAGTCAGTCAGGGCACTAAACTGATGGAATATATTGGAGATAATTTCAAGGTATATGAAGGTGAACTGGTTTTAGGCTACAGCTCAACTACTGAAGATATTCATGGAGAGCTGAAAAAAGCCCCTTACACCGCAAAAATAGACAAAGAAAAAATTGATAATATACTTGGTGATCTTTCTGGCAAAGTAATTGCCCAGAAACCTCCAATGTATTCCAGCGTCAAGGTTAATGGCAGAAAGCTGTATCAGTATGCCAGAGCAGGAATTGAAGTTGAAAGATCAAGTAGGAATATTGAAATCCTCAAAATTGAAGCTATAAGTGATATATATGAAAAATATGGATCCAAAGTCATAAGATTTAAAGCTGAGGTTTCCAAAGGAACCTACATCAGAACACTTTGTGTCCATTTAGGAGAATTATTAGGTGCATCTGGCATAATGGGAGAGTTGTTAAGAACCCAGGTTGGCTCCTTTAAAATAAAGGACAGCCTTAAGTTGCAAGAAATTGCTATAATGGCAGCCAACAAGGACTATAGCTTTCTCTTACCTTTAATTAAAGGAATAGAACATGTCCTGAATCAAATAGAATTAAAAGCAGAAGACTATGAAAAAATCAAACTAGGACAAAAAATTGCCAATACCTATGATATCTCTGAAGATCAGGTCTTTGCTGCTACCTATCAAGGCAGCCTGACTGCAATTTTAATTGTTAAAGAAGGTATTTTAAGGATTGTAAAGAATATAGTTGAATGATCCTTGAATAATGGATGAAATAGATGAAAGTATTTAAAGATATAAACGAGGTAGATAAAGAGCACAGACTAATTGCTGTTTTAGGCAACTTTGATGGTATTCATAAGGGGCATATGTCCTTGATTGAAGCTGCCAAGGAATTAAAGGAGCCTTTGGAAAAGCTGATAGTTGTGACCTTCGATCCCCATCCCAGAGACTACATGGGTCTTGGAGTCAGAAAAATACAGACTCTTGAAGAGAAGCTAGCTACCTTTGAAAAGCTGGGAATAGATATGGTTTTACTGGTACCCTTTCAAAAGGTTGCAGGTTTAAAACCTGAGGATTTTGTAGAACAATATCTGGTTTCAGGACTAGCTATCAAAAAAGTAGTTATAGGCTTTGATTACCATTTTGGTCAAGGAGCAACAGGCAACAGCAAGGATATGGAGAAACTAGGTGAAAAATTTGGCTTTGATGTTGTAGTTTTGCCAGAATACATGGAAGGTGGACTAAGTGTCAGCTCCTCCCTGATCAGAGAGCTGATAGCAGAAGGAGACCTCATAAAGGCCAATAAACTATTAGGCTATAACTTTTCACTGACAGGCAAAGTAGTTCATGGCAAAGGTTTAGGCAGACAGCTTGGTTTTCCTACTGCTAATTTAAATATTGATAAAGATAAGATATTACCAGGTTATGGAGTATATTGTGTTTATGGCAAGGTCAGAGGAGAATGCTATTACGGAATCTGTAATGTTGGCTTCCAGCCCACAGTAGATGAAGGCACAAGCCATCTGGTGGTAGAAGTAAATTTCTTTAATTTTGACCAGGATATTTACGATGAGGTGATCACAGTCTGGTTCCTGGACTATTTAAGAAGCATAACCAAGTTCGATTCCAAGGAAGCTTTAATTGGTCAGTTAATAAAAGATAAAGAAAAATCATTGGAAATCATCAAGTTAAGTTGTAATTAAAAAATATTTAGTTGCATTTCATCTTGATATGACATATAATATTAAAGGAACTTTTAGCGTGGTTTCAGGGTCTCCGTCCTGTTACTAGGCCATTAGGGATAGAATCAAAGGAGGATGTCAAATATGACTAAACAAGAAATTATCAAAGCATACCAGATCAAAGAAGGAGATACAGGTTCACCGGAAGTTCAGATCGCAATCTTAACTGACAGAATCAGCAGACTTACTGAACACTTGAAGGTTCACAAAAAGGATTTTCATACCAGAAGAGGTTTATTGATGCTGGTAGGTCAAAGAAGAAGGTTTCTTAACTATCTGGAAAAAAATGACTTTGATAGATATAAAAACATAATTACCAGACTAAAATTAAGAAGGTAATTGATCAAGACTATTAAAAGCAAACATAATTGTTTGCTTTTTTTTTATCAGTAAAGCTATAATTATATTGAGGTGAAAATGAGACACAAAGCTAGCACAAAAATAAAAAAAAGAAAACAAAATAAAGTACAAAACAAGAAGCAGAGAAGACCTTGGCTCATACCTCTACTGATTATGGCGGTACTTTTGACCCTGGTAATTATTGTGCCTAGGATATTTAAGGATGATAAGTATAATGAAGAAACACAACAGGAGCCAGCGATCAATCAGAGCACCGAGGACAAAATCCGGGCCAAAATCAAAGAAATGACTTTAGAAGAAAAGGTTGCTCAGCTATTTATAATTACTCCAGAAGCCTTAACTGGCTATCAAAATCTTTATGGCAATGAAGAAGCTTTAAAGGAGTCATTCAATAACTATCCGGTGGGAGGGCTGATTTTTTTCTCTAAGAACATTTCTACACCACAAGAAATAAAGGAAGCCACAGCAATCTGCCAGAATGCTTCACTAGAAAGAATAGGTTTACCGATGTTGATCAGCATAGATGAAGAAGGGGGCCAGGTAGCCAGAATAGCAAATAACCTTAATTTTAATGTAGGAAAGTTTCCAACATTAAATAATATCAATACAGGTACCGATGTCTTTAGGTTAGGTAGCACCATAGGAGAATATTTGCAATACTTTGGCTTTAACCTGGATTTTGCCCCAGTTGCTGATGTCTACACCAACAAAGATAATGAAGTTGTAGATCAAAGAGCATTTTCCTCTGATGCTGATCTTGTTGGAGAACTAGTCACTGAAGAAATAAAAGGCTTTAAAACCCAAGGAATACTAACCACTTTAAAGCACTTCCCTGGACATGGCAATACTTCTGGTGATACACATCTAGGACTTGCCTATACAGAAAAAAACCTGGAAGAAATGCGAAGTTTGGAGTTTATACCTTTTAAAAAAGGTATTGAAGCAGGAGCAGATCTAGTAATGATAGCCCATATATCAGTCCCTAAGGTAGTAGGTGATGATACACCTTGTTCCTTTTCCCAGTTGATCATCAAGGATGTTTTACGCAAAGAATTAGAATTTAAAGGTGTTGTGATCACCGATGCTTTAAATATGGGAGCAGTGACTGATTGGTTTGGCGGAGACAAAGCTGCTGTAGAAGCCTTAAAAGCAGGAGTAGATATTTTATTGATGCCTGATGATTTTGATTTAGCCTATACGGCTGTTCTTAAAGCAGTAAAAAGTGGAGAACTGAAGAAAGAAGATATCGATCAGTCCTTATTTAGAATATTACTATTAAAGGAAAGTCTGAAGTAGAATCTTAGTAAAAGCAAACAATATAAAGTTGTTTGCTTTTTTTGGTCTTAATAAAAAGTTGCCACAGTAAAGAAAAAAAGATATAATGATTAAGTATAATTATAGAGAGAAAGAGATGGAGGAAAATACATGAGCAATGTATTAGTAAAAGAAATCAAACTAGGAGCAAGCACCTTGAAGCTAGAAACTGGCAGAATGGCCAAGCTGGCTGATGGAGCGGTCCTAGGAAAGTATGGAGACAGTGTGGTACTGGCCACGGCAGCTGTGGCTAAAAAGCCAAGGGAAGGTTTTGACTTCTTTCCGTTGACAGTGGACGTAGATGAAAAAATGTATGCCGCAGGTAAAATACCTGGAGGCTTTATTAAAAGGGAAGGAAGACCAGGAGAAAGATCGATCCTGACTGCCAGACTGATAGACAGACCAATCAGACCATTATTTCCTGATGGCTATAAAAACGATATTCATATCGTAGCAACAATATTATCAGTAGAAGCTGACAATGAGCCTGATATTGTGGCGATGAACTCAGCCTCTGCAGCACTGCATCTTTCAAGCGCTCCTTTCTTAGGACCTATTGCTGCTGTAAGAGTAGGCTATATTGATGGAAAATTTATCATCAATCCTGATCTTGAACAAAGAGAACAATCACAAATAAATCTAACTGTAGCAGGAACCAGCGATGCAGTAATGATGGTTGAGGCGGGAGCAAATATCGTACCAGAAGAGATAATGCTTGAAGGTATATTATTTGGACACGAAGCAATCAAAGAATTAACTGCTTTTATAGAAGAATTTAGAAAAGAGGCTTTAGCTTTAGGGTTATGTAAAGTTAAAAGAGAATATGTACCTGAAGAAAAGGATCAAGCAGTATTAGAAGATTATACTGATTTCATAAAACCAGAAATAGATAAAATGATTGAAGAAATACTAATTGATAACCTGGCTAAGCAGCCAAGAGATGAAAAAATATCTGCATTAAAGGAACATCTTTCTTCTTCATATTTTGCTGAAGCTGGAGAAGTTGAAGGAATCAGGATCAAATGGTTCAATGAGCTCTTTGATAAATTGGAAAAAGAAGCCTTCAGAGATCTTATTTTAGAAAGAGAGCTAAGGATCGACAATAGAAAACTAACACAGGTAAGACCAATTACCTGTGAAGTTGACGTTCTTCCAAGAACCCATGGTTCAGCTTTATTTACCAGAGGAGAAACTCAGATCTTAAGTGTAGTAACACTTGGAGCTAATAGTGATGAACAGATTATTGATGATATAAATAATATTTCATCAAAAAGATATATGCATCACTATAACTTCCCAGGTTTCAGCGTTGGTGAAGCCAAGCCAATGAGAAGCCCTGGAAGAAGAGAAATCGGACATGGTAATCTGGCAGAAAGAGCATTGGTACCAGTACTCCCAAGCCAGGAAGATTTCCCATACGTTATGAGAGTTGTATCTGAGGCGTTAAGTTCAAATGGTTCAACTTCCATGGGCAGCGTTTGTGGCAGTTCTTTATCATTGATGTCAGCTGGTGTGCCATTGGTTGGACAGGTTTCAGGTATAGCAATGGGCTTGATCAAAAAAGGTGATAAAATAGCTATTTTAACAGATATACAAGGAATGGAAGATCATTTAGGGGATATGGATTTTAAAGTAGCTGGTACTTCAGAGGGTGTTACTGCTCTACAGATGGATATCAAAATCGATGGTATCAATAGAGAAATCTTGCAAACAGCTTTAGAACATGCCAAGGCAGGGAGAATGCACATAATGAATATTATGAATCAGACCTTAAGCACTGCCAGAGAGCAGCTTTCTCCATACGCGCCTAAGATCATATCCTTCGAGATCGACCCAGATAAAATCAGGGAAATCATAGGACCTGGAGGCAAGATGATCAAGAGAATCATCGAAGAAACAGGGGTAGACATCAATATTGATGATAGTGGCAGAATTGAAATAGCCGGAGTTGAACAGGAAAATATTGACAAGGCTATAGCTGTTGTCAACAAAATTTGTGAAGAAGTAGAAGTAGGCAAGGTCTACTTAGGCAAGGTTAAAAAAGTAACAGATTTTGGTGCTTTTGTAGAGATCATCGAAGGTGTTTATGGCAGTTCTGGTAAAGAAGGTCTGGTGCATATTTCAGCTCTTGATGTTAAGAGAGTAAATAAGGTTGAAGATGTAGTCAGCGAAGGTGATGAAATCCTGGTAAAAGCATTAGGTTTTGATGACAAAGGCAGACTTAAACTTTCAAGAAAAGAAGCGATGATCGACAGAGGATAAGCGGTTGAAAAACAAAACGACTGTATTTATGTTTCTGATTTTTGTTCTATTGGCTATAGTTGCTGTAATTGTTACTGTTAATAAAGATAATAATAAGGATAAAGAATCAGAAATTAAATATGCTGTTACTGGAACTCAGGCCATAAACAGCAGAATGGTAGTAAAAGTAATGGCAGGTGTATTTGCTGGAGAAGATGTTGATCCTTTTGCTTATGTCAGGCTGATAGATAAATTCAACATGCCATACTATCCATTAAATGGCTTTACTAAGCTTTCAATGAACAAAGGAGATTCAAAAGAAATGTCTTTTGAGTTTTCTTATCCTAAAACTGCTGAATGCATTTTGGAGATCAAGGATAGTTCTGGAAAAGTCACTAAGTATGAAGTGACCTTTCCGGAAGTAATAAATCAACCGATACAAAATATCAAATGATTTAAAAACATTAAAATAAAGAGACAGAATCTGATGATTCTGTCTCTTTATCGTAATAACAAATATTTAAAAATTATTTAAGCAAAAAGCAGACTTATTAAGCTCTTTCTACTTTGCCAGAACGTAAACAACGAGTACAAACATTGATTTTCTTAGCAGAACCTAAAACATTAGCTTTAACAGCTTGTAAATTTGGATTCCATTTTCTTTTAGTTTTTACGTGTGAGTGACTTACATTATTACCTGACATCTGACCTTTTCCACAAATTTCGCATTTTGCCATAACCGGCACCTCCTATCTATCAGAAAAAAATTAATTTCAACGTATACCTTAGAATTATAACAAAGAAATAATTTTAAATCAAGAATATTAAATAGATTTTACCTGTTTTTTATTTAAAATATTTCTGATATAATAATTGTAGAAGTTAACATTCAAGGAGGAGTGCATAATGGTAGAATTAAAAGTAACTCAAGATGGAAAAATAGAATTATCAGAAAATCTGATTAGCAAGGTAGCTGGCAAAGCTGCAGTGGAATGTTATGGCGTTGTTGGTATGGTTTCTAAAAACTTCAGAGAAGGTATACAAAGATTTTTTGGTAAAGAGCAGTATGATAAAGGCATAGAAGTTGAAAATAAAGATGGCACATGTGTGATAGATGTCCATGTAGTATTGGCTTATGGCGGGAAAATAGATGCTATAGCTCAAAATATAATGGATCAGGTGAGCTACGCTGTAGAATACTATATTCCAAACCTGGAAAAAGTTGTAAATGTTTATGTTGATGATATTGCTATTGTCAAATAATCAGGAGCAATATAATTTTGAGCAGCGAAGTAGATATTAAAGAAGTAATAAAGATATACAAAGGAGCTCTAAACTATTTAGATCTGTATAAAGAAGAAGTAAACAACCTGAACGTTTTTCCTGTGCCTGATGGGGATACAGGAACAAATATGTATTTGACCTTTCAGAATGCTGTTAAAGTTTTCGAGGTTAATGATCCTAAAACCATTACCGAGTTTGGGGAGTTGACTGCTAAAGGAGCTTTGTTAGGAGCCAGGGGAAACTCTGGGGTTATTTTATCTCAGATCTTAAGAGGCTTTGCCCATGGCATGGCTGGTGAAAGCAACATAGATGGCAGGGTTTTAACTAAATGTTTCAAAGAAGCCTCAGGTGTTGCCTATAAGGCAGTTAGGAAGCCTGTAAAAGGCACTATTTTAACAGTGATCGATGGTTTGTATAAAGGAGCAGAAAAAGGATATAAAATAAGCAATGATTTCTTTACAGTTCTTGAAGAGAGCTTAAAGGAAGGTCAGAAAGCTTTAGATTCTACACCTGAGCTATTGCCGGTTTTAAAAGAAGCTGGAGTAGTAGATGCAGGTGGTTTTGGTTTGTTAAAAATCATCGAGGGCATGTTTAAAACGGCAATTGGGGACAATAAGGTGCTTGATACACAGATCCAAGTGCTGGAATCAGCAATAATCGATGAAAGCTTTAAGAGCCTTGAAGATATTAAATATTCATATTGTACAGAATTCATTATTTTAGATCCTACAGAAACAAATGAAGAAATCAGAACCAGATTAGATGATCCTGCCATTGGAGATAGTTTGGTTACTATTGTGGCAGATGGAATAGCCAAGGTTCATATACATACCAACAGACCTGGTCAGGTTCTTGAGTATGCATTAGGCATAGGATCGGTTACTAGCATCAAAATAGATAATATGAAGGAACAATTCAAAAATAAAAGTAAAAAAATAAAACCTAAAGAAGTCAGACTAAAAGAGTATGGTTTTGTAATGGTTGTACCAGGACCTGGACTAGGAAAAATTGCCAAAAGTATGGGAGTAGATGCCATTTTAGAAGGTGGACAGACTATGAACCCCAGTACCCATGATATACAAGAAGCAATAGAAACGGTTGATGCTAAAGTGGTTTATATATTTCCTAATAATAAAAATATCATCTTGTCTGCAGAACAAACTATTGAGCTGAATAAGGACAAGAAAATAGTGGTGATCCCAACCACAAATATTCAACAAGGCTATGCTGCTATCCTGGCCTTTAATGAAGAAATGAAGCCTAGAGAAAATCAAAAGCTGATGAAGGAAGCATATAAAGATATAAAAACAGGAGCTATTACCTATGCTGTAAGAAATACTACTATCAGTGGTCTTAAAATAAAGAAAGACCAGATACTTATCATCAGCGAAAACAAGATCATCGGAGGAGTGAAAAATACTGAAGAAGCAGTGTTGAGCTACCTGGAAGAAAACCTGGAAGAGCAGGGATTAGTTACCTTGTATTATGGTGATATGGTAAAAGAAAATGAAGCTATGAAATTAAAAGAAAAAATCGAAGAAAAATATAAGGATATTGAGGTTGCTGTTTATGATGGCAAACAGCCGGTGTATTTTTACTTTATATCATTAGAATAGGAGTTACCTTGTATAAAGAAATCAATCTTGATAATAAGCTTAAGCTGATCTTGCTTAAGAATAAAAATATACACACAGTAAATATTGGGATTTTTATAGGCGCAGGAGCAAAGGATGAAGATACGTTTCATAACTATGGCTGCGCCCATTTTTTAGAGCATATGATGTTCAAGGGCACAGAAACTATTTCTGCTACGGAAATAGCTGAAGCCTTGGATGATCTAGGTGGCTATGGCAATGCCTATACTAATAATGAATTTACTGTTTTCTACAATAAAGTCCTTCAGGAAGACTCCTTTAAAGCTGTGGATATTCTCTATGATATGCTATTTAACAGTACTATGGATGAAGATGAAATAGAAAAAGAAAAAAAGGTTATAGTAGAAGAAATAAACATGTATGAAGATGAAGCTGGCAGTTTCATTTTAGAAGAATTTTCTAAAAACCTCTTTTCCAGACAAGGACTTGGTAATTCAATCCTTGGTGAAAAAAAGTATGTTAAAAAAATCAACAAGAAAATTCTTTTGAATTTTTATCAGCAACACTATGTTCCTGAAAAAATGGTTGTGGTAGTTACTGGAAACTACAATGAAAAACTGATAGGATATTTAAAAAGAAAGTTCTCAGCCTTAGAAAGTGCAGAACAACAATTAGAGGTAAACAAAAAAGTCATTATCAATAATTTTTCCTTTGCACTTCATGAAAAAGCAAAGATTTCTCAAATATATTTTGCTCTCGGTGGAGAAGGGGTCAGCAAAAATGATTCTGAATATATTAAGACTATTCTTTTTAATAATATCTTAGGAGGTAATTCGAGTTCATTTCTGTTTCAGAAACTAAGAGAAGAGCTTTCCTTATGCTATGATATAAGTAGTTTTATAACTGCTTTTGAAAACACAGGTGAATTAGTTATTAGTGGTGGAGTGAATGTTAAGCAATTTCCCTTGGCCTTAAGAGAAATAGTCAAAATATTAGAGGAAATCAAAGTTGCAGGGATTAAAAAAATCGATTTTGAAAGAGCTAAAAAGCAGCTAAAAAGACAGATAGTAATGTCTCTTGACAACATGCATAATATGATGTTCAGTCTGGGGATCGATGTCCTTTACTACAGTAAGCCGAAGCTGATAGATGAGTTGATAGCTGAAATAGATGGAATCAGCTATAGTTCCTTTAATAAATTTGTTAAAAGATATTTAAAGGCTTTAAAGTTGAATTTATGTGTTTTAGCTCCAAAAGGAACTGACGATATAGAAAAACAGTGGGAGGAGATAGCAGGTGGATAAAATACACATAAAATTATTTTCAAATGAGTATTCAATAACAGAATTGTTACCTGAATATAAGACTAGAGGGTCTGCAGGGATGGATCTTAAAGCAGCTATCAAAGAGCCTGTGGTCATTAAGCCTCAGGAAATCAAGCTGGTACCCACTGGTGTAGGTATAAGCTTAAGCAATACAGATAATGTTGCCTTGATTTATGCCAGAAGTGGTTTATCCAGCAAGTATGGAATTACGATGGCTAATAGTGTTGGAGTCATAGATAGCGATTACCGAGGAGAGATATTTTGTCCCTTGATCAATCTCTCAGATAAAGAGTTTATTTTAAAGCCACTGGAACGAATGGCTCAGTTGGTTGTAGCCCCAATATTCAAACCAGAAATTGAAGTTGTAGATGACCTTGATGAAACAGAGCGAGGTGAAGGGGGCTTCGGACATACAGGAAGGTAGGTATAAAGTGAGAAAAATTATATTTTTTATAGGTGTGGCTTTGATGGCTATAGGTATAGGTATTATAGCCTGGTTTTTTATACAAAATAATAAAAGCGAACAGGAAATGCTTAAGTTTACCTTAGAATTTATGGAAACACTGGAAGAACCTGTGCCGGAGAAAATTCTTGAAGGTGATACTATTGGAGTTTTAGAATTTCCGGTATTTGGTAATGAAAAAATAGCTATTAAAGAAGGAGTAAGTAATTCAGTACTAAATGTAGCAGCAGGGCATATGCCTGAAACTGAAGAAATCTGGGATGACAGTGGCAACTGTGCTATTGCTGCCCATAACAATACCTTTTTTAAAAATGTTGCCAAGTTTAAAGTAAATGATAAAATAATTGTTTATACCAGACAGGGTATCTATGAATATACAGTATTTAACATTGAAACTATCAAGCCTGATGATTTTAGCATTTTAGATGACTTTCCTAAACAAAAGGTGCTGACCTTGATAACCTGTGATTTTACAGGTGCCAACAGAGAGATAGTTCAAGCTAGTGGAGGTATGAAAATAGCTGAACCTAAAGATATTTGATCGAACAAAGCATTGACATTTTGTTGTACTTATAATATAATTTTAAAGGAAGTAGAAACAGCCTGTTTCTCACCTTGTAGCTTTGCTCTCAGGGTCGGAATTATATGATCATTATTTTAAGTATTGATGTAGCAGGCTTGCCTGCTACATATTTTTTTGTGAGGTGAAGAGCTATAAGCAAAGATGCATTGATTAACGAGGAAATAAGGGCTAAAGAAGTAAGGGTCATTGATGCCAACGGTGAACAGCTGGAAATCATGTCTACTAAGGAGGCTATAAGCCTGGCTTTAGGACAAGGGTTGGATCTGGTAGAGGTTTCTCCTAATTCTAAACCCCCTGTATGTAAAATAATGAACTATGGCAAGTTTAAATTCGATCAGTCGAAAAAGGAAAAAGCAGCCAAAAAGAAACAGAAGCAAATAACTTTAAAAGAAATAAAAATGCGTATCGGCATTGAAGAACATGACTTCATAGTAAAAAACAAGGCAATTGAAAAGTTTTTGAAAGAAGGACACAAGGTTAAGGTGACGATAATGTTCAGAGGACGTGAGCTGAATCATCCTGAGCTAGGGCTTGATATCTGCAACAGAACCTCAGAACATTTAAAGGATATAGCAATAGTAGAAAGAGTGCCAAAAAGTGAAGGTAGAAACATGATTATGATTCTGTCTCCAAAGCATGAAAAATAAGGAGGTAACATTATGCCAAAAATGAAGAGCCATAGAGGAGCTGCAAAAAGATTCAAAAAAACCGGAACAGGTTTATTTAAAAGATCACAAGCTAATAAAAGCCACATTTTAGAAAAAAAGAGCCCGAAAAGAAAAAGACAGCTTAGAGGCACAATAGTTGTGAATGCAACTGAGCAAAAAAATATTAAAAAATTATTACCTTATATATAAGATAAAGGAGGATTGAATAATGGCTAGAGTAAAATCAAGTACATCACTACATAAAAGACATAAAAAAGTATTAAAGCTGGCAAAAGGCTATTTTGGTTCAAAGTCTAAGCTTTACAGACCTGCCAATGAACAGGTTATGAAATCATTAAGCTATTCCTATGCACACAGAAAGAAAAGAAAAGGTGATTTCAGAAAGCTTTGGATAACCAGGATAAATGCAGCTGCCAGAATAAATGGCCTGTCATACAGCCGTTTTATCAATGGACTTAAGACAGCTGGAGTAGAAATCAACAGAAAGATTTTATCTGAAATCGCTGTTAACGATGCAGCTAGCTTTAAAGAATTAACAGATATTGCTAAGAAATCATTAAATTAAGACTGTATTACAGTCTTTTTTTATTTAAGAGGTCTAATTATGTATATTGAATCAGCAGAAAATAAAAAGTTTAAGCTTTGGCAAAGCCTAAACACTAAAAAACACAGGATCAAGGAAAAGAAATTTCTTTTAGAAAGCATCAGAGGAATAGAAGAAGGCCTTAAAACAGGTTTCATGCCTTTAAACATCATCTTGAAGGAAGGTACAGATATTCCTGAAAGCATCGATCAGGATGGACTTCCTCAGATTGTTTTAACTGAAGAGCTATTTAATAAAATATCACAAACTGAAAAATCTCAAGGGGTGATAGGTGTATATGGTTTTCTGGAATATAAGCTTAAAGATTTGATGAAAAAGAAAGTGCTTTTTCTAGATTCTATTCAGGATCCAGGAAATTTAGGTACGATTATCAGAACTGGTGCAGCCCTGGGCATAGGAGGCATTTTATTAGGACCAGGTTGTGTGGATCTGTACAATGATAAGGTTTTAAGAAGCTCTTTGGGAGGACTTTTCTCTCTACCTATAGTCAGTGTTGAATATGATGACTTAAAGCTATTCAAGAAAAACAATTATAATATAATTGCTATGGACCTAGAAGGTATCAAATTATCTGACTATACATTTCAAGAGAAAACTGTAATAATCATTGGAAATGAGAACAAAGGTATATCAGATGCAGCTAGAAAACTGACTGATTCCTTTATCAACATTCCTATCAGTGAAGGTATGGAATCTTTAAACGCCAGTATTGCTGCAGCTATAGTAATGTATGAATTAAATAAATAAGTAAATATGTTTCAAGTATTTAATAAGTTGCTGAATTATTGTATAATGAAAAGAGGTTTATATAGAAATTTTTTCTAATAAAAAGGAGGACTTGGTGATGGTAAAAATTGGTATTAATGGTTTTGGAAGAATAGGCAGATTGGTTTTGAGAGACTCACTAAAAAGAGATGATATTGAAGTAGTGGCAATCAACAGCTTAAGGGATGCAAAAGCAAATGCCCATCTCTTTAAGTATGATTCTGTACACAATACCTATGAAGGTGTTGTTGAGGCTGGAGATAATGAATTAATAATCGATGGCAAGAAAATCAAGATATTAAACGGCAGAGAGCCAAAGGATATTGACTGGGGCAGTGTCGGAGCTGAAATTGTATTAGAATCAACAGGTAAATTTACAGATTCTGAGTCATGTAAGCAGCATCTAAAAGATACAGTAAAAAAAGTAATAATATCTGCACCAGGAAAACAAGAAGACATAACCATTGTATTAGGAGTAAATGAAGATAAGTATGACAGCGAAATACATAATATTATCTCTAATGCTTCATGTACAACAAACTGTCTGGCTCCTTTTACCAAGGTTATAAATGATAAATTTGGAATAGTCAAAGGAATGATGACTACGATCCACTCCTATACTAACGACCAGCAATTGTTGGACAAGTTCCACAAGGATATGAGAAGAGCAAGAGCAGGCGCATTATCAATGATACCTACCTCAACGGGAGCAGCCAAGGCTGTAGGCTTGGTTTTACCTGAGCTTAAAGGAAAATTAAACGGCTATTCAATGAGAGTACCTACTCCTAACGTATCTGCTGTAGACCTGGTAGTTGAGCTTAAAAAAGAGGTTACTGTAGAAGAAGTCAATAATGCTCTTAAAGCAGCCAGTGAGAATGAATTGAAAGGTATCTTAGGCTATACTGATGAGCCACTGGTTTCCAAAGATTTTAATGGCTCCAGGCTATCATCAATCATAGATGGCTTATCAACTATGGTCATCGAAGGCAACATGCTTAAGATATTATCATGGTATGACAATGAAATGGGTTATGCTGTTCGATGTTCTGATCTAGCTGTATATATCGCAAGTAAAGGTCTATAGGAGGGTAAGGATTTGCTGAAAAAATCTATTGAGAATTTTGTTGTTAATAATAAAAAGGTATTAGTCAGAGTCGATTTTAATGTTCCTGTCAGAGATGGAGTTATTTTAAATAGTGCCAGGATCGTAGCCTCTTTAAAAACGATTCAATATTTGATAGATAATGGTGCCAAGGTTATACTGATGTCCCACTTTGGCAGACCAAAGGGCAAACCAGACAAGAATTATTCCTTGGAATTCGTAGCAAAATATCTGGAAGCTACCTTAGGTAAGAAGATTCTTTTCTCAGATGATGATCTGGTAACAGGTGATAAAACCCGATCATTAGTAGATAATATGGTAAGTGGAGACGTCTTATTGCTGCAAAATACCAGATTCAGACCTGAGGAAGAAAAAAATGAAGATAATTTTTCCCAGGAACTGGCAGCATTAGGAGATATATATATCAATGATGCTTTTGGAACTGCCCACAGAGCCCACTGTTCTACAGTTGGAGTTGGCAAGTACCTGCCTTCAGGCTTAGGTTTCTTGTTGAAAAAAGAAGTAGAGATCCTGGACCATGTCATGGAAAATCCTAAGAGACCTTTTGTAGCTATTTTAGGTGGTTCTAAAGTTTCTGATAAAATTGGTACAATAAACAATTTGATCAATAAAGTAGATACCTTGATCATAGGTGGAGCCATGATGTTTACTTTTTACAAAGCTCTAGGTCTTAAGGTAGGTAAATCTCTGGTAGAAGATGACAAGGTAGATCTGGCTAAAAGCATTTTAGCTTTAGGAGAAAAAAAAGGGGTCCAGATTGCATTACCAGTAGATGTAACAGTAGCAGAAAAATTTATCAATAACACTAAATGGAAAATTGTCGACAAAGAAGAAATTGAAGATGATTGGATAGGTCTTGATATTGGACCAAAATCAGTAAAAAGGTTCAGTGATATTATCTCAAAAGCTAAAACGGTGATTTGGAATGGCCCTATGGGAGCCTTTGAAATGAGTAATTTTGCCAAAGGTACCTTTGGTGTAGCTGAGGCAATGGCTAATTCTGATGCTGTTACAGTTATCGGTGGAGGAGATTCTGCTGCAGCAGTGGATATGGCAGGACTAGCCAATAAAATGACTCATATCTCTACAGGTGGCGGTGCCGCTATTGAATTTTTTGAAGGTAAAACTTTACCTGGACTGGCTATTATTGATAATAGGTCCAGAGTTCCATTTATCTGTGGTAATTGGAAGATGAATACAACTATAGCTGAAGGAGAAGAGTTGATCCATTTCTTAAAGGATGAATTAACTGATGATCAAGTCAGGTTAGCAATATGTCCACCTTTTACTCATCTTTATCCATATAAATCACTCTTAAAAGGTTCTAATATCTGCTTAGGCGCCCAAAATGTCAACAGAGAGGATTTTGGACCTTATACAGGAGAAATAGGTTCACCAATGTTAAAAGAGCTTGGTGTTGAATATTGTATAGTAGGACATTCTGAAAGAAGACAATACTATAATGAAAATGATGATAGTGTCAACAAGAAAATCATCAATCTATTAAGTAAAAATATTCAGCCTATCTATTGTTGTGGTGAATCATTAGAAATCAGAGAATTAGGAAAAGCAAAGGAATTTGTCAAAGGACAAATCGAAAGAGCTTTTAAAGAAATTTCTAAAAAGGATATTGTCAGGATCAAGATCGCCTATGAGCCGATCTGGGCTATTGGGACTGGAAAAACTGCTACTACAGAACAGATTGAAGACATGTGTCACTTTATCAGACAAACAATCAATGAGCTAGGTTATGAAGGTGAAGAAATGTCAATACTTTATGGAGGCAGTGTCAACAGTGGAAATGCCAGAAGTATAATCAATTGTGGCAATGTTGATGGAGCTCTTGTAGGAGGAGCCTCACTTAATAAAACAGAATTTTTAAATATTATAAACGATTGTAAGTAAGGAGCTATTAATGGTAAAACCAGTTGTACTTTTAATTTTAGATGGTTGGGGCTTAAATGAGGAACAAGAAAACAATGCTATAAAATTAGCAAATACACCAAATTATGATGAAATAATCAGAACTTATCCAATGACCAGTCTGCAAACCTCGGGATTAGCTGTAGGACTGCCAGAAGGTCAGATGGGTAACTCGGAAGTAGGACATTTAAATATTGGCAGTGGCAGAGTAGTTTATCAGGACTTGACCAGAATTGATAAAGCTATAGAAGATGGCAGTTTATATGAAAATCCGGTATTGGTTGAAAATATGGCTTTGGCAGTTGGCCAAGGGAAGGCTATCCATTTAATTGGACTTTTATCTGACGGCGGAGTTCATAGCCATATCAGACATGCTAAAGCCTTGATAAAAATGGCTAAGGAAAAAGGTTGTCAAAAACTGTATTTCCATGGCTTGCTAGATGGTCGT
This sequence comes from Fusobacteriota bacterium, assembly GCA_022615965.1. Taxonomy (GTDB): domain Bacteria; phylum Bacillota; class TC1; order TC1; family TC1; genus WTXA01. The sequence goes on from JAKEGG010000061.1 coordinate 34,376, forward strand.
GATGTACCACCAAAATCAGCAAAACAATATATAGATGAACTGGAAAACTATATGAAGGAAGTTTCACTTGGGAGTATAGCTACTATTCAAGGCAGATATTACGCTATGGATAGAGATAATAGATGGGATAGAGTAGAGCTTGGTTATCAGGCTATGGCCAATGGGCAAGGACTGAATTTTTCTACCAGTATTGAGGCTCTTGAAGATAGTTATCAAAGGGATGTCGTAGATGAATTCGTACTACCTTCAGTAATAGGAAGTTATCAAGGGATGGCAGATGGAGATTCTATAATATTATTTAATTTCAGAGGAGATAGGGCCAGAGAAATATCCCAGGTATTTTACAAGGAGGATTTCCAAGGCTTTGAAACTAGACCTCTGAGGATAAATTATGTATGTATGACGGAATATGATGAAAAT
>JAKEGG010000062.1 GCA_022615965.1 Fusobacteriota bacterium
AGGTCTGTTAAGGCTGGTGAAAAAATAAATATAATAGAATTAAAATCGTTGATCATACAATTAGGTGAATGTGATAATCCTTTTACCTGTCCACATGGAAGGCCAATATTTTTAAGATATACTCTTCATGATTTGGAAAAACTATTTTTAAGGAGTTAAGTGATGATTCTAGGTATTGTTGGTCCAACAGGATCTGGGAAAAGTGCTTTAGCTGTTAAGGTAGCAAAGGTAATTGATGGAGAGGTTATTTCCTGTGATTCGGTTCAGATTTACAAGGGTTTTAATATTGGGTCTGGTAAAATAAGCTGTACTGAGATGGAAGGCATCAAACATCATTTATTAGATATCAAAGAAGGTAATGAAAGCTTTACTGTTGGTGAATTTATTGAACTAGCAGAAGTATTAGTGAATGATATTATTGATAGAGGGAAGATACCAATTATTACTGGTGGTACCGGTTTATATTATAAGGCCTTTGCTTATAGGTATCAGCTACAAGATAATAATTCTAAAAAGGAAGATAAGGTCAGGGCAGAATTCTATAGTTTGTTGGAAGATAGAGGGGTTGATTATCTTTATAAACTTCTCAAGTCCGTTGATGAGGAAAGTTGTAAGATGATTGATGCCAGACATTCATCAAGAATTATTAGGGCTCTGGTATACTATTTTACTTATGGTGAAAGTATAGTAAAACAGAACATAAGTTGTTTAGGTTTAAGAGATGATTTAACTGGCATTTTTTTAGATGTTAAAAGAGATTTATTGTATAGTAGGATAAATAGGCGCGTTGATGAAATGTTGGCAGATGGTCTGGTAGAGGAAGTATCGGCTTTGCTGGCTAATGGTATTTCTGCTGATTCTCCACCTATGAAAACCATTGGCTATAAAGAGGTAGTAGCATATCTTAGAGGCCATATTTCTTATATTGAAATGGTAGATAAAATCAAGCAGGCTAGCAGGAATTATGCCAAGCGCCAAATAACCTGGTTCAGGGGTCAAAAGGAGTTAAATTGCTTTGATTACAATTGTCTTGAGGACCAGGGAAAAATTATTGATTTTATTAAAGGCAAATTTAAGAAATAGATTGACATTAAAATCCATTATGATATAATTATTCTTGCGTTCGTGGTTCGGGGCGTAGCGCAGTTTGGTAGCGCATCTGGTTTGGGACCAGAGGGTCGGGGGTTCAAATCCCTCCGCCCCGACCAATATTAAGAACTGATTTTTTTGTGGCCCGTTGGTCAAGCGGTTAAGACACCGCCCTTTCACGGCGGTAACAGGGGTTCAATTCCCCTACGGGTCACCACAATTGGCCCCGTGGTGTAGTGGTTATCACGCCTGCCTGTCACGCAGGAGATCGTCGGTTCAAGTCCGATCGGGGTCGCCAATGCTGGTGTAGCTCAATTGGCAGAGCAGCTGATTTGTAATCAGCAGGTTGCGGGTTCAAGTCCCATCACCAGCTCCATTTTTTTTGGGGAGATTCCCGAGAGGCTAAAGGGGGCAGACTGTAAATCTGTTGTCTACGACTTCGCAGGTTCGAATCCTGCTCTCCCCACCAAAATATTGGGGTGTCGCCAAGCGGTAAGGCACCGGTTTTTGGTACCGGCATTCGTTGGTTCGAATCCAGCCACCCCAGCCATAAAATTAATACCCTGTATTGGGGTGTCGCCAAGTGGTAAGGCACCGGTTTCTGGCTCCGGTATGCGTTGGTTCGAATCCAGCCACCCCAGCCAAATTATTCTTCAAATCAAGTTTTCAGGCTGTTCGCTTGTAGCTAGGCTACAGGCGATTTTTTATAGCTTAATATATGTAAAAGATGATATAGATTACATTTATAAAAAAATTTCACAATATTTACAAGAATTAATTGACAAAGGTAAAATTATTAAGTAATATACACTTAATAAAATAATTTTTAATATTATTCATTATTCGGTAAATAGATGAATAATTATTTTAAATTTTATAATGAATAAAAGAAGTTTGGATGCAATATTTTTCAGGGGGGAAAAAATAATGTTATTAAGCTACCTGTTACCTGTAACAATGCCTAAGATAATTATATCTATTATTGGATTGATTATTGGTTTTTCTATGCCAGTAGTAGCTACATTAGTAAATAAATATAAATTAAATAAATATGATAGAGAGTATGACGAAGATCATGAATATAAAGGATACACTTCCTTTGTTACTGCTGTCTTGCTCTTTTTTTTATTTTATATAGCAGCCGCTATCTATAAGATGCCAGTCTTATTGATTGTTATGATTATGTTGATGTTGGCAGTAATCGGAACCTTGGTAGATATGAAAATAAGATTGATTCCAAATGAGTTAGTATTAATTATACTGATTTTAGGAATTGCATTCAGGATTTTAAGTGTTGGTTTTGCTTCTTTAAAAGGTTCTCTGATTGCCTTGGTGTTGGTTATAGTTATTTTTGGTATTACTGCTGGAATAACCTATATGATCAGAGGAAGTGTTGGGGTAGGAGCTGGAGACTTTAAGTTGATGTCTGTAATAGCTATTGCTGTAGGAATACCTGGAGTAGTCTATTTTCTTATAGGTTTATCTGTTGCTTTAGTTGTCTATGTGATATATGGCACTCTTACTAAGAGGTTAACTTTAGGTTCAGCTTTCCCAATGTGTGGACCGATAATGGTAGGCTTCGTATATTCATTATTTTATCAAATGGCACCATTTCTTGGAACTTTTGGACAATAAAGCTTCATATATCTGTAGAAGCTATTTAAGCAATGCTATTAGAGGTGTAATCATGAAAACAAACTCATTATCATGTAGAATAACAGAAAAAGGACAAGGTTTAGTAGAATATGCCTTGATAATCTTAATAGTAATTTTGGTTTCCATTTTTGCTTTATCTAGGATAAGTGAACCACTGATTGAGATCATAAATAAAATAGCTAATAATTTGTAATTTAAAATATTTTAATTTAATAGGTTAGGTTATTTAACAAGTTAAAAGCTGATTATTCAGTTAAGAACTTTGTTTAATATAATTAATAGGGGGAACACATAAACTCTAAAAAAATTAAAAATCTTAAAACAAACAGGAGGAAAGAACATGAAAAAATTTTTAGGTTGGTTAACAAAAGAAGAAAGTGGACAAGGAATGGTTGAGTATGGCTTGATCATAGTATTAGTAGCAATCGTAGTTATCATTGCTTTAACAGCACTTGGTGGAGCATTAACAGGCATATTTGAGCGAATTACAACTGAACTAAATAAATAACCTTAAAAACAGAAATTACTAGTAATTTAAGTTAAAATTTGTAATTATTTTGTGTTTCCTTGATGACAGAAGCAATAATATTGCTTCTGTCATCTCTAATTAAAAAAAAGAGGTAAGTTAATGAAAAGAAGTTACCAGAAAAAAGAAAAAAAAGAATTAGGACAAAGTTTATATGAATTTGCTATTGTTTTACCTATATTAATTATTTTAATAGGCTTTGTTGTGGATATAGTCAGGATAGTGGATACCAAGCTGATGATTCAAAGTGCAGCTGCAGAAAGTTCGTTAAATATTGAAAGCAGAGCAACTATGTATCATGATGTGCAGGATATTTTGGAAAACTATTATGCCAGAATAGATAGTGAAATGCTAGATGCTGATTTAATGGCAACAGCTGATCAAAGACATTATTACAACTTTAATTCATATAGTCAAAATAATAGCTATGTTGGTACATCTCAGAGTTTTTTCAGCTTCTTTGATGCAACGGTAGATTTAAAATACGAATTAAATATGATTACGCCATTAGCAAAGCTAATGTTAGGTGACACTTTTATAGTTGAATCAAAATATACCAAAATGGTATATGTAGGTGGCTTTACATGGTGATCAATAATTTATTTAAAAACTTAAAATATGAAAAAGGACAATCTCTGGTGGAATATGCTATGGTGGTTCCGATATTGTTTTTTGCCATCTTTGCCATTATTGAAATCTGCTGGATCGGTTATCAGACTATGTCCTTTGACTATAGCTATAGACAGGCTACCTGGAATGTTGCTGTATCTGATCCTAATCCTATAGTTACAAGACTTATTGAAGGACAGGAGGCTGCCAATCTGATTGAAAATAATATGATGCTTAATTCTTTAGGTATCAATAATGATAGCTTAGTGATTTCAGATGCTTCCATATATATCTGGAGTGATAAAGTAACCCAGCAATATCCTGGTAGTTCAGTAGGTGAATATGAAACAAATAGTGCCTATTGGAGATATATGAGAATAAAGGCCAAGATCTATTATAAGATTCCAGCATTAACACCAGCAGGTGAAATGATCTTTGGTCATTTTTTAGAAAAAACCAGAGAGATAGATAAGAAAAAACTAATTAGTATAACTGATATTTAAAAGAGGTAGTGTTATGGAT
>JAKEGG010000015.1 GCA_022615965.1 Fusobacteriota bacterium
TCTACTGTATAAAGCTCAACCCAGGTTGGAATAAACTCTACTTTTGATAGCTTTACTGTTCCATTGCTGAATTTAGAAAAAGTCAGCATATAAAGAACTCCATCTTCAGTATGACCTGTTTTTAAATCCATTAAATGAGTACGCTGATTAGAAAGAGCATTGCCCAAGGAATAAATACAGATAGTTCTATGATCTGAGTTATCAGCTTTTAGATATTCAATAGGCTGAATAACATGAGGGTGACCTCCAATTATGGCATCTACACCTAGATTGCATAAACTCTGAGCGATCTGTGATTGGAGTTCATTTTCTACTATTTCATATTCATCACCCCAGTGCATATAGTAGATGATAGCTTCTGCACCTTCACTTTTCATTTTATCGATCAGATACTGCTGTTCCTGATAAAATCTTGCCAGCTGATCGTAATCATATATTTCCATGAGCTTGCTTTGCTTTGCAGATAAATCTATGCCATTGATATTAGCCATTCCATCTTCATATAGTTGTCCATAGGTCCAGTTTGCCATTCCAATTTTTATTCCATTGATATCTTTGATAATATATTTTTTATCCTCATTGGCCAATCTACTGCCTATAAAATCAATTTTCTTTTCTTTTAACTTGTTTAAGGTATAAATGAAGCCTGATTCCCCTCCATCTCCCAGGTGATTATTGGCTGTTAAAACCATATCAAAGCCTGCTGCTTTAACAGAGTCAGCTACTTCCTCTGGTGCTCTAAAGGCAGGGTAGCCTGAATAATCTCCTTCAGATAGGGTTCCTTCCAGATCAATTACAGCATAGTCTAATTTATTGATATATGGTTTTATTTGGGTAAATATTCCATCAAAATTCCAGTTATCAGCTCCGAATTCATAGTGTGTCAAAAAGGGACTGTGAATCAATAAGTCTCCCATGCTGCCTATTTTTGCTGTGGATATCTCTTTGACTTCTGTGGCATTTTCTGATTGATATTCATTATCCAGTAACTTTCTTCCTCCTACCCAAAGTAGCAGTACTATTGCAAATAATAATAGAATTAGCTTTATCAGATTTTCATATAATTTGGTTTTTTTTCTTTTTGTTTTTCTTTTATTTTGAGCCCTTTTGTTCATCGTTGTTCCTTCACTTTGCATTGACTTACTTAAATATTGACACAGGTGGTTCCTTTAGTCAATTATTCGCAATATTCTATAAAAGCCTTATTATTTATTAATTAATCGAATAACTCTCCTTGAAATAAAAATGACGAAGAAGTATAAAACTCTTACGTCATGATTTTTCAAACAATATTCAGATACTATTTTAGTCTATTAAGAGCATCTATTGCATACTGATTACCTTATGTAGCAGGCTGCGATAAATAATTGTAAAAATAAAACCTCTTAAGCCGACTACCTAAAAGGTTTCTTTGGTGGAGATAAGGGGACTTGAACCCCTGACCTCTTGACTGCCAGTCAAGCGCTCTCCCAACTGAGCTATACCCCCATATAATTTTGGTGGAGATGAGGGGAGTCGAACCCCTGTCCGAAAAACCACCTATCCAAGAATCTACCAGCCTAGTCTATGCATAATTTAATCCCCAGGTAAGCCCATAGACAAGCCACCAGGAGACGAAGCCTCCTAAATTAAATCCTCAGGACGGAAGACACTCCTGAAAACGCACCTGCTATAGTGACACCCTAGATGACTTCCACAGGCAAAAAGCCAAGGATGCTAACTGCAACTAGGCAGCTAGAGCTAAACTTCTATTGTTTGCGTTTAATTTAATTTTTGATCCGTTTATAGGCGAATCCACCCTAACTGGCATCTTCGACTTCCTATTCCCCGTCGAAACCATTACATCCCCATAAAATAATTATAGCATGAAAATGAAAAAGAAAAAACTCCTACAAAAATAATACTAATCACCTGAACCAACAATATCCTCATCTAAAAAAATTTTAGACCCAGTAGCCCCACGCTGACCCTGATACTTACCACAATAGGGATTAAGAGCATTTTCATCTAACATGGCAAAAACCAACTGACCTACTCTGTGTCCAAATTGAAGCTCAATAGCGCACTTATTAGCATTAAAAAGCTCCAGGGTGATCTCACCCTCAAAACCAGGATCCACCCAGCCGGCATTTTGTATAAATAGCCCTAACCGGCCAATTGAACTCCTGCCCTCAACAAATGCTGTAATATTATTTGGCAGCTTAAAATACTCTTTGGTTGTAGCTAACACAAACTGACCAGGTAAAAGCAAATATCTTTCAGCCTGAATAGTCTTATACCTGATTTCCTTATCTAAGTGCAGGATGCTATGAGTAGTATCATCTATGATACTAAAAGTATTTCCAAGCCTTATATCAACACTAGCAGGCTGAATCTGATGTTCATCAATAGGTGAAATGCTAAGCTCACCTGAAGCTAACATCTTCTTAATCGAATAATCAGAAATAATCATAATAAACTCCATTCATAAATAATCTATTGGTTATTATAGCACAACAAACTAAAAATATCTTCTACCCTTGAACAACATAATAACTAAAACAACCACTAGTATAGAAACACCAATAATACCAGGCAAAGCCATGATTTCCTCAGCAAAAGGTAATGGAATATTCATACCAAAAATACCAGCAACCAAAGTAGGAATAGCAAGACAAACAGTTACCACAGTCAAAGTACGCATAACCCTGTTCAGTCGAAAATTATTAATTGAATCAATACTATTAGATACATTATCAATCAACTCACCTAAACCATTGAGCAAACCACTCACCTGTACTACATCAAGCCTCAAAGACAAAAGGTCATCACCTATAACAACATCTCTATTTTCCCCTAGACCATCATTGATCCTCACCAACTCATCTACCATGATACCAATGCCCTCAACATTAGGTCTAGCCTGTTGCAAAATCGTATCAAATCTCATCAAAGAAACGATATTTCTGGCCACATATCTCTCCTCCACCACAGATTGCTCTATTTCTTCACACTTGGCATCAAGAAAATCAACACAGTCAAAATACACTCTTATTCCAACCTTTAACAAAGAAAATTTAGCATTAACTACCCTTCTTGCATTAGAAATAAAATTCTCAAAACTCTTATTGCCTAATATCTCACTTCTATAAAATAAAAAGGTAGAACCACTATCCTTCTCAATAACAAGCAAAACTCTCTTGAAAATAAAATCATTCTTAACAAGAACAGGCAAAGATAAAATAACCATCTCAACAAGATGAAAATTAAGAAGCAATGTTACCTCAGAACTATCATTCAGATGCCTTATCAAACTCTTGTTGCTAACATACTTTAAAATCTTCTTCTCACTTTTTAATAAATCATCACTAGAAAAAACAAGCATAAAAAACACCACCATAAACATATAGTAAAATAATTATCTACTAATATTATTTTATCCTTAACAGAATACAAAGTAAACCTAACAATAGACAACAAAAAAAGGAACCTGCTAAAAAAATCAGATTCCTTTTAATAAACTATTGCTTAGGTACCACCATTACCTCTATTCCTTCAAGCCTCATTCCAAGTCCAAGAGAACCAGAATCCTGACCATTTTTAGCCAAGCAAAGCCTGCCATAATTCTGAATATGCACTCTGTAATATATATCAAAATTAGCAGCAACCTTACCTGTAAGCTCAATTCTTATAGCCTCAAGCCTATAACATAAACTACTTTGTCTTTGTCTCTTTGGTTTACACCTCAAGGGGTTTTCTATTTTCTGACTGGATCTTCATACACTTAATTTATCTTACATGATATCTCTGCTTTCTTGTTCTCTTATATACTTCTTAATCGTATTTTTATTTTATATATCCCTTCACACTTGATAAAATATATTTGGGTGGTATAGATAATTGCAATTGTATTTGATCCACAATTTTTCAGCAAAAGAAAATGGAACATACATTCCATAAATACCTGTGATCAAAGTAGGAATAGTCAGACAAACAGTAACAACAGTCAAAGTACGCATTACTTTGTTCAAACGAAAATTATAATAGAATCTATACTTTGATAAACATTATCAATAAGCTCACATTGAATATCAATAGAATTAAAGAAATCAGAAAACAATTTGACAGCTACTAAAATAAGGCAAACTTACTTTTATCAGCGGACTTACTTCTTGTAAATACAAAGCCTTCAAAATAATGATTTTTTAAAAGTTCATTATTATGAATAGATAGCTATAGCCACAATCTTTTTCTGTAACAAGTAAACTCTATAAAAATATTACTATTGTCAATAAGCACCTGTAGAGTTAATATTGCCATCACCAACACAAAACAGTTCAGCAACAAGGTTACTTCTGGATCATCACTTAAATGGTTTCATAATGTTTTATGAACTTATTTATATTCAATGTTAAGTCTTCTTTAGAAATCACTTCATACTTTTATGATACTTATATTAATCAAATGTCACTTCTTATTTATTCAATAGAAAACATGGAATTTTAATATTTTATATACTTTTATACAATCAGAGAAACAAAAAGAACAATAAAAGATGGAATTACCCAAATTGCCACTCCAAGTAAAAACCTCAACCTGACCAATCCCCAGTGTTTATCTATGCTTTCATCAAACTTATCAATCATATATTTTGGATGTTTGAAAATAGCATTTATTAAAAATATACCTGTTATTGTTGAAAATATCAGTTTTTGATCATTAATAATAAATATAGATCTCATTGAAATTACAGTACCAAAGTTGCTGTTGAGCATATTTTTAAATATACCAAAATACATAAGTTGTTGATCAACATTATTTACAAAAAAATTAACTGTAAAAATAGTAAAAACTAACATTAAAATTATATCAATTATCATAAATGTATCAAAGTGTTTATTTATAATTGCACTAATTACCATAAATGGTACTGCCAGTATAAGCCATTGAGGATGCCACATACTTAAACCAAAGATTAAAAATAGCACTATGTTTGAAAAGTATATAGACCACTTGAATAAAGATTTATCATCTACTATTTTAGTAAAATATGCCCAAGCGACAATTACCATAAACAATACAATAACTATACTTATGCTGGTATAAGTTGTTTCAAAACCTGCATTAAACAAGTAATTTTTTGCGTTGAATCCAAATACTCCACTTTTAAATGCCGTTGATTTAAAATATATTAAAATCTCTACTAAAAGTGGAAGAGCAGCTAATAGACCATTTCTCAATATTTTGAGAATATTCTTTTCCTTTAATAATAATAATGGGATAAATATCAATAAGGCAAAATATTTAAATGTCATTGCAATACCAAAAAATATTATAAATTTCCACATATCGTTTTTAAAATAAAAATATAATCCTAACAGTATAAAAAAGACAGTAAAAATATCATATTGTCCAAAAATGAATTGACTGAATATTGCTAGTGGAGCGGTTAAAAAAATAAATGCCATCATTTTTGATTTTTTAATTCCTATGCCATTATCTACACCAATTTTATAAATTAGATAGCCTGATATTATATAAAATATACTTGGTAGTAATTTAAACCACATAATAGCTATCCAGGGAACATTTCTCATTCCTGGTAAAGTAAGAATATTTAGTAAATATATTGGTATATTCCAGATTGCAAACATAATATATGTGCTAGGTAAATATGCATTACCTCCAACGTACTGCACATTATAATCATAAAAATCCAGGATATGTCCATTTAAATAAGCAATTGAAGAACCACCTGTATGTATTAGATCTGGCTGCTGAAAAGTAATAAAACAAATTGCTGCTATTATAAAAAATAATAACCAATCAAGCTTTGACAAAGGTGGGTCAATTAAATCAGATAATTTGAATTTATTTTTAATTATTTTGTTTTTCATACTTATTTCTCTCCTGAAAATTTATTCTTTTCTCCTCAATTACCAAAGGTCTTTTCATCATTCTCGTATTGATTGCCATAATATATTCGCCAATAAAACCAATAAAGAATACCTGGATTGATCCTAAAAAGAAAATACCAATTAATATTGGAGCAGTACCTGCAGAAAAATTATCCCAAAAAACTAATTTTAAAATCAAATATACTAAACCTATAACCATACTTAACGAAGAAATAATTGCTCCAAAAAATGTTGCGAATCTTAATCCAGTTTTTGTATATGAGGTAAATGACAACATACTTGCATCATATAATGAAAAAAAATTATTGCTAGTTTTACCAGCTCTTCTTTTAGCTTGTTCGTAAAATATATCTTTTCGATCATAACCTAATTCAGCTACTATGCCTCTTAAAAATGGTGTTGGATCATCTAACTTTCTCAATACTTCTATAAAAGATTTGTCATATAGACCAAAACCAGTAAAATGTTCAATTTGTTCTACATCACTCATTTTTTTAATCACTTTATAATAACAAGATCTTAAAAATCTCATTATCCTATTTTCTTTACTTGAATGTTTTATAGCTGATACAATTTTATAACCATTTTCCCATTCTTTTATAAAGTTACCAATAAGTTCCACAGGATCTTGAAAATCAGCTGCTATTAAAATAACACAATCACCTTCTGCCTGAAGCATTCCATAATAAGGAGAATTAAACTGTCCAAAATTCTTCGCATTGAATATAGCTTTTATTTTTTTATTTAGAACACATAATTCCTCTATTAAATTCCTTGTATTATCTGTTGATGAATTATCAATAAAAATAAGCTCATACTCATAAGTATCTAGTTTATTCAACTCATTAATTATTGCATTACTTATTGGAACGACATTTTCTTCCTCATTGAAACACGGTACCACTATACTAATTTTCTTCAAATTACTTTCCTCCAATCAGAGAGTATATTTCCATAACATTATTAGCAACATATGTTACAGCTACATCCTGACTTAAGCTTTCATCACCTTGTCCCCATGATACCAGAATGCATTCAATCCCAGCATTTTCAGCTGTCCTTAAATCTGTTTTACCATCCCCTACATAAATAGCTTCATTTTTTTTGACTTCATTCATTTCCATCAGCAATTGTACAGAGTATGGATCTGGTTTAGAAGGTCTTTTTTCATCGTAACCCATAATTCCATCAAACTGAATATCACAAAAAAACTTTTCACAAATCAATTCAGTTAAAAGTTGGGATTTATTAGTATTAATTGCTATTTTTATGTTATTCAACTTCAACTTATATAATAAATCGATAACACCTTGATAAGGTTTTGTATTTGGTTTTGGATCCATCGAATATATTTCTCTATACTTGCTTTTTAATTTTTCTACAATATTTTTATCATCAATTAGCTTTTTTTGTGGTATAAGCTTAGAAAATATTATTTCTAGATCACCACCAACCAATTTGCCATAGGTTTCAACAGGATAAGTATCAAAACCGAAATACTGCAATGTCTTATTAAAGCAAATTCCAACATCTTTTATTGAATTTATTAAAGTGCCATCAAAGTCAAATATAACTAGCTTTTTCATTTATTTAATTTCGCTTTTAGCTTTTTCAAGCCTTATTGCAAGCATTTCCATTCTTGCTCTATCTTCATTAGCCATCCTATCATAAAAATCACATTTATTTTTTAAATATAATACTTCAAATTCCATTGCTTTTAATATACCAGACTTCAATCTATTAGGATTATCATCATACTTAAAAACAATTTTCCTTGTTTCAAACTTGTCTACCAAGCCTTTCATATCCTTTATAAAATCAATAGCATTAAATGCGATTCCTCCACCAAATCCAACAATTAAATTATTTTCCTTAGCCTTTTTCGCAAAATATTTTGTTAATTCAAATATTTGTTGACCATTTATATGTTCACGTCCTAGTCCTAAAGAAGCTGATAAATCTACTCTTCCAACAGAAATAGTTTTCAAAAATCCTTTACCTTCTTTAAGAATATCATCAAAATTTTCTTTGCATGTTTTTGTTTCTGTATTTATTATCCATTCAATATTATTAACTTCACTACCGTAAACTTTCTTCGCTGCACCTATAAACTTTTGCATAGCAAAAGGTGTTTCAATCATAGGTGCCATAATACCAGATGCACCAAGTAATCTGCACTGGTCTAAATCTCTAACAGCTTCACAACCTCCAATTTTAATAAAAAGGTCCATGTCTGCTCTAAAAACTATCTCATTTAGTTTTACCAATTCATCTGTTCTTGAACCTTCAGCTTCAAACTCTGCCTTAATTGCTAAAACATCATATTCATTTTTTAATTCTTTTAAGATATCAAGCATTTTTTTTTCAGTATTATTCATATATTAACCCCTTGCAAATATTTATTTTCTATATTTGTTGCTTTCATAGTCTGCCCTAGATAAAAATGGATACATATCATCAATTCTAGGAGATATTATACGCCCATCTGGCAAAATTTTTGAAGATAGCTTGGGTTCAAAATTCTGTGTAATATCTAAAACCACCTCACAAATCACTGGTCCTTCTTCCAGTAAGACACTATTGATCACGGTTTGTGCAGTATCAATATTATCTAAAATATGGTATTTTACACCGTAACAGTCAGATAATCGTTTAATACTTGGAAAACTAACCCCACTTTCACATGAAACTCCTATTAAACATTTATTGGAAAATAAATTTTGTTGAGTCTGGCGAATCGAATGGTAACCACTATTATTCAGATAGAATAGCTTAATATTTAAATTATTATGAACCATAGTTTGTATTTCTTGTAAATTCATCTGAAAACTACCATCACCATCTAAGCATATAACTCTTTTTCCCTTTGTATTTACTGCAACACCAATAGCAGCAGGAAAACCATATCCCATGCTAGCACACCCTGAATTAGTAAATAATCTCTGACCAGACTTGATTTTTGCAACCTGAAAGGTTATAACACATGCACTTCCATTACCACAAATAATTGGTTCATCTTCAGGTAATAAGTCAAAAAGTACATCTACAAAAGCATATGGATTGACAGGACTTTTATTCTGAAAATATTCTGGTTGACAAGCTGGATATTTTAAATTGATATTCCTACACCATTCCAACCAATTTTCATGTTCCTTATTATTATTAATAAAACCACTTTTTAATAATTTAGTAATTACATCCTTGACATCAGCATGTATTTTAAAATCAATATTTAATGTAGGCTTATTCAATTCATTACTATCAATATCAACCATAATTTTATATGAATTAACTGCAAATTCTTTGTAATTATATGATACTTGTCTAAGGCTTAATCTACTGCCTAAAGATATTAATAAATCACTGTTTTCAACTACAAAATTACCTCCCCTAGTGCCAATATTACCAGGACGACCACAAAAATAACTGTTGCTATCAGGTATAATATCATGAGCATTCCATGGAGTTACAACTGGAATTTTTAATTTTTCTGTCAATTCTAAAAATTCAGAAGCAGCATCTCCAATTCTTATTCCTGAACCTGCAATAATTACAGGTTTTTTTGAACTTTTAATATGCTCAATAATTTTTCCAACAGTATTATCAGTTATCTCAAGTGGAATTTCACCAACACATTCCATTTCTTCAAAATGTATCAATTCTTCTGTCTCAACTTTAGCACCTTGAACATCAAGTGGTATATCAAGCCATACAGGACCTTTTCTTCCGTGATTAGCCAAATACAAGGCCTTTTCAAGATGATAGGCAATTTCATTAGGTTCTGTAATCATTTTTGAATACTTAGTCATATTTTCAATGGACTTAGTAATGTTAAATTCTTGATCACCAAGTTGTCTTAAAGGAAGATCCGTTGACCATACTGTGGTTTCTCTTTTTACTTGTCCAGATATAACAAACATAGGTATAGAATCCAACCAGCCTCCAAGTACACCAGTAATAGCATTCGTACCTCCCGGGCCACTTGTAACACAAACTAAAGCAATCTTTCCAGAATATCTAGCATATGCCTCAGCAGCAATAGCTGCAGCCTGTTCATGATGATTGTATATACATGTCAAACCTTCATGATGGCCCAAGGAATCATTTAAATGCATTGCTCCTCCTCCAGTAATCATAAAGACGTCTTCAATTCCTTTATCTTTAAAAAAATCTGCAATATAATCAGATACTTTTACCTTCAAAAAATCCTCCTCCTTTAATCAACTCCTTTACGGAACTTTTAAATATATATTTTGGTGAAAAACCAGTATCTTGAACTAATTTATCTATATTAGCACAGAGATACATCACTTGATTTTCCGAATATGGTTTTGCACCAAAGTTCACTTTGATTTTTGTATCAAAAGCTTCATTTATTTCATCAACATAGTCCTTTAAAGGTCTACTTTTTCCACTACCAAGACAGTATGTTTCACTATCCAGCCCATGTATAGCTAACATAATCATAGCCTCCGCTGCATCATAACTATGTAAATAATCCCAAATTTGTTCACAAGAAGTTAAATCAGGGCTTATCCCTTGTTTAAGTTCCCTGATTAAATATGAAATCAAGGTATTAGTATCATCATAAGGTCCATAAACACTAAATATTCTTACCCAAATATGCTTTAACCCAATATTTTTGGCTAAAACCCGACTCATATGACCAGCTGATAATTTTGCTGCTCCATATAATGTAAATGGTTGTGTAATTGTATTTTCATCTGCCGGAATATTAAAATGACCGTATTCTGCCTGAGAACCAGTTCCTATAAAAACCCTACACTCAAGATTTTTAGCAACAACTACTGCATCTAAAGTATGTCTCAAATTATTAAGCTGCAATTCATGTGAATTTCTTAAAGGTCCAATTGTGCCAATCCAAGCCAAATGATAAAACGCATCAAAACCTTTTATAAGTTTATTTTCCAAACTAAGTAAATCTGCTATGTCACACTCAACAATATTTAATTTTTCATGTTTTCTTAAATTATTAATGTTCTCAGAACCTGGTCTACAGATAGCGTAAACCTCACAACCAGCTTGTATAAGCAAATCAGACAGAGCTACACCAATGGCTCCAGTTGCTCCAGTTATTATTACTCTTTTCATCTTAAAATACTCTTTCTTTTGATATTATTTGAAAGCAAAAAATTTATGCATAATAAAATTTAGTGGTACTGTGATCAACAATGATAGAACTGGTATAAACAAAGGACTTATATGTAATAAATTAGTAAATAGATATGTTAAAACATAGGAGATTAGCCATGTTAAACCATATGAAAAGTATGATTTCAGAAGAGGTAACAAATGACCCTCATGTGTTTTTTTAAATACATATTTATTATTCCAATAATATGAATTAAGTACGCTGATAACAAATCCTATAAATGCAGCTAAAAATATAAGCCAGTTTTCTGAAATTGGTATTCGGAAATACTTTCCTAAAAATATTAATACATAGGTAATACCCATAGAAATAACAGTATTCGTAATTCCTACAAGTCCAAATTTAATAAATTGATTAATAATTGAATGAGTTTTCACCATTAACAATACCTAACTTACAGCCTTAATAATTACTTTGGCCATATAATCCAACATCTCATCAGTCATACCTGGATATACACCTACCCAAAAGCTGTCATTCATAATTTTATCAGTATTTTTTAAATCACCTATCATTCTATACCCTTTATTAAATTTTCTCATTTCATTAAAACATGGATGCTTGATTAAATTGCCAGCAAATAGCATTCTAGTTTGTACATTGTTTTTCTCAATATATTCAACTACTTTATTTCTGTTCACTCCTTCTCTACAAGTAATCAAAAAACCAAACCAACTTGGATCTGAATGTTCACATGCTTCAGGTAAAATCAATTTATCTGTCACAGAAGATAAAGCAGCTTTCAATTTATTGAAATTATACTTTCTCTTCTCAACAAATGTTGGGAATTTTTCTAACTGTGCACAACCTATAGCTGCCTGCATATCTGTAACTTTCAGATTATAACCAAAATGAGAATAAACATATTTATGATCATATCCCAATGGAAGTTCTCCATATTGCTTATCAAACCTATGCTGACATACATTGTCTTGTCCAGAAGGACAAATACAATCTCTACCCCAGTCTCTCATTGACTTAATTATCTTTGCTAATAAAGGGTTGTTGGTATATACAGCCCCACCCTCACCCATTGTCATATGATGTGGAGGATAAAAACTTGATGTTCCAATATCTCCAATTGTACCAGTAAATTTTTCCTGTCCATCAATAGTATATTTTGAACCCAAAGCATCACAATTATCTTCTATAAGCCATAAATTGTTTTGATTGCAAAAATCCTTAACTGCTTTTAAATCAAAGGGGTTTCCAAGAGTATGTGCTATCATTACTCCTTTTGTTTTGTCTGATAAAGCATGCTGTAGCTGACTAACATCTATATTATATTGAGGAATATTAACATCAACAAAAACTGGTATAGCGCCATATTGAATGATTGGTGCAATCGTAGTTGGAAATCCAGCTGCTATTGTAATTATTTCATCTCCAGGTAAAACTTGTCTCTCCTTAAGTAGTGGAGATGTCAAAGTCATAAAAGCTAATAAATTTGCGCTTGAACCTGAATTTACTAAGTAACTGTATTTAACATCTAAATATTTTGCAAAATTATTTTCAAATTCATCTGTATATCTTCCTGATGTTAACCAAAATTCAAGTGCACTATCTATAAGATTCACCATTTCATCTTTATTATAAACTCTTTTTGCATAAGAAATCCTATCGCCTTCTTGATAGTTTGGCACCTGATGGAATGCAGAAGCATATTCTTCCACCAGCAATAATATTTCTTCTCGTGCTTGCTCTTTTGTCTTATTAATCAACACATTATCTCCTAACTAAAAATTCTTGTATTTGCTTTTTCATTATTGACTTAACATCTTCATTATTTAAAAATATTTTAGTCCACTCACAAGTTTTTTCAACTGCAGTCTTAACATTCCATGTTGTCCTCCAACTAAAAACAGATTTCAACCTCGAACAATCAAGTTTTAAAAAGTTGGCCTCATGTGGGCCACCTTCATAAATATCTTTCCACTTTTGATCATTACCCCAAGCTTCACAAAATATGTCAGTTAAGTCTCCAGTAGTAATACAATCAATTTCATCTGGCCCTACATTGTAGTAACCTTCATATTTTTTATCAAAATACTGCTTTTCTGCAATCATTAGATAAGCAAATAATGGTTCCAGGACATGTTGATATGGTCTGGTTGAATATGGATTCCTAACAAGAATATTCTCTCCTTTTACAGCAGCTCTAATACAGTCTGGTATAATCCTATCCTTAGAAAAATCTCCACCACCGATAACATTTCCTGCTCTTGCAGTAGAAATTTTAGTATCACTATCTGCAAAAAATGAAGATTTATAACTGTGTGTTACTAATTCAGAGCATGATTTAGAATTTGAATATGGATCATAACCATCAAGTGGCTCATCTTCACGATAACCCCATTCCCATTCATTATTTTTATAAACTTTATCCGTTGTTATGTTTAAAAATGATTTAACAAAATCAGTCTTTCTGATACATTCTAAAATATTGACAGTTCCCATAACATTTGTTTCATACGTATATACAGGATCTAAATAACTTTCTCTTACCAGAGGCTGTGCTGCCAAATGAAATACTATTTCAGGCTGTGCTTTATCAAACGCTAATTTCAAATCATCATAATTTCTTATATCACCAATAACCGACTCCATATTCTCTTCAATATTCGCTATATTAAATAAATTAGGATTTGTTGATGGCTCCAGCGCATAACCAGTTACAATTGCACCTGCATCCTTAAGGATCTGACATAACCAAGATCCTTTAAAACCAGTGTGTCCAGTAACAAAAACTTTTTTTTCTTTATAAAAATCTATACTCTGCATAAATCACCTATCTTACCATGTTTTCCAAGGCGCTTGTTCTGATGCCCACATTTCCTCTAACTGGATCTTGTCTCTTTGAGTATCCATACATTGCCAAAACCCATTATGATGAAATGCCTTTAGTTCACCTAATAAAGCTATACTTTCAAGTGGTTCTTTCTCAAATACTGTTTTATCACCCTCAATAAAATCAAAAATCCGATGATTCAGAACCATAAATCCTCCATTAATTACACTTCCATCATCATGTTTCTTTTCTCTGAAAGAACTTATTGTACCATCTTGATTTATTTCTAAAACCCCAAAGCGTTGACCAACATTCACTGCAGTTATAGTAGCTATTTTACCATGTTTCATGTGATATTCAGCTAATGCTTTTATATCTACATTACTTATACCATCTCCATAGGTAAGCATAAAATCTTCATTTCCAATATAATCTCTAATTCGTTTAACACGTCCACCTGTCATAGTATTAAGACCGGTATCTACTAAAGTTACTTTCCATGGTTCAGAAAAATTATTATGTAAAATCATTTTATTTTCTGCTGTAAAATCAAAGGTAACATCGCTTGTATGAAGATAATAGTTGGCAAAATACTCTTTAATAACTTCAGCTTTATAGCCGCAACAAATAATAAAATCATTATAACCATGACTTGAATAGCCTTTCATCAAATGCCATAAAATTGGTTTTTCACCTATTTCAATCATTGGTTTAGGCTTTAAGTGACTTTCTTCTGATATTCTTGTTCCAAAACCTCCAGCCAGTATGACAACTTTCATTTTAACACTCCTCGTAATAAAAAATCTGCGCTATTTTATTAAATATACACTTAATTATTATATCATATATGTGTTTATTAATAAACACTTGAAGATACTCATTACTAGTGAATAAAAAATTACAACCTTTCAGTCTATTCTACTTAAAGGTTGTAAATTTTTGTATTATATTTATTTTACCTTGCCATCCTTCAACAACTTATAGCTGATGCTATCAGTCAAAGCAATCCAGCTAGCCTCAATAATATCAGTAGAAACACCAATAGTTGACCAGGAAGAATCACCATCAGTAGACTCAATCAAAACCCTGACCTTGGCGCTGGTTGCATCCCTGGCATCAAGAACCCTCACCTTATAGTCCACCAGATGCATCTCTTTAAGCTTAGGATAAAACATCTCCAAAGCCTTCCTGATAGCATTATCAAGAGCAGCAACTGGACCATTGCCATCAGCAGCAGTATGATAACTATCATCACCAACCGAAATCTTAACTGAAGCCTCACTATAAACAGGCTGACCACCACGCTTATTGGCAGTCACATGAAAAGACTCAAGCCTAAAACCAGAATCAAACTCCCCAGCTTCCTTCTTTAACAGCAACTCAAAAGAACCTTCAGCACCTTCAAACTGATAACCCTGATACTCCATTTCCTTGATTTTAGCAATAAACTGCTGCTGAACTTTTTTATCAGCAGGAAAATCAAGACCCAGCTCTTCGATCTTATACTGAAGATTACTCGCACCACTTAGCTCTGATACCAACACTCTTCTCACATTACCAACAGCCTCAGGCACAATGTGCTCATAGGTCCTAGGATCCTTTAACACAGCATTGACATGAATACCAGCCTTATGAGCAAATGCACTTTGCCCCACAAAAGGCTGACTATTAGCCAAAGCAATATTTGCCACCTCATTCACATACCTGGCCGTATCTGTCAAATGAACAATATTACCCTCACCTAAACAATCATAACCAAGCTTAAGCTCCAGATTTGGAATGATAGAAACCAAATTCGCATTACCACAACGCTCACCTAGACCATTCATAGTACCCTGCACATGAACAGCACCACCACTTACAGCCATCAAAGAATTAGCTACTGCCAACTCTCCATCATTGTGACAATGAATCCCAACCTCAGCTCCAGTATGCTTCCTGACCACCCTGACAACTTCCTCCACCTCATTAGGCAGGGAGCCACCATTAGTATCACAAAGCACTAAACACAAAGCACCAGCTTCAGAAGCAGTCTTTACAGTCTCCAAAGCATAGCCAGGATTATTTTTATACCCATCAAAAAAATGCTCAGCATCATAAAAAACCTCAATACCCTCAGACCTAAGATACTCAATACTACTTTTGATCATCTCCAGATTTTCCTCTAAAGAAACCTTTAAAGCCTCCTTAACATGAAAATCCCAAGACTTACCAAAAATAGTCACGAACTTGACCCCTGAAGCCACAAAAGCCCTTAAATTCACATCATCCTTAGCCTCAATATGAGCCCTTCTGGTGCTTCCAAAAGCAACAACCTTTGCATGATTAAAAGAAACCCCCTGAACCTCCCTAAAAAAATCCATATCCTTAGGGTTAGAACCTGGCCAGCCACCTTCAATAAAATCAACACCTAAAGCATCAAGCTTCCTGGCAATATTTAGCTTATCCTGAACAGATAAGCTGATACCCTCACCTTGAGTACCATCCCTTAAGGTAGTATCATAAATAACGATCTTCTCCATAAAACCTCCTAAAGAGCCTTGACGACTAAATCACCAACTTCACTTGTAGAAACCAAAGTCTTACCCTCTTCCATAATATCTGGTGTTCTATATCCAGAAGCCAACACTTTTTTGACCGCAGCCTCAATTCTAGCAGCAGCCTTAAGCTCCTCAAAAGAATACTTCAACATCATAGCTACAGATAAAATCGTAGCCAGAGGATTAGCCTTTCCCTGACCTGCAATATCAGGAGCTGAACCATGAGCAGGCTCATATAAAGCAACCTCGCCACCGATACTGGCAGAACCTAGCATACCAATAGAACCAGTCATAACAGAAGCCTGATCTGTTAAAATATCACCAAACATATTCTCAGTAACCATAACATCAAAAGAAGTAGGTCTTAAAATAAGCTGCATGGCAGCATTATCAACATACAAATGCTCTAGCTCCACATCCTTAAATTCCTTATCATGTAAAGCTACCACTGTTTCTCTCCATAATCTTGAAGTCTCAAGAACATTAGCCTTATCTACACTAGTAACCTTATTGCCCCTGGTTCTGGCAATCTTAAAAGCCAGACGACAAATACGCTCTATTTCATCTACATAGTACTTATTCTCATCAACAGCAAAGCTGCCTCTTTCATCTTCAGATCTATACTTAGCACCAAAATAAATACCTCCAGTTAACTCCCTGATTGTCAAAAGATCTGTTCCCAAAACAACCTCCTTCTTCAAAGTAGAAGCATCTGCCAGTTCTTCATACACAACAGAAGGTCTGATATTGGCATATAAACCAAGAGCTTTTCTTAAAGGTAACAAAGCCCCAGCTTCAGGTCTTTTTTCCACTGGCAGATTATCCCATTTAGGACCACCTACAGCACCTAACAATATAGCATCACTTTTCTTACATAAATCAAGAGTTTCTTGAGGTAATGGCTCACCAACAGCATCGATAGCAGCACCACCAATATAACCTTCCTCATAACTAAAAGAAAGACCATACATCTCTCCTACCTTATCTAAAACCTTAATAGCCTCTGGAACAATTTCAGGACCAATACCATCACCTGGTAAAACAGCAATCTTATACTCTTTCATCAAAAACCTCCAATAAAAATATTCTTACCACTTTTCAACACCAATCATTTCATCCAGACCTTTTTTAGCAGGAACGATAGGATAAACCAGATTTTCATCACTTATAACACATTCTATTAAAGTAGGTTTGTTATGACTCATTGCTTCCAGTATCACAGGCTCAATGTCCTCTTCTTTTTCAATCCTGTAAGTAACCATATTAGGATAACTCTCAGCCAAAGCTTTGAAATCAGGATTACCTGTAAAACCTACCTCACTATATCTTCTCTCACACTGGAAATGCTGAAGCTGCTTAACCAGACATAAACTTGAATTATTCATCAATACGATCTTTACCGGCAGGTTATGTTCGCCCATAGTAGCCATTTCTGCCATATTCATCTGAAAACTTCCATCGCCAGTAATACAAAAAACCGGTCTTTTTCGGTCAGAAGCCAAAGCAACACCTTCAGCTGCTGGAACACCAAAGCCCATGGTTCCTAGTCCACCAGAAGTGTAAAAAGAATTATATTCACTAAAACCATAGTATTGAGCAGCAAACATCTGATGCTGACCTACATCTGTAGAAACATAAGCCTTCCCCCTGGTTAATTCACCTAACTTGCTAATGATCAGCTGTGGATTTAGATTTGTTTTATGTAGCTTCATCTTATTTCTAGCTTTTAATTCAGAAACCTTTTCTATCCACTCAGCTCTGTCAACCTGCTCCAAGCCTTCAATAAGCTCCTTAAGTATGCCTTTAGCATCCCCAACTATCGGCAGATCAACTACCACATTTTTACCAATTTCTGCTGGGTCTATATCAATATGAATTACCTTAGCCTCCTTAGCAAACTTACTTAATGAACCTGTAGCTCTGTCGCCAAACCTGGTCCCAACAGAAATCAACAAATCACAATGATGAACAGCATAGTTGGCATAAGGTTTACCATGCATGCCAATCATTCCCAAAGCTAGCTCTTTGGTTTCATCATAAGAACCTATACCCATCAAGGTAGTAGCTACAGGTATCTTAAATTCATCAACTATCTGTTTAACTTCATCATCAGCCTGAGAAAATAAAACTCCTCCACCCACAAGCAACAAGGGCTTAGTACTAGAATTGATCATCTTGATAGCTTTTTTGATTTGTGACTTATTACCTTTAACAGTAGGCTTATAGCTTTGTAAGCTAACCTCCTCTACCTTAGGTTCAAAATCAACAATTGCCTCAAAAACATTTCTTGGAATATCGATTAATACCGGTCCTTTACGTCCAGTATTAGCAATATGCCAGGCTTCATATATCGTATCGATCAATTTCTTAGGATTTTTCACCAGATAATTATGCTTTACTACCGGCATGGTTATACCAGTGATATCAGCCTCCTGAAAGGCATCTCTGCCAATGAAGCTAGCATCAACCTGACCGGTAATAGCAATCAAAGGTATTGAATCCATATAGGCATTGGCAATACCAGTAACCAGATTAGTAGCCCCTGGTCCACTTGTACCAATACAAACACCAGCTCTGCCTAAATGCTTGCCATAAGCAGCAGCGGCATGTGCTCCAGCCTGCTCATTTCTTACTAATATATGTTCAATATTATCATTTTTTAAAATCGCGTCATATAGAGGAAGAACAGCACCGCCTGGATAGCCAAAAATATGTTTAATTCCATAGCCTTCCAGAATCTTTAACAATGCTTCTGCACCTGTCATTTTCATTAGCCTTTCCTCCTATCATCTTCCTTGGTCCCTCTTAAAAGACCAATTTTACCGGTTCTCATAACTTCTTTGATACCATATGGCCTTAAAGAACTGATCATAGCATCTATCTTTGCACTATCTCCAGTAGATTCAACGATCATATTATTTTTACTCATATCAATTACTCTGCCTCTGAAAATATTCAGCAGATCCATAATTTCTCCTCTGTTGCCACTGTCACTGCTAACCTGTATAAATACCAGTTCTCTTTCTACATGAGGCACACTGGTTATATCAGTAACCTTGATCACATCTATCAGCTTGTTAAGCTGCTTAGCTACCTGCTCTACAATATCACTATCTCCATCTACAACTATGGTCATTCTGGAAAAACGATCATCCTCTGTTCTGCCAACACTTAAGCTATCAATATTATAGCCTCGCCTGGCAAACAAGCCAGCTATTCTGGTTAAAACACCAGGTCTGTTTTCCACTAAAACAGATAAAGTATATTTCATGCTCATTGCCTCCTTATTCAAAAATCATCTTGTCATTGGATTGGCCTGTAGGAACCATTGGAAAAACATTTTCCTCGGGATCTACCACCATCTCAATAAACTGAGGTCCAGCCTCATTAAAGGCAGCAGATAATTCTTCAACTAAATTCTCCCTTTTATCTATTCTTCTAGACTTGATACCATAAGACTTAGCTAACATAACAAAATCAGGTTGATCATCTTCGCTAAACAAGGTATGAGAGTACCTTTCCTCAAAGAAAAGCTTCTGCCACTGTCTGACCATTCCTAAGCTCCTATTATTTAGTAGCACAATCTTGATCGGTAGATTATTAGCTCTTATAGTCATTAACTCTTGTATATTCATCTGAATACTACCATCTCCGGCCAAAGCAATAACCATTTCCTCTGGTTTAGCTAACTGTACCCCCATTGATGCTGGCAAACCAAAGCCCATGGTACCCAATCCACCAGAAGTAATAAAGTGTCTGGCACTGGCAGCCTTAAAATACTGAGCGGCCCACATCTGATGCTGACCAACCTCAGTAGTCATATAGGATTTACCACCACTTGCAAAATTTATTGCCTCAATCACTTCTTGTGGTTTTAATAAACCAGTTTTATCATAAATAAGTGGATGTTCCTTCTGCCAGCGGGAAATCGTATCGATCCATTCAGGCTGATGTGAATAGTCATCATCCTTCATGACCTTTAATAACTTATATAAGCCGATAGCACTATCATCATGGAGATGCATGGCAGCCTTAACATTTTTATTAAACTCTTTTTTATCAATATCCAGGTGAATAACCTTAGCCTTTAAGGCAAAATTATGCTCATCTCCTGTCTCTCTGTCATCAAAACGTACACCTACAGCAAACATCAAGTCACACTCTGCAACTGCATAATTTGCAGCACCTGTACCATGCATACCTATCATCCCAATATTTAACGGATGATTATCAGATAGTACACCTTTACCCATCAGACTATAGATTACAGGAGCCTTGATTTTCTCAGCTAAAGCCTTAACCTCATCAGCAGCATCCTGTGCTCCCCCACCAATAAAAATCAAAGGCTTCTTTGCAGACTTAAGCTGCTCAGCCACCTGCTTGTATCTACCTTCACTTTCTCCCCAGCGGTCAACTTTGTAGTTGACCTCAACAGGATAATGAAAAATAGTTTTATCAACAGTAACATCTTTTGGAAAATCTAATAGAACTGGTCCTTTACGACCTGTATTAGCTATTCTGAAAGCCTTTTTCATTTCCCTGGCTATATCTTCAACATTTTTAACCTGATAAGAATACTTGGTAACTGGCTTAACAATATCAATAATATTTGCTTCCTGAAAAGATTGCTTTCCTAAATACCTTCTGGCAACCTGTCCTGTTAAAAATACCATAGGTATAGAATCCATTTGAGCAGTGGCTATGGCAGTAACCAGATTAGTAGCTCCAGGTCCACTGGTAGCAAAAACTACCCCTGGCTTACCTGTTGCTCTGGCATAACCATCTCCTGCATGACCTGCACCTTGCTCATGTCGAGTCAATATATGCTTGATATTCTCATTTTTATACAAAGCATCATATAGAGGCAAAACAGCACCTCCTGGATAGCCAAATACTATATCTACATCTTCTTCCTCAAGACATTTCAATATAATGTCCGCACCACTAAATAGTTCAGTTGAAATATCATTACTCATCTTTAAACACCGCCCCTGTATTTGCTGAAGTCACTAAAGAAGCATATCTCTTCAGATAACCTGGTTTTAAGTTTCTATTTGGTATCACTACCTCTTTTTTTCTTTCATCTAAAACAGCATCATCCACCAATAGATCCAGTCTGTTTTCTGGTATATTGATTGAAATAAGGTCTCCATCCTTAACCAAAGAAATTGGTCCACCTTCAGCTGCTTCAGGTGAAACATGGCCAATTGCTGCTCCTCTGGTAGCTCCAGAAAATCTGCCATCAGTGATAAGAGCAACCTTATCACCTAAGCCCATGCCCATGATCGCCGAGGTTGGTGAAAGCATTTCTCTCATACCCGGACCACCTTTTGGACCTTCATATCTGATTACTACAACATCACCTGCTACTATTTTCTTACCATAGATAGCCATAATCGCTTCTTCTTCAGAGCTAAAAACCTTAGCTGGTCCTTTATGAACCATCATCACTTCATCAACAGCTCCCTTTTTCACTACTGAGCCATCAGGAGCCAATGAACCCCAAAGAATAGATAGACCTCCATCCTTACTAAAAGCAGTATCCTTGCTTCTTATCACTTCATCATCAAGGATACAAGCTCTGTCAACTATTTCACCAACAGTAAGTCCGCTTACTGTCAGACAGTCTCTTTTAACCAAACCTTCTTTATCAAGTGATTTTAAAACACCACTTACTCCACCAGCCTCATACAAATCTTCAATAAAAACTCTGCTGGCAGGAGCCAGTTTACAGATTTGAGGTGTTTTTTTAGAAACATCATTTAATTCCTTAAAGCCAATATCGTGACCTGCTGCATGAGCAATTGCCGGTAAATGAAGAGCTGTGTTAGTAGAACAACCTAATGCCATATCTGCAACCATACAATTATAGATAGCATCTTCAGTCATGATATCCCTTGGTTTAATATCTTTTTCAATTAAATCAAGGATTCGCATGCCTGCAGTCTTAGCTAACCTTATCCTCTCAGAATAAACTGCTGGTATCGTACCATTGCCAGGCAGACCCATACCTACAACTTCAGTCAGAACATTCATAGAATTGGCAGTAAACATACCAGAGCAAGAACCACAGGTAGGACAAGCTTTATCCTCCATACAGCTTAGCTCTTCTTCACTCATCAAGCCAGCTTCAACACTGCCAACTGCTTCAAACATATCAGTCAGGCTGATTTTCTCACCCTTATATTTACCAGGTAACATAGCACCACCACTAATAAAGATAGATGGTATATTTATTTTAGCAGCAGCCATCAACATACCAGGTACTACCTTATCGCAATTCGGAATAAATACCAGACCATCAAAAGGATGAGCATTAGCCACGACCTCTATACTATCAGCAATTAGTTCTCTGCTGATCAATGAATATTTCATACCTGTATGATTCATAGCAATACCATCACATACAGCAATTGTATGAAACTCCAATGGAACTCCACCAGCCATAAGTATTCCTTTTTTTACTGCTTCACTGATTTTGTCCAGATTGATATGTCCTGGTACTATATCATTATGTGAATTGACTACACCTATAATAGGTCTTCTCAGTTCTTCATCTGTTAAACCTGAGGCTTTGAACAAAGATCTATGAGGCGCCTTGGTTATTCCTGATTTCATTTTATCGCTTTGCATCATTACACCACTTTCTTTTTTAGTCCTTGAAAATCAAGGGACCATCTACTTTTGTTAATTCCCTGAAGTCAGCTGTTAAGCTCTTAGTCATCTCTCCAGGCTTTCCACTTCCTATCACCCTGCCATCTACCTTGATCACCGAGATCACTTCAGCAGCAGTGCCTGTTAAGAAACACTCTTCTGCAGAATAAATATCATGCCTGCTAAATAAGGTTTCCTTTACTTCAAGTCCTCTTTTAGCAGCTAATTCCATTACTGCATTTCTGGTTACTCCTTCTAAGACACCTGCATAGGTAGGTGGAGTTATCAACTGGCCTTTCTTTATAATAAAGATATTATCTCCAGTTGCCTCAGCTACATAGCCTTCGTTGTTTAACATAATAGCTTCAATAGTCCCAGTTAACTTAGATTCGATTTTAGCCATAATATTATTTAAATAGTTCAATGATTTGAATCTTGGATTTGTAGATTCATTGGTATTTCTTCTGGTAGCAACAGTATTAACAACCAGTCCATTATCATAAAGCTCCTGTGGATACAGCTGTATTTTAGCAGCTATACAGAAAATTGTTGCCTTTGGGCATTTAGCTGGATCTAAACCTAGATCTCCATAACCTCTGGTTACCACCAACCTGATATAGGCATCTCTTAAATTATTTTTTCTTAAAGTTTCTAAAATGACTTCTTTCATTTCATCTTTACTTAACCAAAGATCAAGCATGATTGAATTGGCATTTTCATATAATCTATCTATATGTTCATCTAACTTGAAGACTCGGTTATGATAGGCTCTTATACCCTCAAATATTCCATCTCCATAAAGTAAGCCATGATCGAATACTGATATTTTTGCTTCCTCTTCTTTGACAAATTGTCCGTTTAAATAGATTGTTAGACTCATGATTTTTCCTCCTAAATATAAAAAACCCGCTCCCAAGCTTGACGCCAGGGGCGAGATATTCGCGGTACCACCCTGATTTATTACTTTTTCGACATCAATCAATGTCTAGTGTTATAACGTACACATACGGTCAAACTTACTATAACTTTCGGCTCAACTACTAGAAGTGATATCCTTTTATTTATACCTGTATGGAACTTACACCATCTTTCCACTCGCTAGACCATCTAAATAATAGGCTTTGTCTTCATCCTTGCATTTATACTTATTAATAATATTACGACTTTTTTCTTTAATTGTCAATAATACAAATGATATTATATTATTAATGAATTACTCCTATATTATATAGCTGAAAATAAAAGATAGAAACTAATGCCTCTATCTTTTACACTCGCCTATATTTAGTATTATCTTCTTTATTTAAAATCATTATAGCTTTTCATTATTAAAAACAGCCTTTAACCTGGCAATATCAAGTTTTACTTTCTTAAATAATTCTTCATCCATTCTTGCTCTTTGCTCCCTATCAGCCTTTCTCATTAAATCATAATATTCTACAGGTGTGATCTGCCATGACAAACCATACTTATCCTCTAACCAGCCGCACATAGAAGCCTGGCGACCATCAGCCAAAAACCTGTTCCAGTAATAGTCTAGATTGATTAAATTTAAATTCAGGTCCAGCATTAAGAGCTACTAGTTCCATCCCTTCAATTTCAAAAGTAATAGTCAAAACCGTACCCTCTTCCATACCATGATATTCCTTACCGACATTGCTATAGTATGTTGTCTCGATGATCCTGCTGTTTTCAAAAACATCAAGATAGTAAGCAACCGATTCTTCAGCAATATGATCAAATCATAAGTTTGTAGTAATCTTACCTATAAGAACACATCCTTTCTACCACAATTATACAACCAGTTACTATATAAAAAAGCCAGTCAAAAGACTGGCTCTTTAACCACTGTATATTTTATCAAAAAAACACGAATTATTCTAAGATTTTAGAAACAACTCCAGCTCCTACTGTTCTGCCACCTTCTCTGATTGCAAATCTCAAGCCTTCTTCTATTGCTATTGGGGTGATCAA
>JAKEGG010000063.1 GCA_022615965.1 Fusobacteriota bacterium
AGAATGGAAGCAATAAAGATAATCATAGTGCCAAAAGGAGAAGGATTACCAATTGGTGAGAGATCAGACATACCATTCAGGATAAGGTAAGGATACATATCAATTTATTAACAAAGAATGAAATACAGGTAAGTATAAAAAAGCATCTTGAATCATCATTACTGATAGATTTAAGATGCTTTGATATTAGACAAAAAGTGTAAAGTGATAAAAGGATAAAAACATGACTAAAAGTTGACCAGCTGGTAAACCTTAAATAAAAAAACCCCCTATAATAAAGGGCTTTAGAGCTTATGGCGAGAGCGAATAGGAATCGAACCTACCAAGGATGGGACCGCCACCCAACATCGGTTTTGAAGACCGCGCCGCCCACCAGGACGAAACCACTCTCATAGATGCTAAAAAAACAAACTGATTCTCTTCTTGGAAATAGCAATATCAAGAGGCAACTTATCCCCCTCTTCACCATCAAAAACCACAGGCAAAAGAGCAGGACCATCAATATAAATAGAAGAACCACTAAAATAGTAAACATGCTTATGCTCAACAAACTTACCACGAATAATATCAATAATGATCCTTTGCGCCTGATAATATGAACAATTATCAATCACAAAAACATCAAGAAAACCATCATCCAGCTCAGCCTGCTTTAAAATATTACCAAAACCAGCCACCTGAGAACCAGTAGCCACCCCGAACATCATAGCCTGAAACCTATGAAGCTCACCATCAACACTAAGACTAAGATCAAAAGGCTTAAATCGATTAATACGAAGAGCAGCCCTCATATAGTAAGCAAACTTCTTAATAAACTTCTTAAAAAAATTAGGAGAATAATCAGTATCATCTGGCATAAAATAACCACCAGCACAACTACTAAAAAAGAAACTATCACCATTAATGACCCCAATATCAATAACCTTGACACGCTCACTTAAAGGAACCAAAGCAGCCTCAAGATTATTTTTAGGCAACCCCAAGCTATTAGCCAGATCATTACAAGTACCAGCAGGAATCAAACCAATAGGCAAATCGATACCATGCTTCAAGAAAAAACTCAGCACCGACTTAACAGTCCCATCACCACCAGAAACCAAAACCCCACTAAAACCACCAGTCTGCAACAGAGGCAAAAAATCCTCCTTCTCCCCTACATTCAGACAAAAAGGAGTAACAATAATCCCCCGCTCCTGATAAGCAGGAATAATATCAGTCAAAATAGAACTGGTATTATCAGAACTAGAATCCTTATTATAAATCAAAAAAAACTTCTTCATAACAAAAACCAATCCTCCTGTAAAGCATTATAGCATATTTTAAACCCAAAGTCTTTAATATCCATCACCCCTTTGATATAATTAAAAGAACTAAAACAAAGGAGAACAACATGACCAAAGACTTCTTCATAAGCTACATAGAAAGCGACACCATACTACACAGAGCCATAGAAGACATCAACCTACTGCCAGATGTAGAAAAAGCAACCTACCAAAGCTTTCAACAAAAAATAAAAATAATCTACAAAGACAACATAAACGAAAAAGCACTACTAAGAGATATTATGGATGTCATCCACAACTATGATGATAAAATCAAAATCTCCGAAAGAATAGTAGCCACAGAACAAAAGCTGAACAAGCTAAACGTAGCCCTCTTTTTAACAGGAATATTACTCTACGCCATCAGCTACAGTTCAATAGTGCCAGAAAGCATCAAATGGCTCCTCTACATAGCTGCCATAATCTTAGCCAGCAAGGTACTAATCACCAAGGTCTACTACACAATCAAAGAAAAAAAACTAAATGAATCTATACTGGTACTTTTAGCCATAGCAGGCATCATCATAATCAAAGACTACCAGGAAGCCATGTTTATCCTGGTGATCTATACCATTGCCAACCACTTTGTCAACAAAGCCTCACAAATAGCCAAAAACCAGGTAGTAGAAACACTACACAAAGATGAAACACTGGTCTACAAGCTAAAAGACAAAGTAGTCCTGCCAACACCGATCATAAAAATCAAAATTGGAGACACCATAGTAGTAAGAGCAGGAGAAATAATCCCCTTACAAACCAAGGTGCTGGAAGGCATATCTAACATAGACATGTCCATCATCTCCAATGAAAACTACCAGCAAGAAGTAAAACCAGGAGATGTGATCCTAAGCGGCTGTATCAACCTGGATAAACCACTAAAGCTCGAAGTACTAAAGGACTACAACGAAGGCATAGTCAAAGAACTAATAACCAAAACCGAAGAAGCCATGGAACAAAAACAAGGCTTCGCCAAAACCAGTGAAAAAATAGGCAAAGTATTCATAATAAGCACAGGAATACTGGCAGGCATTTTAATAGTAACCTCCTTTATAACCGATAATCCATCACAATTCATCTATAAAGGACTAGTGCTCTTAGCTATATCCTGCCCTTGGGCTATGCTGCTATCAACACCAATAGCCTATAACTACGCCTTGACCCTGGCTAAAAAAATGGAAATCCTGATCAAAGACTCAGGCTCCATAGATGCCCTGGGGAAACTAAAAACCCTGTTTTTTACTAAAACAGGAGTATTGACCACAGCCCAATATGCCATCAAGGAAATAATTCCCTATAAAAATACCAAGGAAGAACATATCTTAAAATATGCAGCCATAGGAGAACTTAAATCAACCCATCCTATAGGCAAAGCAATAAGACAAGCTGAAGGCTCAAAATTCGATACCCAAAAAATAGAAAGCTTCGAAGAAATAGCCAACAAAGGCACCATAGCTAGCTATGGAGGCAAAAGAATCGTAGTAGGCACAGAAGATTTCCTCTATGAAAACGAAATAGAAGTCATAAACGACTACCAGGGCATGCAGGTCCACGTAGGAGTAGATGGAAACTACATTGGCTCCATTTCCTTAGAAGAAGAAATCAAACCAGAAGGCATTGAAGTAATCGAAAAACTAAATCAGCTTAAAGTAACCAAAGTTGGAGTACTGACCGGTGAAAGAAAACAAGGAGCCAAAGAAGTACTGGCACCACTTAAGATCAGCAATATCTATGGAGAACTAAACATAGATGATAAGGTAAACAAAATAAAAAGAGAAAAACAAAGACTAAAAAAAGGAACTGTTGGCTATGTGGGAAACACGATATCAGATGCTGTAGTAATGGCCGCCTCAGATGTGAGCCTGGCCTTCTATAAAGACAATCTGGACAGAGTGACCGAAGTAGCAGATGTTGTACTATTACAAGAAGACTTAAGCCTGATCCACAAAAGCATAGAGCTATCCAAGAAAACCTACAGGATAATCAAACAAAATATCATAGCCAGCTTGCTCTTAAAGGCAATTATCATAGCCTACATCCTTATTGCAGAAGTATCAACAGGCTTTATTATGATCAGCATAGTCCTGGATCTACTGGTAGCTATCTTAACCATAATCAATTGCTTCAGAATAGCCGGAGGGCTGGATGGTATAAAAAACCTGGCCTCAGACCTCATAAAGAGCGTTACAAAAAAGTAAAACAAGGAGACTGAATAAAAATTGCAGGACCAGGAACTAAAGGCAGCCTTAAAAGCCTACTATAACTTCGAGGAATTTCGCAAGCCTCAACAAGAAATAATCAAAAGCATCTTAAATAAACAAGACACCATAGGGATTTTACCAACAGGAACTGGTAAATCCCTATGTTACCAATTGCCAGGAATACTAACAAAGAATCTGACCTTGGTGATCTCACCCCTGGTGGCCCTCATGAAAGACCAGGTAGATACCCTGAACCAAAGAGGGGTGCCAACCATATCCTTGAACAGCCACCTGACCCCCAAAAACATGAGAGAAGCCATAGAAGGCATAATCGACGATCGCTATAAGATAATCTATCTTGCTCCGGAAAAACTCTTTTCCGAAGACTTTAAGGAAGTAGTCAAAACCCTGGCTATAGATCATATAGCTATCGATGAAGCCCACTGTATTTCCCAATGGGGCCATGACTTCAGACCAAAATACAAGAAAATAGCCTTAGCTTTAAAGGAACTTCCCATTAGACCAACTATCTCGGCCTTTACGGCAACAGCCAATCAAAAGGTTTTAGAGGATATAATCAAGCTTCTGGATTTAAGAGAACCTAAAATCTACCAAACCAGCTTTAACAGACCAAACCTCTACCTAGATGTCAAACTCTATCAGGACAAAGGCAAATACCTGTTAAGCTATCTTAAAAACCTGAAAGAAACAGACAGAGGACTAGTCTACTGTAATACCAGAGGAGAGGTAGAGAGAATCTACAAGAAGCTAAGAGAAAATAATATTCAAGCTGGCATGTACCATGCCGGCCTGAAAAAAAAAGAAAGACAAGAAGTCCAAGACGAATTCTTCAATGACCAATACCAGGTCCTGATCGCCACCAATGCCTTTGGCATGGGCTTAGACAAGGAAGACTTAACCTTTATCATCCATTACAACATGCCAGCCAATCTTGAGAGCTACTATCAGGAAATAGGACGAGGAGGGCGAGGAGGCCAGCCTTGTAGCTGTATTCTCTTATTTGGACTAAAGGATGTAATAGTCAATAAAGCCTTAGGTCAGGAAAGAGTTTACTTTAAATGGAGATTAGAGGAAAAAAAAGCCCAGCTTAAAGAAATCACTGATTTTGCCCATACAGAAAAATGTTATAAAGCTGTGCTGCTAAAACATTTTGGAGAAGAACTAGAGCATTGTGGCAATTGTGGCAACTGTCTAGGTAGCTTCAAAGAAAGAGATGCTACCCAAGAAGCCCAGATGATCCTGTCCACTGTTTATCATACCAAAGGCTATTATGGCAGTGGGACTATAACTGCTATTTTAAAAGGTAAGAAAACTGCCAAGGTCAAAGAAAAATACCTGGATCAGCTATCAGTATATGGACTTTTGAAAAAGGAAAGAGAAGAATTCATTTACTATCTAACTGCCAGATTAGAACTTGATGGCTACCTGGAAAAAAAACAAAACAGTAAATTTGATGAACAAATATTGATAACCAAAGAAGGTCTTGAACTATTAAAAGGCCAGAAAAAGCTCGTTTTAAATATAAGAGAAAGCTAGGAACGAATTGACAATTATCGATACGTTCCTATATTATTTTATTAGGACATACTATTTTAAAGGGGTATAA
>JAKEGG010000001.1 GCA_022615965.1 Fusobacteriota bacterium
TCTTTGCTATACTTTAATTTTCTTCCCATAAAAAAATACCTCCAAGTAGATAGTCTGTTTTAATTAATTAGACTGTCTACTTTGGAAGTATCATATCATTTTAAGGCTCCTTAAAACACGCCATAAATCTGATCTATTTCCTGAACGAAAACAACACCGCTGCAAGGGTTGTCGATATCAATAAGTTTTCTGATACCTAGCACTACTTTTTGAGTTTCCTCTTTGTTGGCTATTACCATGATTACTTCCTTTTCGGTTTCTATTTCCATAGCAAACAACCTGCAGGTATCATTTACTCCAGAGCCTCTGGCATTGATAATGGTAGCTCCTTTAGAGCCAGCTTTTAAGGCTGCTTCCACGACCTCTTCTCCACGACCTCTTTCAACTATGGCAAAGATAACATTATACATGCGATCACTGTCCTTTCTTCTATTGACAATAATGTTAGGTTGCTTGGTGCATTTACCGAGAAAACTGTCTACCGAGACACTAAAAGCCAATCCATGGTAAAGCTTATTTAGATGGAACTCTTTTTCCAGGACTGGAAGCAAGGTAGCGGCAATTGTTTTATTGGTAACCATCATCACTACTTCTCTTCTAACCTCATCTAACTCCAGAAGCCTTAGCAGCTTGCCTTTAAGATAGCCCATGGCCAACATTATGGTGCCTCCAAGTATACCGTGCTTATAGGCTGTTTTAAGCACTTTAT
The DNA here is from genome assembly GCA_022615965.1 of Fusobacteriota bacterium. Classification (GTDB taxonomy): domain Bacteria; phylum Bacillota; class TC1; order TC1; family TC1; genus WTXA01. Next base: position 710 of record JAKEGG010000001.1, read on the forward strand.
GACCTAAGTCATCATTGACTACGACCCAGAGTATTTCAAAATCATCATGTGTACTATTTATTGACATTTTTTGCCTCCTTGGTAGATACTATTTTAAAGATTATCCCTAGAATTTGCAAGGTGATTATTGGCATCATCGCTACCAGGGCAATCAAGCCAAAGCTATTGTATATAAGATTGCTGCCACCTTGCATGCCTGCTACTCCTTGAGAAAAAGCCATTATAAAGGTTACTGTCATAGGACCAGAGGCAACAGCTCCTGAGTCAAAAGCCATGCCAACAAAAACTTTTGGAGAAAAAAAGGAAAGTACAAAGGCAAAAAGATAGCCTGGTAATAAGATATGCCATAACTCCAGACCATTAATGGTTATTCTAAGCATAGACAGGACAACAGCTAATCCGACCGCAATAGAAAGAGAGAGTAAAATTGCAGACTTTGGTATGTAGCCACTGGTTATATCTTCGATTTCATTAGTTAATACATGAACTGTTGGTTCAGATAATACAGTAACAAAGCCTAGAATAAAGGCGATCAATAACAACAAAGGAAACTGATTTGTAGAATATATCCCTTCTCCGATTTCTTTACCTAAAGGCATAAAGCCATAATTTATTCCTATAGAAAAAAGCACCATACCTATATAGGTATAAATTAAACCAAGAAGATGTTTTTTAAACAATAGTTTAGAAACATCTCTGACAAAAAGTAAAAAGATCAATATTATTGGTGAAAGTGCTAGAAATATTTCTATTAAGATAGTTTGTAATTTTTGAACCATTAAAGTTAAACTTATATCTCCAAAATCATTTGGAGCCAAGAAAGTTGAAAAAAAACTAATATTTAAAAATTTAAGAAAAGCCAGTAAAAGAATAGCAATAACAATGCCTCCAGAGACTAGTCCAACAAGACCTAAACTATCATTTTCAGCAGACTGACTATTTTTTTTCAACTGAGATACCCCAAAGGCAATAGCGAGAATAAAGGGTACTGTCATGGCTCCTGTGGTGGCGCCAGAAGCATCAAAGGCAATAGGAATAAATTCTTTTGGCACAAATATGGCAAGAATCAGGATAATACCATATAGTACTAGTAAAACAAACCTTAAACTAATGTTATTCGCGATTCTGATTATACCTATTGCCAATAAAACAGCTACTCCGATGGAAGCTCCGAATATCACCAGATATTTATCTATCTGTCCTAATGTAGTAAATTCTACTAGATTAGCTAAGGTATGAAGGTCTGATTCTGCGATAGAAATAATAAAGCCTAAGGCAAGGCCAGCGAGAAGTATAAGTAACAGATTGTTTTTTTTAGTTAATTTTTTACCTAACTCTTGACCAATAGGAGTTAACCCGTTTTCTACACCAACCAGGAATAATGAAAGGCCTAAAAAAATCAAAAACGCCCCTATGAAAAACTTCAATAGAAGCGTAAATGGCAGCTTTAGCAACACCAGATCCAGAATTATGACTATGGCTATTATGGGAATAATCGATTGAGCGACTTCTTTAAGTTTTTGCATTAAAGCGTTCATAAGTTATCTCCTTAAAGCTTGTTAATTAAAATTCTAAGGGATTATAGGGATACTGTCAATATTTTATCAATACTATGTTATTTACTTTAAAAGAGACACTTAAAATTTTAAACAACAATGCTACTAGGTTTGAGAGAAACTGACAAAATCAATCTGAAAAATAGCTGGAAGAAACTCAAGAAGCTAAATAATAAAGTTTAGAAATATAAACAAACTTAATAAAAAACATTTGAATTTTATAATTTAAGGAATATAATATAAGTATAAAGAGGAGATGATATTTTCATCATACTCAAGGAGAGGAGGATTTATGATGAACACTAAAACAATTAAAACAATTATCCTATCAGCTTTTGTATTTATAATCGTAGCCTTGTTATCACCTGTGTTCATCCTGGCGACACCTGCCCCCCAGCAGGTATGCACAGAACCAATACAGTGGCATGATTTAACTAACGTTGAATTATATCAAAACCCTGGTAGAGATGATGTAATGTTTGGCAGAAGCAGTCCAACAGGAAGGCTTTTAGTACTACCAACTGATGGAGATCAACCAGGAATATTCTTGATTGAAGTATCAGGAGATGGAGACTCACTAAAATTTGATCAGTTGTTAGGAACAGGTAGTGACCTATATAACGTTGTTCTAACTTTTCCAGTTGTGCCAGGAACATACAACTGGGAATTAGTAAATACCTCTGCAGTACATGGTGCGGTACCAAATGTCTTTGCTGATGAGTTTGAACAATATATTGATATGTACAGCGGAAATGTTCCACAAAAATACCTGGGACAAGATAATATCGTTAAAACTGTAACAGGAAGTGGTGTAATAGTAGAGATTAGCTATATGCCTGCAGGAAGTTCAATTTCATTCCAGTTGCAAACCAGAGCTACAGATTTACCTGAAGAGATAACTGATCCATACGAGTTGTATGCAGAATCTTTCCTAACTGCTGACAAAGTTGTACCTTGCCCACTTGATAATATCACAGCCAACAAAGTATGGGTCGATGGACCAGTGGAGCACCCAACCATTTATCTACAGCTATTTAGGCAAATTGGGACTGGAGCACCTGAAGCAGTACCTGGGCAGGTTATTAAAGAATTAACAAATGGTACTACTTCAGTGAGTTGGACAGCTATAAATACAACTGATGAATATTTAAAGGACTATACCTTCTTTGTTAAAGAGGTAGATGTTAACGGTAACCCAGTTACACCTGAAGGCTATACCAAGGATGAAAATGGATTGACCGTAACTAACACATTTATTATTGAAAAAATCACTTTGCTTGCTCAAAAAGCCTGGGTCAATGGTCCAGAAGAGCATCCAACAGTTTATCTGAAGATATTTAGACAAATTGGAGTGGGAACACCTGAAGCAGTACCTGGAGCAGCTATAAAAGAATTAGCTGATGGAGTTTTACAGGTAAGTTGGGAAGGCATTGATAAAACCAATGCTCAGGGAGTTGAATATATTTTTAGTGTCAAAGAAGTAAATGCTAGTGGAGATGACTTTACTCCTAAACACTACTTTAAAGAAGAGTCAGGCTTACTGGTTACCAACACATATATAGTTGAAACTTTTAGCGTTTCTGCTACTAAAATTTGGGATGACCAGCTTGATACTCATCCAAAAATCTATTTTAAGCTTTATCGACAGCTTGGTGATAATGAACCTGAGGCAATACCGGAAGCTGCAATTATGGAACTAGCAAATGGAGTAACTTCAGTAACCTGGGATGATATAGAAAAAACCGATAAAAATGGTGATCCATATGTTTTCTTTGTTAAAGAAGTTAATGCTGATGGAGAAGATTACACACCACCATTTTATGTCAAAGATGAAACTGGTCTTACAGTTACTAATACCTATAGAGATCCTAGTGGTGGAGGAACTGGAGATACTGGTGGAGAAGGAGGTAGTGGAGGTACAAATAATCCTGGTACTATAGTCAATGTTACTGGTGGAGGCTTAGCTACAAAGAATCTGCCACAAACAGGAAATAGTTTACAAATAGTTAAGGGTGTAGCTGTAATAGCTACGGGAGTAGTTGTATTAGGTGCAACTAGAATAAGAAAAAGATATAATAGAAATAAATAAACTCCTAGAAAACCTTTCAAATATTTAGTTAAGAAAAGAAGGCTCCTCTGATAAACTTTATCAGAGGAGCCTTCTTTTTTATCATCGATATTTATTCTTGATCGTCATCCTCGGGATTTACTCCATAGGGATCCTTATCCTCAAGTATGATATTATCATCCTCAGAAGAAGCAGATGAACCATTTTTCTTCCTTTTGCCATTAAATAAGGCCATAATTATGATGATCACAGCAGCAGCTACTATGATACCGCCAACTATCAGCAAAATATATTGACCAGTAGCAGGAAGAGAGCCGATTAAAATATTATTCAAGAAAATGCACCACCTTTATATCTCTAAATAAAAATATAGCATAAAAAGTAAAATTAGTAAAACCAACCAGACTTAAAAGTGTTAAAATAGAGGGACAAAAGATAAAAATTTGGAGGTGTATGATGACAAACGAATTACAAGGATTGTTACCAATATTGATACCCATAGTAGTTTTAGAACTAATCTTGATGATAGTAGCCTTAGTCAAGCTATTTAAGCACCCAGAGGAAGTTAAAGGTAGTATGTTGGTCTGGGCTTTGGTGATCGTCTTTTTCAATATCATTGGTCCAGTGGCATTTTTGATTTTTGGGAGAAAAAGATAATGCTTGCTTTAGAAGTAAAAGGCTTAAAAAAAAGCTTTGGTAAAACAGTCGTAATAAAAGAAGTGACCTTTGAGGTAGAAAAAGGAAGAGCCTTAGGCTTTGTTGGTAGAAATGGAGCTGGTAAAACAACTACTATGAAAATCATAATGGGACTGCTGAGCAAAGACGGAGGGGATATATATTTGGCTGGAAAAAGGCTGGAAAAAAACTTCAATTACCAAGGAATACGAGTAGGTTATTTGCCAGATGTACCGGAATTCTATAATTACCTGAAACCTAAAGAATATCTTAAACTTTGTGGAGAAATAATGGGTCTTGAGAAAAAAGTGATCGAGGTTGAAATAAAGGAGTTACTGGAGCTATTTGAGTTAACTAAAGCAGATAAGAAGATAGGCAGCTTTTCCAGGGGAATGAAGCAAAGATTAGGCATGGCCCAGGCCATGTTAGGAAAACCTGACCTTCTACTTTGTGATGAACCTACCTCAGCTCTTGATCCTATAGGCCGACATGACATTCTAGAGCTCATGAAGAAGATCAAAACCAGAACCACAATAGTTTTTTCTACTCATGTCTTATCTGATGTTGAAGAGGTTTGCGATGATGTAGCTGTTTTACATGAAGGTAGGATACTATATTGGGGAGATATGGACAAGCTAAAAGGCAGTAGTAAAAGACCGATTCTTGTAGTGGAATTAGATTTGAAGGCAGATAAAGAATCCTTCATAGAATTTTTACAGGCAAGGAATAATAGATATGAATTGCTTGAAAGTGAGATAAAAATATCACTACCGGAAAAAACAGAAGAGAGTCAAATAGTAATGGATGAAATCTGGAACTATATTTTGAATAATAAGCTGATGATCAAAAAATATCTACAAGAAAAAGCCAGTCTGGAAGATGTGTTTATGGAGATGACCTTATGAAACAATTGATGGTGTTTATAAAAAAAGAGTTGTTAGAAAGTCTAAGGCAATATAGGCTTTTCATTTTGCTCACTGTATTTATTGTTTTTGGATTACTTAGTCCTGCTACAGCAAAGTTCATGCCAGAATTGCTTAAAACTCTGGCAACAGAGGGTATTGCAATTACTTTGCCTCCACCGGTTTATCTTGATAGCTGGTTACAGTTTTTTAAAAATATGAGTCAGATGGGCCTGATCGTCGTCATTATTCTCTATGGAGGTATCCTGGCCGATGAGTTTAATAAGAATACTATCGAATTATTAAGAACCAAAGGTCTTAGTAGCTTTAGTATAGTTGCTGGTAAATTTATAGGTGCTGCTTTGGTTTTAGGTTTAAGCTATCTGATCGGCTTTCTGGTATCAGTGATCTATGCAGCAATCTATTTTGAAGGAGCTTTAAGTGGTGAGATCATAGCTGGAGTCTTTGCTTTACTATTATTTTACTTTTTGCTGGTTACTTTCTTTATCTTTTTTGCTACCTGGATCAGAAAGCTGGTTGGAGTAATGTTAGCTAGTGGCCTTAGTATTATGCTGCTTTTTCTATTAAATATCAAAGAATCTTTTGCTAAGTTTAATCCTGTTTCCTTACTAAGCCTAGGAGGTGTTTTAGCAGGTGATTCAGGGGTGGCTGATTATACAGGTGCTTTTGTGATCACCTTAGTGCTGATTGCTGTCTTACTTATTGCTGGAGTTTTGATTTTAGCAAACAGAGATCTGTAAATATTGACAAAAAAGCTTCTTGGTATTAAAATTAAATTAAGATTAGCAGTCGACTTGATTGAGTGCTAAAAAATATTTAAGGAGTTGGGAATTATGACAAACATTATACCTGGAGGAGGCAATAAACCTGCTGTCAACACAAGGAGACCACGTAGCTTTTACAATCTGATCGATGACTTCTTTACAGAAATTGCGCCAGAAAGCCATACCGAGCTTGCCCGGCTTTAGCCGTGGGTTGAATGGAGCATGCGTAGCAAAGTATGTTGCAGTTTAATTCTAGCA